>JBMNUR010000276.1:0-4221 GCA_050946395.1 Peptococcales bacterium
CCTACCGGACGATCGGGCTTACCGATGACGGGCGGAGAATCCTCCGCTTCGAGTTCGACCATACCCGGCCGCACTCCAAGGTGATCGAGGAGATGCACCACGTCGACATCGTCGAGTCCAAGTCGATTGCCCGGTACCTCCGGCAGCTTGAGGCGATGGGGGAGGATCCGAAGGAGTATGAGTCGATCTGGGGGTACAGCGCCGGTGAGATGGAGGAGCGGAGTCCCGTCTTCGAAGGGGTGATCGAATCCAAGGAAACGCCGGCGTTACCGCTTCTATAATCCCGGATCTTCGTGGTAGGATTCCATCCATGAGAAAGATCGTCGTACTGGATGGATATGCCCTGAACCCCGGGGATCTGGATTGGACTCCGCTTCAAGCCTACGGAGAATTGACCGTATATGACCGGACGGAGCCAAAGGATGTCGTCAAGCGGATCGGCGATGCCGAGATCATCTTCACCAACAAGACGATTCTTACGAGGGAGACGATTATCCAAGCGCCGAAGCTGAAGTACATCGGAGTCTTGGCGACGGGATACAATGTCCTGGACATGGGAGCGGCGAGAGAAAAAGGCATTGTGGTTACGAATATCCCCGCCTACTCGACCGACGCGGTGGCCCAGTTCACCTTCGCGCTCCTGCTTGAGATCACCAACCGGGTGCAGCGGCACAGCGATGCGGTGATACGGGACAACAGGTGGACGACCTGCAAGGACTTCTGCTTCTGGGACTACCCCCTCATCGAGCTGGCGAACAAGAAGATGGGGATCATCGGCTACGGGGCGATCGGCAAGGCGGTGGGAAAGGTCGCCAAAGCGCTCAACATGGAAGTGCTGGCCTATTCGCCTTCGCTTGATCCGAAACACCCGGATCGGGCTTCCATGGAGACGATCTACAAAGAGAGCGACATCATCAGCCTCCATCTGCCCCTGACCGAGCAGAGCAGGGGGATGATTAACAGGGATACGATCGCAAAGATGAAGGACGGGGTGATCATCCTCAACACCGGGCGCGGCCCCCTCGTGAACGAACAGGATCTTGCCGATGCGCTGAACTCCGGCAAGGTCTATGCCGCAGCCGTGGATGTGGTGAGCGTCGAGCCGATCAAGGCGGACAACCCCCTTCTGAAGGCGAAGAACATCATCATCACCCCCCACATCGCCTGGGCGCCGCTGCAGACCCGAGAGCGCCTCCTGGGGATAGCGATTAGGAACGTGGAACGCTTCCTGGCGGGAAAGCCGATCAACAGGGTGGATTTGTAAAGCTACGCTTCCGATCTTTCATCAGCCTTTTTACCCTCATTGAGACCGACATCGGGACCGACATTGTGACCGACATAGTAACCGACATTGTGACCGACAGAATGAAAATATGTTAAAAACGCAAAGCATATAGTTTATGTTGATCAACATTCGGGTGATAGCCTCTATAGTGCCATGCTTTGGCGTTTCAAACGGTCACAATGTGTGACCAGTTTCGTTAAGAGGGTAGGCTTGTAAGATTATATCCAAAATAAACAAAAATATTGTTTATCTTGACTTTACTGTTGGTTGAAATGATACTATAGATACCTATAAAGGAAAAATACATGCTCTTATCGTTTCATATTAAAAACTACAGATCGATACTTGATGCGATTCTCCCCATGAGATACGCAGAAAAAAAGGCTCCTAACGGATATAGAGAGATGGAGCTGTTCCCCTTCCTTGAAGTAAACGGGGTGCGAACCGTTCCTTGTCTGGCCATATATGGCGCGAACGCTTCGGGGAAGTCGACCATAATCCTTGCGTTCAAGTCGTTTGTCGAAATCATCAGAAATAGATACGACCCCAAATTGGTTGTACCAAACAGGTTGCACCCTGGTAACGACATTACCTCATTCATCTTGGAATTCATGGTTGGAGAGAGGATATTCCGATATGTGCTGGAAGTTGACGGGAAGGAGATCATTACGGAGATCCTCACGGAGAATGGAGAAACGCTTTTCTCCATCACCGACGGAAAACCCATGCTTACCAAGGTATCCGCGGAGGGTTACCCGGAGAAGAAGCTGAACAAAACATTCTTGGTTGAATGTCTCGATAAGGAACGCCTGTTCAGAACCCCCTTCATCACCGTGATTGGTAAGAATTATGCAGGGTTGCATGAGTCCATGACAGCCGCGTTTGATTTCATGAGCAATAAGCTCGAGGTGCATTCCGACACGAGACTTCCTCTCTCGTTCGGACTGGACAGATTGGCAAATACTGATGATGAGAAAGAAGTACAAAGAGCTTTCGAAGAGATTGCTTCGATTCTAAGGAAATTGGACATCGACATCACGCGCATGGAGTACAAACGGGATGTAGTACACATACCTATGGATATCATCACTTCACGTGGGGTCTCTTCTTACCACGAAGATGTCCATGGCAATGAGGTGCGGTTCGATTTTACGGATGAATCTGCGGGCACCCGACGTGTCGCAAGGTTGCTTTGTGTAGTCTTGGCAGCATTGCGGTCGGGAACCGTGCTGGTCGTCGATGAGTTGGGAACTTCTCTTCATCCCATCCTGTTGGCGGAAATTGTGAGGATGTTCAAGGACAAGAGGTACAACACATCGAATGCCCAGTTGATTTTCACCACCCACAATACCGATATCATGGAACAGGACATGATGAGAGTTTCCGAGATCGGCTTCGTGAACAAGACGAAGAAGAAAGGTTCTACATTCAGCTGCGTTGCGGAGTTCAAGGGAATCCGGAATGTGACCAATTTCAGAAAACAATATCTACAGGGAAGTTTTTCAGGAATTCCTCATCCATATATCTGATCCGTCTTCAGCAGCTACCGATATAAAGATTCCATGGAATTGATGAAATTGATTCCGGATTTTTGATGTTGCCATTTCCGTAGATACATACTCAGATACCATCAAACAATATCAGTAATTGGCTTAGATTGTCTTGGCCGGTTTCCAAATACTGAAACCCATGTTCTTTATAGAGCTCAATTAGCTTTTGGTTGTTATCAACTTCAATCAAAATTGAAGATCCTCCAACTCTATTTTGAACTTCAATGAGTATTGAGAAAATTTCACTTAATATGTCAGATAGACTAAGGTCTTTTCTTGTGAATGAATCATTTCTCCCAATTTGCCCGATAAGATATACATTATAGTAATCTGTCTCTGGTGAAATTAATGAACAATCTTTTCCCGGATTGGTTTTTTTTCTAATTGCATTCGTAAGACTCTTCTTTTTGGCAAAAAGAGTTTTTAATGCCAAAGAAAAATATCCTAGTATCTCACTGTTCTCATTTAGAATAAGGTAGGTTCTTGAGCGATTCCTTTTTTCAAAAGAAATACACATTTCAGTTGTTAGAAAATTCTGAACATCTTGATTCTTAGAACAAGAGAAGTTACTCATGAACGATAGTAATCGGGCTTCAGCGATTTTCTTAACTTTTTTTAAATCATTACGCCCTGATAAGTATTGAGATACGCTCAATTCTGAGCCATCAGCAATAATAGTTTTTGATTTGGTTACTTTATCAGAAGATACCAGCCCCTGCTTAATTGATTCATCGAGCAAAAAATCTTCCAGTGCCGTTCGGAGTGGGTATATGACTCGTGAGATAGTAAACACCTCGATTCTAAATTAATAATCTCGCAATATATTTTGCACTTGAGAATCTGATATATGCTTACTACCTTTAGCCTTAGGAGCAATTCTACGCTCACATTGATTTGAACTTTTTGTTAATGAGTCTTTCAACAGCTTTATAGCTCTGCCACTGCTTACGATAATATCACGAGAAAAAGATTTTGTAGCCATAGCAGAACCTCCTTAATAAAAAGTCTCTGACCAGAATATACGGTAGTGTAGCTTTGGTGTCAAGGTAAGTCTAAGATGGTTATTGTTAACGGCCTCTTCAGCTACTACTTATATAAAGATTCCATGGAATTGATGAAATCGTCCGGATTCTTCGTCGAAACATCAATCGTCATGATTCCATCCTTCAATGAAATCATGCATATTATCCTGTGGGATGGAAATCTCATATCCGTAGTCGGCAGGACTCTGATTGAATTGCCTCAGCAGATTTACGAATGTGTCTTCATCAATCAGGTCGTCCTCGAAGTTTCGTAGGATGGTCTCGATCGCTCTTGGTGAAGCTCCGACCGTTCTGGTGATTGTATTCAATGCAAGGAATACATCCCGTTGCGTTGACTGACCTA
>JBMNUR010000277.1:0-4219 GCA_050946395.1 Peptococcales bacterium
TGCACAAAAAACTGGATATACCAATGTAGAATTTAGACTAGGGGAAATTGAGCATTTACCAGTAGGTGATTCATCAGTTGATGTTATCATATCCAATTGTGTAATCAATCTTTCCTTGGATAAAAAACGGGTATTTAAAGAAGCTTTTAGGGTCCTTAAGCCTGGTGGGAGGTTATCGATCTCTGATGTTGTTGCTACAAAACAATTGCCTGAAAACATTAAACAGGACTTGGAATTGATAGCTGGCTGTATTGGCGGTGCTGAATATATTGAAGATCTTAAATTAATGCTAATTGATGCAGGCTTCAAGTATATTCGAATGGCACCAAAAGATAATGGTAAAGAGATTGTAAAGAGCTGGTTCCCTGAAAAAAACATTGAGGAATTTGTTGCGTCTTATATTATTGAGGCAGTAAAGTAATACATTATAGCAAATCCATTTATTATTGATTTTTAACCACCATGTTGCTTTACAGAGTGCTACTGGAATTCAAGCTTTATCCCTTACGATTATAATAATTCTAAATTTAACTAATTAAGTATCTTAACTTTAATGAAAGTTTTTTGCGAATAGGAAAATAATAGGTGTAGCAGGTGTTGCCAAAAAATCTTAATGGGGCAAATTAATAGATTTTGCTACTTCTGATTTTTGCTTGTTTGTTTGACTCTTTTTCTTAGGTTTAAAAACTGATATACCAATCATGATTAGTAAAATTAAAATCTGCAAAGCAATAAATAACAAAATTGACCCGCCGTCAGTAAATCCCCCATTAAAGCCGGATGTGTTTACCTTATCCATTACTGAAAACAATTGGCCAATAGTTCCGAAACCTACACATGGTATAAGTAAAATTGTAAAAATCCATTTTAAAAGTACCCATCCGTGCTTAATAAATCCCCAATTTGTAAAAAAACCATAGATTAATCCTTGTATTACCG
Organism: Peptococcales bacterium; assembly: GCA_050946395.1. GTDB lineage: Bacteria > Bacillota > Peptococcia > Peptococcales > BICA1-8 > JBMNUR01. Next base: position 940 of record JBMNUR010000277.1, read on the forward strand.
TAAAAATGGCCATAGGCATAATTGCTTTTTGATATAACATTGGTACTAAAGGAGCAACTATTAAGAAATTCGTTTCGTTTAGATTAAAAAAACAGATAAAAGTTAAAACACCTATACATACAGTTCCTCCAAACCATATACTTGCAGATATAATATGTAAAGTACGTAACCATTTCATAATGCTACTTTTCATTTATTATTGATACCACCTCTTCAAAATACCGAAAATTACAGTTAATTATGTAAAAATTATAACATTTTGGATAAATTTGTGCAAATAATGGTGATTAGAAGAAGGGTTATTTATAGAGTTTCATGAGGTTCAAGCTCACTGTTTAATGTTTATTAAAGGACCGTGTGTCTGCTTTTCTAATAAGTGGTATTGGATAATACTCAAGGTTAAGTTATTTCTTTTTTATTTTTAACAATTAAATAACTAGTTAAACTACCAAAGAAAATATGATATAAGAGAACTAAAAATAAACTAAAAAAATCTTGGTTATTAGGGAAGACTCCTCTTATTGGAGCTATAACGCCGATATTAGCTAGATATACTAAAGTTAACGTACCTGCGCCTATAAATATATAATATTTTGTCACAAAATAATTAAGAATTATTGCTAAAAGGATTCCAAATACCCCACTTAATGCAAAATGAATAAGCCATGCCAATAAAAGTCCATAAACATTATATCCTTCCATTTGCTGACCTGAAAAAATTCCGCCGCCAATAGCAATAATACAAAGCTTACAAATTTTAGCAGCGTGTAACGACATGCTAATTAATCCCATTATCAAACCGGCAATAATTCCACTTAATGATCCCTTTAATAAATAATTATACATAAGAATCTCCTAGGCATTTGTTATTCTATAAAAACATGTAACAAATATTTCCCAGCCCAAGAACCATAAAATCACCTCACATTTAGTTTGTTCAAAAAAATAATTATAATTCTAATCTTTTTTAGCTAATTATTGTTTCAATGTTTATCCATTTTATATAGTTTGTTCAAAAAAACATAGTAATTCTTAAAATATGTCTTCATTGATCTTTTCAGTTGAATAGTGTGGTAGAAAATAGGCGCCGAGGAGAGGCTTGCACTTTCTTAATATTTGTTACTATGATAAGATTTAGATATGTCTGAAAAAACAAAAAGTATAGGGTCTGGAGGCTTGAAATGTGGAGAGTTTATTAGGTTTAGGACTGTTCTTATTTATTCTCGGTGCTTTTAGCGGTCTTTTAGCTTCCGCAAAAAAGCCCTTAGTTTCCGCGAATCTAGGTCTAATTATGGCAGGTTTAGGTTCCAGTATAATGCTGGGGGTTAGTTTCAGAGGCATATTAATGGAAAAAATTTTGGTGGTAAAGATACCTGAATATTTGGGGATGTTTGAACATTTTCTTATTTTAGATAGGTTAGCGGCTTTTTTTGCTTTAGTAATTGCTTTAGGGGGAGTCATTGTTTCCATATATTCTCTGGGATACAACCAGCATTATACCCCTAGGAAAAACCTGGGGTATTTTAATTTTCTCTACAATATTTTTCTTTTAGCTATGTTTTTAGTAGTAACCTCAGGAGATATCTTAATTTTCTTGTTTATGTGGGAAGTAATGTCTCTAGCTTCCTACTTGTTAGTAAATTATGAACATGAAGATAGAGGAGTTCGCCAGGCAGGCTATATTTATGTAGTGATGACCCATTTAGGGACGGTCTTTATTACTATTGCCTTTTTGTTACTGGCAAAGAATGCAGGTTCTTTGTATTTTAATGATTTAGCCAGTAATTTTAATGGAATAAACTCCGGTTTAGCTAGTATTATATTTATCTTAGCTCTTATCGGTTTTGGGACAAAAGCTGGGCTTGTTCCTTTGCATATTTGGTTACCTCGAGCTCATCCAGCGGCACCTACCAATGTTTCGGCTCTAATGTCCGGAGTTATGGTTAAAACTGCCGTTTATGGTTTGTTGCGTTTTCTCTTGACCTTTTTACCCCAGGGTTCTTTTTGGTGGGGTTATTTGTTAATAATTGTGGGTATGGTTTCCGCTGTTTTAGGAGCCATTTATGCCATTGTTCAAAGTGACATTAAAGTACTACTAGCCTATAGTACTGTAGAAAATATAGGGATCATCTTTATCGGTTTGGGAACAGCAGTTGTTTTTTATCAGCATAATTTAACAGCCTTGGCTTTAATGGCTTTTATCGCTTGTATGTATCATCTTTTGAACCATACTGTTTTTAAAACCCTTTTATTTATGGGGGCGGGTTCAGTAATCTATAGTACTCATACCAAAAACATGGATTTATTAGGAGGGTTATTAAAGTTCTTACCACGTACCGGTTTTTACTTTTTAGTGGGTATTATGGCTCTAGTCGCTTTGCCTCCATTAAATGGTTTTGTCGGTGAGTGGTTAACTTTAAAATCACTTATTAGTCTGATTACAGTTAGTAATACGTTAGGTATTAAAATTTTAGCTTTATTAGCATTGGCTTCCCTAGCCCTAGTGGGTGCCCTGGTGGCCATGGCCGGGGTTAAGGTTTTCGGGACTACTTTTTTAGCCATGCCTCGCTCCAGCTTTGCCGAAGGAGCACAGGAAGTGCCCAAAGAAATGCAGTATGCTATGGCCTTTAGTTCTCTTTTGTGTTTGGGTTTAGGTATTTTTCCTGTTTATTTGATTAAAGTTCTACGAAGGATCGGGGAGACTTACTGGTCAATTAACAGTGAGGTACTTACATCAGTAGTCGATTTGTCAAATAGTAGTAATCTGACCTTCTTTGCCGGTAGTTATTTTCCACTCATCTGGGCGTTTTCTTTAGTTGTAATTTTTCTCCTAACTAAAAATATACTGCCATTACTCTTTAATAAAACTCAGGAGCGAATAGATGAGACTTGGACCTGTGGAATAATACCCGACCATACTATGCAGTATACAGGCACCGGGTTTACTGAACCGGTAAGAATTTTCTTCAAACATATTTTTCTACCGGAAAGAGAAGTTGAAGAAGTTTTTGCAGGTCGACCCTATTTTAGTAAGAGTATTCGCTTCCGGGATACTATTAAACCGATAGTTGAGTTGTATCTTTACCAACCATTTATGGCATTATTTTTGCGTTTTTCCAAACTTGTCCGGCGATTACAGACTGGTAGTGTGCATACCTATTTAGCTTATATTTTTGTTACTTTAATTGTACTTTTGGCTGTGGCCAGGTAGGAGGGGATCTAATGGAGGTTGTTGCCTATATTGTGTTTCAAACCCTGGTGTTGATTTTTTTAGCTCAAA
>JBMNUR010000278.1:0-4192 GCA_050946395.1 Peptococcales bacterium
TATCCTCGATTAATTTAGACTGTTCACTATTGATGTCAATTTTTTTAATAAGATAGTCTTGGTGTCCACAGGCAATTATAGAGAAAGACAGTATTAATAATACAAGTAAACATTTTAATTTTTTCATTGTATTTCACCTCTTAAATCAAACATTAAAATGTTTACTTCTTAGAGTATAAATATTAATGAAATATATCAGTTGTTGCACATTTTTCAGAGCATTATCCTCATAGACTCCAGAGTAGCCCTCTGGAGTCTCTATTGTTCTTGGTTAACAATTTAGTTGTGATGTACAACAAGGGTGAAATAATCTGCCTTGCTTTATGGCACTAGTGAATCTTGCAAAGCAAAGCTGCACAAGGTTGAGGTTTCGCTTCGCTAGGTTAAGGTTAAGGAAATGCATGAAAATACTTGGCAAGTGAATTGTAACCCGATAAACCTTTAGGCAACTTTTCTTAACCTCAACCTTAACCTGCGTCATTTATGACGCATACATAATGCAGTAATTACAAACATAGATCTCTCAAGATTATTAAAATTCTTCACCTTTTTCTTGCGCAATTTCTTCTTCCAACCTCATATGCTTTCGCACTAATCCACCACACACAATAATATATACTAAACTTCCTATAATAAGAAAAATTGAAAGCCACGGTTGAGAAGGTAAAAACTTAACACTTGCCGCTGCTAAAAGAATTAGAATGAAATGTCCCCATGGAGCAATCAGAGCCCAAGAACCAAAAAGTTTCCTATAAGCCCTCTTAACGCTAACTTCTCTTTGCTTATCTTTTTCAAACCCCTCTTTAGTAAATGATACCCAAAAACCTTGGAGAATAAGGTAACCCAAGGATATCGCAAAAATAAACGCAGACACTTCTCCTGCCACCACATCTTCAAACTTCCATATAATATAAACGAACGCGAGAATCGTAACGATTAATGTTTTCCAACTATACACCTTCATAACAGACATCCTCAATTTTATTGTGATTGATCGCTTTTAGACTCAAGTGTTTTGATTCGAGCTTCTAGTTCTTCAATTTTTGTCTCTTGATGTATAAACACCGTAATAAGAATAGCTATAATAAATGCAACAAAAACAAGGATTGCCCAGAAATTCTCAAAAATAAGTACTCCACCAAAGAAAAGAAAGATATAGCACAGGATAAGACTTATTGCAAATGTTCCAAGAAAATTCTTCATTAACTATTCCTCCTTAACCTACAGAAAATATAAGTAATCCTAGTTTCCTTTTAATGGAGAACAACAAAATTGCTGAGCAATCCCATATAAATATTATAGTAACCCTTAAGGCTATTTCTCACTGATATTAATAGTATACTTTTGCCGGGGTAAGAGCTCCCCAAGACTGTCCAGTGTTAAAGAAAATTTTGGGCTTTGAGCATCATATAGTGGGAAAAAGAGTTCCCCGTCTTTACCGTAAGTGTAGTGACCCTGCCCCTGTTTTTGCTCCTTTTCATCTGCCAGGACAAAGTGTGGTAGGAAATCCTGATAGCCTGAATCTTGTGCTTTTTCCAACTGGTAACTGATGAAAACCCGGTTCTCTTCCAGCCAGGCTTTATTGATAATTATTTTTCCTTCTTTTAATGGTATGATCTTATTTAAGGTAATTTCGTTCTCTTTGCTAAAATCCAGCCTAATTTTATCATTACTATTAGACTTAGTAAAAACGTAAATAGGAGGTAATAAAAGCTCAACTTCCTCTGTCTCTGGCTCCACCAAGTCAAACTTCAAGGATAATTCCACTTGACAGGGAAACTGGGTAGTTCTATACTCACCGCCTTGTACAGTGATTTCCTCACGTTGGCTTAAGTCATACAAAGCCGGCCGGTTGGTAGCAGGATCTTCATTCCGGAAATTAACCCCAAAAGTGGCGGCGTAATTGGGGATAAGACCTCCAGGAGCTACGGGACCGGGCGGTGGCGGTGCATCATCAGGGATTTTACTAAATGAGGTAGGGAAAAACGCTTCTCTCCCCACACTAAGTCCGGTAACAGAGCCATCATAGGGCCAATCCAGCTTTAACTTAAATTCTGACTGACTCACACCTAACACTGCTTTTTTGAGAGCGATTGAAATACCTTTTATTTTTTCTTCAGCATTAGGATAAATTATCCGGGTATACTGTAAGGTTTGAGTAATATCTACCGGAAAAATGAACTCTATTTCTTCCTTTCCCTCGGGAAAATTTAAGACAACACGAGCGTTTTCCACCTCGGCTTTGAGGGGTTCAAACTCTACTACATAAAACTTTTTCTGTAAAACCCTGCTGTTTCTCTGGAGATATTCATTGCCGGCTTCATCACTTAGAGAGATCTCTAGAATCTTTTCGCCGGGGTTTGGGACTTTTAAAAAAAGGATGGTACGAGAGTTATCAAAAATCCCTTTTTCCAGTATGATTTCCGTATTAGTTAGTGCTTTAGTTTGGTTAATTTCCGTAAAAAGCCCCAATTGGTCAACCAAACGATAACTTGGATCATCCAAGCTTACATGCTTTCCGGCAGTATAAGAAGCATAACCAATACCTGCCCCTCCCAATAACAGAAAACAAATTCCCAGTACTACTGTTTTTTTAAGACTGGCTATTAGTTTATCTCCCACCCCTTGTTCCACTTTAAACTCCTGTTCGGGCAAGACATCTAAAAGAGGCTCCTTTAGTTCCTCCCAGGTTTTTTGGCAAGAAATACATTGAGCCAGGTGGTTTTCTATATATTCTTTTGTTTCAGGACTCACTAGATTTTCTGAGTATAAAGGAAATAAATCTTGTATTAATTGACACTCTTTACTCATGCCTGTTCATCTCCCTCTAGTTTTTGGTAAATCTGGTGAAGCTGTTTTTTAGCCCTAAAAAATGTGACTCTGGCCCAATTAACTGTTTGACCACAGATCTCAGCAATCTCTTCATAACCCAACTGTTCGTATTCTTTTAAAATTAATACTGTTCGATGATTCTCGGGAAGTTTTAATAATGCTTTAGCTATTTGTTCCCTTGTTTCCTGGATAACAATCTGCTCACCGGGGTCCCCTACCCTAAATTCCGTGTGTGACCAGGAGTATTCATCAAAAGGAAACCATTTATCCTTACTTTTCTTGCGTAAATTTTTAAGGTAAACATTGCGAGCAACAGCATAAAGCCATGTTTTAGCTGACGATTTCTGATGGAAGCGGTGGATAGAAAGACACGCCTGATAAAAGGTTTCCTGGGTCAATTCCCCCGCCTCTTCCATATTTCCCGTCAGTCGCAAAAAATAACGTAAGATAAGTATTTTATAGAGTTCATATAATTGTTGCACTCGTTCCATACCATTACCACAACTCCGTGTATTGATAAAACTTATCTTCCTAACTTCTATACTGGCGGGGCTAAATCCTATTATAATTTCATTCTTTTATTATTTACTCTCTTAACATCTCCCAATGAGCAACTACTCTTTGCCGTCCTTGCGCCACTATTTTCTGGACCTCCTGTGGATTGATAGATAAAACATGGGCAATTTGCTCATAATCATACTTAAATATATCTTTGAGAATCACGCCACAACGTAATTGTGCCGGTAAATTAAGTAATATCTTTTGTAGACCTGTTCCCTCTTGGAATTCTATAAAACTGTAGTATTTTATAAATTCCTGCCACACGGTCTTTAGTAGTAATAAATTATCATCCTGAACCTTATTATAATAGGCAATAACAGAAAGCTCCGTCAATTTTTCCGCTGCTTTTCCGTTGCCACAAAGGCGGTAGGCAAATTTATATGCAAAAGATATTATTTCCTTATCTATATTCACAGCCGACTGCATAGCTCTATCAACTCCTTATTTTTTCAACTATTTAATTAGTACCGATAAGAAGCTATTCATTACACAAAAAATAAAAGATAACCCAAGGTCTTGATGATTTGGATTATCTTTTATTAATTACCATTTTAAAAAGACATTTAACCAAAAGCAAAGCTATAACAATTATCATGAGCGAAGCCTTAGCGAGATTAGATAAAAAGAACGAGATAAACAAGGAGAGTAACTATTCTTTAATATCATCTGTAAAGATTGTATCTTTTTCTTCCTGTCAATGGCCATTTGAAAACCCCCATTTTTGGCCATGAAAAACCAGCACGTTTGGCAATATAAATAGATGGCTTGGTTTTATTAATTTTAATTATCAACTAGTTCA
>JBMNUR010000279.1:0-4190 GCA_050946395.1 Peptococcales bacterium
AAATTTTATTAATAATTCTCCTGCTTCCTTTATTTACTTTCTCCTAAAACAGAGGTGTTTAGAGTTCCCTCTGATCTAGCAACCACAACTGCTGTTGCTGTGTCACCAACAATATTTGGTACAACCCTTCCCATATTTAGGATACGGTCAATTCCTGCTAATAATGCAACACCTTCCATAGGTAATCCTGCTGCACCAAGAACAATTGTTAACATAACTAATCCAGAGCCAGGTATACCTGCTGTACCAATAGCTGCTAAAGTTGCTGTTAACATAACCATGGCTTGATCTGCAATAGTGAGGTCAATACCATATATCTGAGCTGTAAAGATAACTGCAATAGCTTGATAAATGGCAGTTCCATTCATATTAACAACTGCTCCAAGAGGTATAACAAAGTTCGCAGTATCATCATCAACACCTAATCTATTTGCTGCCCTTAAATTAACAGGAATATTTGCAACACTTGAGCAAGTAGCAAAAACAAATGCCATTGGTTCTCTCATTTCTTTTAAAAACCTTATTGGAGAAATCTTTCCAAAGACCCCGGCAACAATTCCTGCTTGAACAACAACCAGATAAAAGATACATGCCAAATAAAGGGCAACAATCGCCTTCGCATATGGTATTAGAATCTCAATTCCAATATTACCAACCACATTAGCCATTATTCCAAACACACCAATTGGTGTGAATTTAAGTATAATTGAAACCAATGTCGTCATGGCTTCCTGCCCGAGCTTAAATGCATTAAGTATTTTCTGTCCTTTTTCCCCCATATTTAAAAGTGCAAATCCCAGCAATAATGCAAAAAAGATAATCTTTAACAAATCATTATTTGATAAAGCTGCAAAAATATTTTTTGGTACAATATTTACAATTGTATCTATTACAGTCGTCTCTGTAGTTGCTTCAGTCATTGTATCCGGTAGTTCAATTGTTACCCCTGAACCTATATTGAAAGCGTTTGCTAAGACAAGTCCTATAAATATTGCAAACAAAGTAGTTAAGAGGAACATGACAACTGTTTTAAGGCCAATTCTACCAATCTTTTTAGTATCTCCTATATTGGCTATGGCAACTACAATTACACAGAAAACTAAAGGAGCAACAACCATAGTAAGCATATTAGTCAATATGGTTCCTAAAAAAGCAAACATTGATGCTTTTTCTTTCATTATTAAACCAGCTATAATACCGAAAACAAAACCTATCATTATTTTCCAAAACAAGTCCATCTTCTTCTTTTTTGGTTTTTTATCTGGATCTTGATTTGATTTTTTTACCTCTTCATCAACTTTAGCACTCTTCAACATATCATCTAGCATAATATCTCCTTTCTAATTACATTATTATAGTTATTAGTTTTATATTATGGTTTTTAATCTACTATTTTATATTTTACAACTTGCTCTTCAAAGAATGACTTACCTTTGGAATCTATTCCTACAATTAATCTCATATCTTCAACATAGAATCTTTTTATTGATTCTGTACCTAAATCCTCATAAGCAACTACTTCATTTTCTTTAATTTGGTTTCCAATCATAGCTGATGCTCCACCAATACTTAAGAAATAAACTCCTCCATATTTTTTGTAAAGATCAGTAACGTAGTCAGCTCTTTCTCCTTTTCCAATCATACCAAGCACGCCTAGCTTTAAAGTCATCTCTACATATTTATCCATTCTAACACTGGTAGTTGGTGCAGCAGAACCAATAACTTTTCCCGGTTTTGCAGGAGTTGGACCAACATAAAAAATAATTTGATTTTCAAAATCTAAAGGCTGGGGTCTATTATTTTCTATATTATCCTGAATCCTTCTATGAGCCGCATCCCTTGCAGTATAGATATTCCCTGTAAGATATATGACATCACCTGCATTTAATTCTAAAATTTGTTCTCTTGTTAGTGGTGTTGTTAATTTTATTACCTTATTTTCCATTATTTTTCATCCCTCCAAAAATATGCTATTCACATTAGTTATCATTAATTTTACAGTTCAATAGATGCTTGACGAACAGAGTGACACTGAATGTTTACAGCTACTGGTAAAGCCGTGATGTGACATGGATAATATTCAATATGTACATCTAAGGCTGTCATTCTTCCACCCATGCCTAATGGGCCAATTCCAGATTTATTGATTTCTTCTAATAACTCTTCTTCCAAATCAGCATAGATTTTTTTAGGATGGCGGTCTCCTATTGGTCTAAGTAGCGCTTGTTTAGCAATAAGAGTTGTCTTGTCCATGGTTCCACCGATACCAACTCCTACAACAATTGGAGGACATGCTTTTCCACCTGCAGCAAAAACAGTATCAAGAATAAATTTCTTTACACCTTCTACCCCATCAGCAGGAACTAAGTTTGTATACCCACCCATGTTTTCACTTCCTCCACCTTTAGGCATTATAGAGATTTTAACTTTATCTCCAGGTACTATATCAGTATGTAATACACAAGGTGTGTTATCATTTGAATTCACACGATCTAATGGATCCAAATATACAGACTTTCTTAAGTAACCTTCGACATAACCCTTTCTTACTCCTTCATTAACTGCATCTTTTAGTGGCATACCTTCCCATGTAATATCTTGACCTATTTCCATCATTACAACAGTCATTCCAGTATCATGACATACAGGCATTTCTTCTTTACTTGCCATTTCTGCGTTTTCAATTAATAGTTTTAATGTGTCTCTTCCATATGGCGACTCTTCCTTTTCGTAGGCATCAGCTAGTGCTTCCTTTACATTATCACTTAGATGATAACAAGCATCCATACAAAGTTTAGCAATTACAGGTATCAGTTCCTCAGTTGTCATTACTCTTGACATAATGCTTCCTCCATGATTTTTATTTGTGTATAAGTTTTATTCTCCTCCTTATCATTTTGATATGAGTTTTTTGCTGCAATATTTTTAGTTATCAACTTCTATAATTATACAATATTATACAACCTACGTAAAATATGTATTTTTTATTTGAGTATAAGTTATATTTATAGTAGTATATATTAGGAGGTGTTTAAATGGAGCCCGTTTATATATACATATACACTGTTAGATCACTGAGATCTTTTACAAAAGCAGCCGAACATTTACATATCAGTCAACCTGCCCTGAGCATGGCTATTAAGAAATTTGAGGACGAAATTAATCAACCTATTTTTAATCGAGACACAAAGCCTATTACTTTAACAATAGCAGGTGAAATCATATGTGCACATATAGAAGAACTTTTTTTGCTTGAAGCTAATACTAAAGCAGCTTTAGATAGTGTCTCCGATATTAATTCCGGTCAAATTATTCTTGGAGGGACTCAGTATATTATTGCTTTTGTACTACCGGAACTGATTTTTAACTTTACTCGTAAGTATCCCAATGTCCAAATAGTTTTAATTGAAAGTAGTTCTGATAAATTACCAGACTTACTATATAACAATAGGATTGACTTGACACTTAGTCTTAAAAAATTTGATCCAGATATTTTTTCTATTTATAAAGGGATTACAGATCATCTTTTCTTTGCATTACCAAAAGATTTTGTAACCTCTCCTACTCTTAAGGAATATTGTTTTACCAGAGAAGAGGTTTTATCTAGTGATTATAACGATTTGGAGTCTATTCCCTCACTTAAGGAACTAGCCGATATCCCTTTTGTTTTGTTACGAGAGGGTAACAATTTACACGATAGAATTTTAGAAATCTTTTCACTAGAAGGTATTAGTCCACCTATAAAGATGTATTTGGATCAATTAACTACTGCACACCATATATGTAAAAATGGTTTTGCAGCTACACTTACAACGGATATACTAATAAACAAATTAGGTGATAATGACAATTTGTTCTATTTAAAGTATACACATCCACTAATGATTAGAGATTTTAAAGTTATTATTAAAACAAAACGTTATATGTCGAATGTCCTATCTGAATTTATTAATATGTTTAACTAAATATTTTTCAAATAAATAAGTGTCTTCGACACTTCAACTCCCCTGCCCCTCAACCTTGAGAGGATTTGGCGCAACCAACCCGTCCCCTCAAAAACAATAATTTACAGTTTAGCATACTTTCAGCAAGGGTATATTTAAATTAAGGGGGCATCCCTCTATGTTATCCCCCAGAAAACCAACTCAAATTTTAGAGGTGTGTCCCCATACCTTATGTGAGGCATGTCC
>JBMNUR010000280.1:0-4159 GCA_050946395.1 Peptococcales bacterium
GTGAATGAACTCAACGGCTTCAGGAATTAGCAAAACTCACCTTCGGTTCAAACAGTTGCTAATTCTGGTCTTCAGCCGTCTGCGTTCTTTTTATCTAAACTCGCCAAATGCTTCACTTGGCCTAAATAAAAGAAAAAGTTTGAGGTGGCATAAGTGCAACTATGGCTTTCGCTTAAAGCTAAGCAAGAGCCAAGTTTTACTAATGATAAATTTATATGGATTTTGTTTTCAATAACTTTGTCAACAGGCTGAAACGGCTAAGCCGTTAAAGCTACAGTAGCTACAGAAAAAATATTATCTTTCCGATACAACGAAGTGGCTATCTCCATAATCGGAATCGCCACGTCGCTATCACTCCTCGCGATGACAAAATAGCGACTTCTTTCTTAAGAATATGCGGGGACGTTTCACTTGTCTTATTGGGAGTTAATCCTTCGATGTCACACAGAACGCCACAGTGGGCTTTCCTACCGCTCATTTGACAAATTGTTTTAAATCTTTCGCTGTAGAACTGTAGATACTGTACGAATCTGTGGTGCTGTCGTCCCTCAAGGGACGACATATATCAACTTTGGAGTGAAATCTACTGCGTCGGCGCTGACTAGATAAAAATTAATACCCCATTTTTCATCAGGTAAAGCCCCTTTTATAGAATCACTATGTAAGTGAGCATAAACACAGTGTTTTACACCATATTCTTGAAATATTTCAATAAATCCACTCAGTTCGTGTTTACCATTTGTCGGGGGATAATGGAGCATTACTATAACTTCACCGGCTTTTTCCTTGATACTATCAAGGGATAAGCGTAAACGCCCCAGCTCCCGCTCGTAAATTTTTTTATCCTCAGGGGTAAAGTTTTTTTCCCCAGGGCAAGTCCATCCCCTGGTGCCACAAATAGCTAGCTTACTGGTTAAGCGGATGTGATCATTTTGAATGGCCTCTATACTAGCCGGCAAGACCTTTCTAACCTTACCTATCCCATCCCACCATAAATCATGATTGCCTTTTATCAGTATCTTTCGTCCGGGCAATTGCCCTATGAATTTTAAGTCAAATAATGCTTCTTCCAGCTTTAAAGCCCATGACAAATCACCAGGTACTAAGACTATATCAGCATAGCTAACCATTTTTTCCCAGTTTTTCTTAATCTTTAGATGATGGTCTCGCCAATGATCCCCGAAAATATCCATAGGCTTATATATTTCACCCTGTTCAGTAAAGGACAGATGAGGATCACCTAAAGCAAAAATACGCATACTAACCCCTTTCACTGTATTACTACCCCTTTAGCATTAGTCCGATAAACTTTTGTAATTTCAACTAAAACTTCTTCCCCCACTAACTTACCGGCGTTTTCCACATCAATAATATAGCCTTCCACCCTACCAATCCCATCATGGGGACGCTGAGTATGAGGTTCCTCTATTTTTAATTTAACTATCTGTGTTTCTTCCACAGGTATGACACTATTCTTTAATTCATGTGCCCCATATACCCCTCGTAGTTCAAATTCCTCTATAGCTAGCGATTTTCTTCCCCGAATAATTATCTCCTTTTTTAGCTTGCTTTCCAACTGTTTTAAAAGAGTACCTCCCGGCCCAATTAATAACGCTGTTACATCAGGATGGGCCGTAATTAAAATTGCCTCAGCCAAAGTACGACTAGCTAATTCCCGTAGTTCTTCCTTAATTTGAATAGCAATGGTATTTTCCGATAAAACCCGACCTTTACCTTCACAACAGGGACAAAGCCTTTCTAAAGCGGTACTTAAAGAGTGACGCATTTTTTTGCGGGTCATCTCTACCAGCCCTAAGGAGGTAATCCCTAAAATATGTGCTTTAGTTTTATCCTTATGGAGTTCTTCTTCTAATTTAAGTAACACATTCTTACGGTGTTCTTCATTTTCCATATCAATAAAATCAATAATAATTATACCGCCAATGTTTCTAAGCCTTAGCTGCCTAGCAATTTCTACTGCAGCCTCAAGATTAATCTTTAGCACCGTATCAGCTAAATCGACACTTCCTACATATTTACCAGTATTGACATCAATACTTGTTAAAGCTTCCGTCTGATCAATTACTATATATCCACCGCTTTTTAACCAAACTTTACGTTTTAAAGCGCGAACTAATTCTTGACGAATGTTGTGTCTAGCAAATAGATCCACATCTTCAAAAAGATTAACTTTAACTTTGATTTTTTTATCGGTTATTTCTAAAATTTGTTCATATGTAGTAAGAGAATTTACTGTTATCTTACGGACATCATCGGTAACTACATCTCGTAGAATACGTTTGACTAACTCCAAATCTTTATGAATTAAAGTTGGTGCCCCAGAATTTTTCTCCTTGTGAAGAATTTTCTGCCAGCTTTTTAATAGATTCTCTAAATCTTCCCTTAATTCTTCTTCCGATGCCCCTTCTGCTACCGTCCGAACAATTACTCCCATATCTTCGGTTTTAATTTTTTCGGCAATACTTTTTAATCTTTCTCTTTCCCTGTCATCACTAATACGTCGAGAAATACCAATATAATCAACACTGGGCATTAAAACTAAAAAGCGTCCCGGTAAAGTTAACTGCCGGGTTACCCTGGGTCCTTTACTACCTATGGGTTCTTTTACTACTTCCACTAATATTTCTTGACCTTCTTTTAAAACATCCCTAATATTTAATTTAACCCCATTGTCAAACTCAGAACCATTAGGGATAGCATCTTCTACATACAGAAAAGCATTTTTTTCTAAACCAATATTGACAAAAGCCGCCTGCATCCCAGGTAATACATTTTCTACCTTACCTTTATAAATACTTCCCACTAAACGGTCACTAACACTACGTTCAATGTAAATTTCTACCAATTGTTCATCTTCTAAAACTGCCACTTGTGTTTCATCTTCATTAGATTGGACAATAATCTCCTTGTTCATAAACTCCTCTCCTTAAATTGTGACACTGAGGGGGGAATTTAAGCCAGTATCACCACCAACATATAGTCCTTCACGATGTATAGTCATTGTCTCCAAATCCAGGGGTAACCCCTTAGCCTTTAGGGCACTAACTACCTCCTCTGGGCGAACATTGCCATCGCTACCGGTTTCTACAACCATTTCTAATTCGATGCTTCTTGTCGAAATTAGCTTTCCTTTCAATTCAAAGATGCCAGAACGAATATCCTTCTCCCTAAGTCCCTTTTTCGTATTGCGTTCTATTAAAACTTGATTTTGGGCAAGTAGTCCATTAAGAAAATCTGTCAATTCTTCTGAAGTAAGATCATGAAATAACTCCAAAAATACTAAGTACTTTGCTCGGTCAATAAGGGACATAAGAGATGGTGCCCTGGGGGGAATTTCCACTATATCATAAACTTCCAAGCCCTTTGGTAAATATTTCGCTAATTCTCCTTTAACTTCCTGTATGGATAGATAACTTTTTAAGGTAACATCCATATATTCCCCAGAACTAGTAACACCCACAGCTAAGGCCGAACCAAAGGATAGTTTAGGATGGGGATTAAATCCTTGGCTGTAGGCAATGGGAATCCGAGCACGGCGAAAAGCCCTCTCCCAAGCCCGAATCAAATCCAGATGAGAAATAAATTTACCTTGACCGGTTTTGCCGTATTTAATTCTTAATTCCACGTGGATTTCCCCCTTTTAAATCCAAAGCTACATCTAAATCCTGACAAATTCCGCAAACACTACAGTGCTTAAAGCGGCAATCCCCGGTAATAGCAGTCTCCATAGCTTTTTCATATTCTTTTTGTAAATATTGTTTTTTAACTCCCATGTCAATATGTTCCCAAGGTAGTACATCATCAAAATCCAATTCCCGATAAGCATACCAATCTGGGTCTAAACCGGCTTTCTTAATTGCTTCCATCCAAGTATCAAATTTAAAATGCTGGGACCAACCATCAAATTTGCAACCTTTTTGCCAAGCTAAGTATAAGGCTTTGCCCAACCGCCGGTCACCTTTGGCAAAAATAGCCTCTACGAAGCTTAGGTCTGCATCATGATAATTATAATTAATCCTTTTATTTCTTATTTTACTTCTTAAATATTGCTGTTTTTCTTTTAGCTGACTAAGTCTACTTTGAGGTACCCATTGGAAAGGAGTATGAGCTTTGGGCACAAAACCAGCCACACTGATTG
>JBMNUR010000281.1:0-4153 GCA_050946395.1 Peptococcales bacterium
GGACCATTATCAGCTGTATCAACCAGGATTATCCCATAGACAAGCTGGAGGTTATAGTGGTAGATGATTGTTCTACGGATAATTCACCCCAGATAATCAGAGAGACGGTTGAGGAGCTGTATAGGTCGGATCAGGCTTTTGAGATCGATCAACGATTAAAGTATATTTTGTTGGAAAAGAACCTGGGGAAGAGGGAGGCCCTGTCCAAGGGCGTGCTGGAAGCCAAGCATGATTTAGTGGTATTTGTCGATTCCGACAGTTTTCTGGATCCCTATGCCGTACGCAATGTGGTCCAACCCTTCAAGGATCCCAAGGTGGGCGGGGTGGCCGGAAGAACTGATGTGGCCAATACCTATACCAATTTCCTGACCAAGATCCAGGCTGTGCGATACTATATCGCTTTTCGGGTCATGAAGGCTGCAGAGAGCGTATTTGATACCGTCACCTGCCTGTCAGGTCCCCTGGCCTGCTATAGAAAGGAAATAGTCCTGGAAAATATGGAGGCCTGGGTCAACCAGAAGTTCTTAGGCCAGAAGGCCACTTTTGGGGATGACAGGGCCATGACCAATTTTGTTCTCAGAAAACACCGGACAGCCTACCAGGATTCTGCAGTAACCTATACCATGGTACCGAATAATCACAGGATTTTTCTAAGGCAACAGATGAGATGGAAGCGGTCCTGGCTTAGGGAGTCCTTAATGGCAGCCGCCTTTATGTGGAAGAAGGAGCCCTTCGCGGCAATTACCTTTTATATAGGGGTACTTGTACCCATTTTTGCTCCTGTAGTTGTAGTCTACAATATGATCTATGTACCCATAACCCACAACATATTTCCAACCACCTTTGTGGTGGGGATACTGCTTATGGCAATGATGATGAGCATTGCCCAGCTCTTTCTCAGGAAAAGCACCACATGGATCTTTGGTATGGCATTTTGCCTGTATTATGAAGCGGTCCTCCTTTGGCAAATGCCCATCGCCTGGTTGACCTTCTGGAAATCCAACTGGGGTACCAGGATGACCCCCAGTGATGTGAAAGCTGAAAGAAAGAGACAAAAAGGGAAGAAAAACAGTTCAAAAGAACTAATGGGGTAAATACTATGAAAATTTTAGCCACCAAAAAAGACAAAATAAAGTTTATAAGGAGTATTATCCAGGGTTTTATCCTATTTCTGGTAGTACGCCTGCTGGTCAATGCATTTTTTAGCTTCGAGGTATACGGCCATTATGACATGGATGCCCTGGACGGGAAGGGGAGCAAGGGCTTTATTGCCCTATCCTATATTGGGGTAGACAGGGAAGGCACCGATACCCTGATAAGCACTAAAAGGCTGGAAGAACATCTTGAAGCCTTAAAACAGAACGGTTATATTACCCTGACTCAGGAGGATGTTATAAACTACTACAGTGACAGTCAGAAGATCCCTTCAAGGTCCATGTTCCTGATGTTTGAAGACGGCAGACGGGATACCGCCATATTTGCCGGACCCTTGCTGGAGAAATACAACTACATTGGGACTATATTTACCTATGCCAACAAGCTGGAAGAAGGAGATCCCAAGTTTCTCAGCCCCAGGGATTTAATAAGCCTGAAGGAAGGCACCTACGTTGAATGGGGAACCCATGGCTACCGCCTGGCCTATATAAATGTTTTTGACAGGTATGGGAATTTCCTGGGAGAGCTCTATCCGGATGAGTTCATTGAACTCAGGAAACATATGGGAAGGGACTATAACCATTATCTGATGGACTTTATAAGGGACGGGAACAAAATACCAGTTGAGACCCAAACCCAGATGCAAAGCCGTATAAGGACCGATTATATGCTGATGGATGAGGTCTATAACAAGCATATTGGGGAGCTGCCCGGATTGTATGCCATAATGCATGCCAATACAGGCCAGTTTGGCTCCAATAAAAATGTCAGCACTGTAAACGAGGAAATGATCAGGGAATATTTTGCCATTAATTTTAACAGGGAAGGGTTTTCCTATAACGATAAGAAGACCGATATCCATGATTTGACCAGGATGCAACCCCAGGCCTATTGGTATCCCAACCATCTGCTTATGAGGATCAAGGACGATACCAAGGAGGACATGACCTTTGTCCATGGGGATTTGGACATAAAAAAGGATTGGGAAATTTTAGATGGAGCTGCTGAATTCAGAAAATCATCTGTTATTGTTACCTCCGAGCCCAGGGACAGGGGCCTGGTCCGACTGAACAAGGATATCAACAGTGGTAATTTGGCCCTTCATGCCAGATTGACGGGAAACAAGGTGGGGAGCCAGACAATTTATCTGAGGGCAGACCGGGATCTAAAGGAATATATCTCGATCAGGATTCAAAAAAATAATCTTTATATAAGTGAGAATGGCAAGGAGCTCTTTAGTCTGGACCTTAACGACCATGACGGGATCATACCCCAGTCTATTGAAGAAAACCGGCTGGAAGCATTGAAAGATGAATACAGGATTTACAATAAGAACAGCAAAAGGCTGAAAAACCCTACCAAAATGGAAGCCCAGGATGAGGTCGAAAATATGGAGGTTGATTCTGTAGAAGAGGGAGGGGAGCCCTTTATCCCCGAAATGCAGATCCACGAACTGGGGGACAGAAAAGTAGATATCTTTTTAAGGAATAATAAGCTGTCGGTGGATATAGACAACAAAGAGGCGGTTAAAGATCTTTCCCTTTCTGAAAGGCCAGGAGGGTATATCTATCTGGAATCTGCCTGGGGAGAATACGGATACAGCCAGAGGAATCTGGCGGATGATGTCTATGATGGGGTATTTGAAGATCTGGTCATCATAGATATGGATAAGGAAGATGAAGTAATATATATGAACAAGCTTCAGGGAAGGGAATTAATACTGGGAAAAATCAAGGATAGGTGGAATAAAATCATTAATTGGTTTATTATAAATCTATAGTATAAAAGAGTGTGGGAAGAAGGAGCTATGGCAAAAAAGTCGGTATTGGCCCTGATGATTTTACTGTTCTTATTGCTGGTGGCATGCAGTAATAAGGATGCAGATAAAACTGCTGAAAAAGATCCGGAAGAAGGGTTTACAAGGGAGGAAATCCCTGTAGATGAGCAGGAACAGATAGGCTATTCCATATGGACAACCTATTGGGATATAGAAAACTTAACAGGTGAAATCGAGGCCATTAAGGACAGGATAGACAATATATGCTATTTTGCGGCTTACTTTAACAAGGACAAGCAGCCCTTTATACCAAAGGAGACCATGGAGAGCTTTGAAAAGGTAAAAAAACTCTATGGCTCTATGGGATACAGGAGCTATCTAACCTTTGTCAATGATCTTATTCTTGAAGACAATACATCCTCCTTAAAGGATGTGGACCTTTTATATACCCTCTTTGAAACCGATCGGTCCATGGACGATCACATACAGGACATCCTGAGGATGACCATGGAAGAAGGCTTTGATGGAATAGAGATAGATTATGAAGCCATAAAGGAGGATATGGTGCTCTGGCAGCTATTTGTAGAGTTTGTGGAAAAACTCTACGGAGCGGCCGCTGAAAAAGATGTCCTGGTGAGGGTACTTTTGGAGCCCAATGCTCCCTTGGATGTAATAGAGTTTCCGGAAGGTCCGGAATATGTAATGATGTGCTACAACCTGCATGGTCAGGGGTCAAGGCCCGGACCAAAAGCCAATAGGAGATTTTTAGAGGACCTGATAAAAAAGACCGGGATCTTATCGGACAAGGTAAATTTTGCCCTGGCCACTGGTGGCTTTGACTTTGACAGCAACGGTTCAGCCAGATCTGTCACTGAAAAACAGGCGGTGGAATTGCTTGCCCTCTTTGATAAAACCCCTGAAAGGGATGAGGAAAGTCAGGCCCTGTACTTTGATTATATAGACAATGGCGGGGTAGAACACTGGGTCTGGTATGCAGACAGCGAGACCATCAGGTTTTGGATTGATATTGTTCAGCAAGAGGGCGACCACGATATCAGCCTGTGGCGCCTGGGCGGCAACCTAAACCTCAAAAGCATAAAATGACAAGGGGACGTTTCGTCTGTCACAAAACGCAAGCAAACTCCTTACTGCTAAACAGCGGCGAGGAGTTTTTTATGTGACAAGGGGACGTTTCGCCTGTCATTAAGACAGAATTCGGCA
>JBMNUR010000282.1:0-4151 GCA_050946395.1 Peptococcales bacterium
ATAATTGCTGTGTTGGGGAGAATGTTGGAGGATGCGACAGCTTTTTTTACGTTGTGCAACTCATCATGAAAAATTGCATGCTTGGTGACTTCCGCACCGGTTCCTGATGTCGTTGGAACCAAAATGGTTGGAATGCCGCGGTTGGGCACTTTCTCTTTTCCGAAGTAATCCCTGACCTTGAGCGGATTCGTCTGGAGCGCCGCAGCCAGCTTGGCCACATCCAGAACACTGCCACCTCCAACAGCGATGACACAATCGGCCTGACTGGTTCTCACTGCGTTCGCTGCTTGCTCTGCATTGTCCGTTGTGGGTTCAACAGATGTTCTCTCGACGATATACTGTTCGGTCTCCACGCCGGCCTTTTTCAAGGAAGCCAAAACCGAATCCACTAAACCTGCTTTTAGTACGTTCGCGCCCGTCAAAATCATAGCACGCTTCGCACCAAGTTTAACTGCCTCTGCTCCGACTTGCTCCGAGACGTTCAGTCCAAAAAGGATATTAGGCGTAGTAAATGAGATCGTTTGAAACATTTTCTCCTCCTTGCATCATTAACTATAATTTTTTCATGATGATAAAAAACCGAGTATAGCTTACTATTTGCATGGCATTTTGTCAAGAGAATCTTGTGTTTTCGAGTTTCCGCCCGAGTTTCCGCCCTGTGTTTTCGAGTTTCCGCCCGAGTTTCCGCCCTGTGTTTTCGAGTTTCCGAGAGTTTCCGTACCAATCTAACCTTTATTCTCTTGTACTTTCCTGAATCATTGATATTTGCCTTGATCTAAAGTAATGCTGATGTAAATATTGGCAACCAAATAAAAACTTGAGTTTCCGTATTCTGCATAGAAAAGAGCAATTAACAGAGATTCTGAGGCCTCAGCATAGCGGAGGATGAGAAATTCCATTTTACAGAGCCTGTTTTCTATAAATGGGGAAGGCAAACAAGCCTTTGTACAAGTCTATTCATTTGTTATTTTTCAACACAGCAAAGGAAAGGACAGTTGCCGGTACTTTGGCCTACCTATATGGAACCATTTACGGATACCTGTGTTTGCCCTTCCCAGAATACGGATGACCCCCAAACCGATCCTGTACAGCAGGAAAGCGATATCATGCTCGTTCCGTTGTCCGTTCGCTTCCCGCATGACCGCGGACCTGAGCTTGGAGGATCTTCGTTTCTCCGCCTGCGCGCACAGAAACCCGGTCGCCATGCTGAGAAAGCGGTTCAGGTTGTTCATCGCCTTTAATGTGCGGACACGCAAGTTTTCAAAACCCAGGTGCTGCTTCTTGAAACGAAAGTATTCCTCGATTCGCCAGCGCATGAAATACATCCGAACCACCCGCAGCGCGTCTGCCTTGCTGGTCACCGCGCAGTTGGTTAAAAGCATCATCGGAGTGTCGGATAAACCATAGATCAGCACAAGCTTTAGCCATCTTTTACTTTCTGTTGCCCGCACATTCACACAGGTCACCCAGCACTCTGTGTCCTTTCCATTGAAGTGAACGCTACACTTGAACTTGCCCTTGTAACTGTCCCGCAAGGTGGTGGATTTCAGCCATTTGCCTTTGAAAAACAGCTTCCTCCTCTCCGTTATGCGCACGATGAACTGTTTGTCGTGCTTGTGCATGAAGGTGAACAGCTTGTTCATATCGTAATACCGGTCAAGGACATAAGTGGCCAGGGGAAAATGCCTGAAGGCTTCTTCCAGCGCATGGAATGTGATCTCATTGGCGGAGATGTAGTTCTCCTCCCGGGAAGAATGGATGTGTGAGTACAGACTGACCGGTTGTCTGGTGTTCCGGCTCAGCGCAGTGATTTCTGTCACATGGTAACCTTTTTCAATGGCGCCGTTCAACGAGGAGCCGTCCCTGACCATCCCCATGCTCTCAAAGGCTTTGCCGTAAGGTTTGATGATATCCGTATCATCCACA
Organism: Peptococcales bacterium; assembly: GCA_050946395.1. GTDB lineage: Bacteria > Bacillota > Peptococcia > Peptococcales > BICA1-8 > JBMNUR01. Next base: position 1,927 of record JBMNUR010000282.1, read on the forward strand.
AACACCGGCCCTGTTGTATCCGCCATCTCCCGCACAAAGGACAGGTAGTTGTCCATGATTTGAGAAGGCATGTCCTCGGTCAGTTTCCGCGCCAGCCGCTCAACTGTGTTCTTCTTATGGATGTTTTCCTTCAAGGTATCCGCAAACCTGGACAGAATGCAGCTCCCTGTGGACAGCGCGCCATACACCATGTCCGCGGTGAACTTTTGCCAGTCTCTTGGCGCATCGGCGCTCATCCTGGCAGAAAAAGTGAGAACTTCGCGTTTGAGTTGGCAGGTATCTGTGGTAGAATGTCTCATGAGGAACCTCTTTCTTTTTGTTTAGTCGAGTTTTTAATACAAAATAATTTTACTACAAAAAGATGGTAGGTTCCTCATTTTACAACACAAATATGCCCTGTTTTTGATAAAAACGACGCAATTCAACAAAAATTCATCTTAAATCACTGAACAATCAGCAAATTATGCGAAAAACATTATCAACATACGGAAACTCAAGTTGCGTTAACCTTTACAAATTGCTTTCTTGCGTTATAATAATGGGGCGATGAAGGAGACGGTTGCAACATAATCCTCATAAGCGAGCCGGGGATGGTGTGAGCCTGGCGAGGACGCGGCAACAGATCACTCCGGAGCATGAGCTAATCCCTCACGGCTGCCACCGTTATCGGGCATTGAGGGGGCGCATTGCGCCAATCTGGGTGGTAACGCGGAGATTCCGTCCCATTGGGGCGGTTTTTTAATGGAGGACAAGCATGTACAAAAAAGTAGTCAGCGACATGGATTTTGTCAGCAGAGAACGGGAAGTGTACCGTTTTTGGGCTGATAATAACATCATGCACAAGAGCTTTGCACAAAACAAGGGGAAGGAACGCTATATCTTTTATGAAGGCCCGCCTACAGCCAATGGGAAGCCGCACATTGGCCATGTCATTACGCGTGCCATGAAAGATCTTTTCCCGCGCTATCACAACATGAAGGGCAAGGAGGTCTTCCGCATTGGCGGCTGGGACACCCATGGCCTGCCGGTGGAGCTGGAAGTGGAAAAGAAACTGGGCATCGACGGCAAGGATCAAATTGAAGCCTATGGGATTGAACCCTTTATCCAGGAGTGTAAAGAATCCGTCTGGAAATATCTTAAGGACTGGGAAGAAATGTCCCAGCGCGTGGCATTCTGGGTTGACATGGATAAGGCTTATGTCACGTATTATGATACCTATATCGAATCGGTCTGGTGGAGTTTGAAGCAAATCGCGGACAAGGGATTGCTGTACAAGGGACATAAAGTGGTGCCCTATTGCCCGCGCTGCGGCACAGCGCTATCAAGCCATGAGGTAGCCCAGGGATACAAAGAGGTGTCGGAGTTTTCCGCATATGTCCGTTTTCCGGTCAAGGGAGAGGAAAACACCTTCCTTCTGGCCTGGACCACCACACCTTGGACCTTGCCCTCCAATGTCGCCTTGTGCGTCAATGAAAAGGAGGAATATTGCCGATTCAAGTATAAGGGTGACACACTCATTATGGCCAAGGCGCTGGTACCATCCTTGTTTCCCGAGGAAGACAGCGAAGCGCTTGAGATAACGGAAACCTTCCAGGGCAAACGCTTGCTGGGCATGGCTTATGAGCCGCTCTGGCCGCTTCGAGATGTCCAGAAGAAAGCTCATTATGTGGTTGCAGACCCATATGTTTCCTTGAGCGACGGCACCGGTATCGTGCACATTGCCCCGGCTTTTGGTGATGATGACGCCCGGATCGGCCAGGTGCACGACCTGCCCTTTATCCAGTTGGTCAACACACAGGGAAAGTTTGTCAAGGACACGCCCTGGGAAAATATCTTTATCAAGGATGCCGATCCGTTGATCCTGGAAGATTTGGACAACCGCGGCTTGCTGCAGCGCAGGGCAATGTATACACATAATTATCCCCATTGCTGGCGCTGCGATACACCGCTGATGTATTACGCCCGCGCCACCTGGTTCATCCGGATGACTCAGGTCCGGGATGAGCTGGTGCGCAACAACCAGTCCATCAACTGGTATCCGGAGAATATCAAGGATGGGCGGATGGGCAATTTTGTCGATAATGTGCTGGACTGGGCACTCTCCCGCGAACGCTATTGGGGTACGCCGCTGCCCGTTTGGCTGTGTGAAGAAGGTCACATGCATGTTATCGGCAGCAGGGAAGAGCTGGCAGCCATGAGCATTGCCCCGCTTGATGACCTCAAGG
>JBMNUR010000283.1:0-4123 GCA_050946395.1 Peptococcales bacterium
CCCGCAATGGCCTTTTCTGGTCAACTTTCCAACCTTCCAACCTTCCACTAATCCGTTAGAAATGATACAATAGCTACTGTAAGTATTTGGCTAAATGGGAGTGATAAATAATGGTTTTGGGCTTTTTCAAAAAATTACTTGATGATAATGCAAAAGATATAAAAAAATTACAGAAAAAAGTTGATCTGATCAATAACCTTGAAAAGGATTTTAAAAATCTAACTGATGATGAACTTCGCAATAAAACAGAGGAATTTAAAGAAAGATATCAAAAAGGGGAGACTCTTGATGACCTTTTACCAGAAGCTTTTGCCGTAGTGCGGGAGGCTTCCAAAAGGGTTTTAAAGATGCGTCATTTTGATGTCCAACTTATGGGGGGCATGGTACTCCATCAAGGTAGAATCGCAGAAATGAAAACAGGGGAAGGTAAAACTTTGGTGGCAACATTACCTGCCTATCTTAATGCTTTAGCTGGAAAAGGTGTCCATGTAATAACAGTAAACGACTATCTAGCGAAGCGTGATAGTGAATGGATGGGTCAGGTATATAGATTTTTGGGACTGGAAGTTGGACTAATTGTTCACGGCCTTGATTATGAAGAAAGACGCCAAGCATATCTAGCCGATATTACCTATGGGACAAACAACGAATTCGGCTTTGACTATTTACGGGATAACATGGTCATGTACAAAGAAAATATGGTTCAGAGGGATTTGCATTATGCAATTATTGACGAAGTGGATAGTATTCTTGTGGATGAGGCCAGAACACCTTTAATTATCTCCGGTTCAGCTGATAAACCGACTGAACTGTATAAGATGGTGGCCAAGGTCATCCCCCGGCTTAAAAGTGAAGAAGACTTTACTATCGAAGAAAAGCAAAATCTCGTAACCTTAACCGAAGCCGGTATTAGCCGGGTGGAGAAAATGTTAGGTATTGAAAATTTAGCTGATGAAAAAAACATGGAAATAAGCCATCATGTGAATCAAGCCTTAAAGGCTCATACTTTAATGAAAAGAGACCGGGATTATGTAGTTAAAGACGGGGAAGTTATTATTGTTGATGAATTTACCGGTCGTTTAATGTTTGGCCGGAGGTATAGTGATGGTTTGCACCAGGCTATCGAAGCTAAAGAAGGGGTTAAAATTGAAAGAGAATCACAGACCCTAGCTACTATCACTTTTCAAAATTATTTTCGAATGTATAAAAAATTAAGTGGTATGACCGGTACAGCTAAAACCGAAGAAGATGAGTTTATTAAAATTTATGGAATGGATGTTGTAGTTATCCCTACGAATAAACCAAATATCAGGGAGGATAAGCCTGATGTAGTTTATCGAACTGAAATGGGTAAATTTAATGCGGTTGTTGAAGAAATAATTGCTCGTAACAGCCAGGGTCAGCCTGTTTTAGTTGGTACTGTTTCTATTGAAAAGTCTGAGCTTTTAAGTGCAATGCTTACTAAAAAAGGGGTTCCTCATCAAGTTCTTAATGCTAAGTTTCATGAACAGGAGGCGGAAATTGTCGCTCAGGCAGGGCAAAAAGGTACAGTAACTATTGCTACCAACATGGCCGGCCGGGGAACTGACATTGTTTTAGGGCAAGGTGTTCAAGAACTGGGAGGCTTGGCTATTATCGGTACTGAGCGCCATGAAGCCCGCAGGATTGATAACCAGCTTCGGGGTAGAAGTGGTCGACAAGGTGATCCCGGAACTACTCAATTTTATATTTCTTTAGAAGATGACCTCATGCGTCTTTTTGGCTCAGAAAATATTCTGGGGCTTATGGATAAATTGGGGATGGATGATTCAATTCCTATTGAAAACTCCATTATTTCCAAAGGTATTGAAAATGCTCAAAAGAGAGTAGAAGCTCGTAACTTTGATATCCGGAAACATGTTTTGGAGTATGACGACGTGATGAATCAGCAGCGGGAGGTTATTTATGCCCAACGCCGTAAAGTTTTAATGGGTGAAAACATTAAAGAAAGTATTCTGGATATGATTGAAAAGGTTGTTTCTAGAACAGTTGATAGTTTTTCCGCTGAAAGTGCTTATCCCGAAGAGTGGGATCTTGCGGGGTTATTGTATGCTTGTGAACAAAGCTTTTTACCCTACCATCAGTTAACTAAAGAAAAGCTAGCTAATATGGAAGCGTCTGAGGTTCGTGAATTACTACTGGAAGAAGCAATTAAAACTTATGAAACTCGGGAACAAGAATTAGGAGAAGAAACTTTACGGGAATTAGAACGATTGGTACTTTTAAAAGTAGTTGATGCTAAATGGATGGATCATTTAGATGCCATGGATCAGTTACGTCAGGGTATTTATTTACGGGCTTATGGACAACGAGATCCTCTGACAGAATATAAATTTGAAGCTTATGATATGTTTAACCAGATGATTGAAGAAATTCAGGATGAAACTGTTCGTTATATCTATCGGGTTAATGTGGTGGAAAGACCCGAAGAAAGGACAGATGTAGTGGAAAATAAATATGCAGAGGAGCAAGTAAAGACCCCGGTGAAATCAGATAAAATTGGTCGAAATGACCCTTGCCCCTGTGGCAGCGGCAAGAAATATAAAAAATGCTGCGGAGCGTGAAAAGGGGCCTAGCCCCGGAACTACAGTAGCTACAGAACCTACAGTTCTACAGGTTAAGGATAAGGTTGAGGTTTCCCTTCGCTAGATTTTAAAATCAGTGAACCAGTACTTATAAGGGTGTCATAGGACGTCCGAAGAGATTTGCCGACTATAGGTGCGAGACCTAAGAGACTACCACGCCTAACGGCTCGCAATGACACGAAAATAATTGACTATCGACCAATGGCCATCACCTATTAACGGTTTTTTCCGGGAACTGTTCATTGAGCACTGGCCATTAACCCGACAAATTGACTTTAAATAAATACTAGCCACTAACGACTAGCCACTAACTAAGGAGTGTGAATAAATGGACTTTGAAATAAAAAGAGATTTAGAGATAGCTACCAAACGTGTTAAAGATTTGAGGGATTCACTTTGACATTGGTAGTAAGCTCCAACAAATTGAACAACTAGAAGAAAAAATAGGTGCACCGGATTTTTGGGACAATCCGGAAGAAGCTCAAAAAACCATGCAAATGTTGACACGATTAAAGGATAAAATGGAAGAGATTAACGGATTATCCGCCAAACTCGGGGATATAGAAGTTCTTTATGAATTAGGTAAAGAAGAAGGTGAAGAAGAAATTTTTTCAGAGGTCATTAAGGAACTTAAAGAATTAGATGACCTTTTGGAAAAAATGGAGTTAGAGACTTTACTAAGTGGTAAATATGATCGTAATAATGCTATTTTAACTTTGCATCCCGGGGCTGGGGGGACTGAATCACAGGATTGGACAGAAATGTTGTATCGGATGTATACTCGTTGGGCGGAAAATAGCGGGTATACTGTGGAAATTCTGGATTATTTACCTGGGGATGAAGCAGGAATTAAAAGTGTTACTCTTTCCATTAGCGGCGAAAATGCTTTTGGGTATCTAAAATCGGAAAAAGGGGTACACCGTTTGGTACGCATCTCACCTTTTGATGCTTCCGGTAGAAGGCATACTTCATTTTCTGCCGTAGAGGTTATGCCTGAAGTAAGTGATGACACAACAATTGTAATTGATCCAAAGGATTTGAAAGTCGATACCTATCGATCTAGTGGTGCAGGAGGACAGCACGTTAATAAGACCGATTCGGCAGTGCGGATTACTCATTTACCTACAGGAATAATTGTGCAATGTCAAAATGAACGCTCGCAAATAAGTAACCGGGCTACTGCTATGAAAATTTTGCAGTCAAAATTACTAGAATTACAGATGAAAGAAAAAGAAAAAGAAATTGCTCAGATAAAGGGAGAACAACAGGAAATCGGTTGGGGGAGTCAAATTCGCTCCTATGTATTTCATCCATATAGTATGGTTAAAGACCATCGCACCGGAGTAGAAAAAGGCAATGTCCATGCCGTTATGGATGGGGATCTAGATGAATTTATTAATGGCTATCTGAAAATGCAGGCCTCTCAACAATGAGAAGCCTGCTTTTTTAGCAGTGATTAGTGACTCAAGGTTAGCGGCTGGTGCTCAGTGAACAGTGCC
>JBMNUR010000284.1:0-4114 GCA_050946395.1 Peptococcales bacterium
TTGGCAAAGCAAATGGGTTGACAGAGGAAGAATACCAAGAAATTACGGGGTTTGTTTATCCTTATAAAGAATAATTAGGTGTAGATAAGGTTAATTATTAGAACAACGGTAGAATTTCAAATAGCACGGTTGAAAGTGAATATAGAAAATGTAGTTAATAAAAAGGATCTCTACGGAGGTCCTTTTATATTTAAGATTAAAAGAAGGTGATGTATTGAAATTATTAGACGATTTTACTTTAGATGCAATTTATAAAACTGAAGAACTTGATCAAGATAGTTTTAACTTTTTAGAGCTTTCCGGAAGAAAAGCTATGTATTCACAGGGCATATTTGGGCAAGGTGTTGTCGTTGCCGTATTAGACACAGGTGTTTCCCCTCACACAGAATTTGAGAATCGACTTCTACCAGGAAAGAACTGTATTAAAAATTATGGTCATAAGTCTTGGTATGATGACAACATGCATGGGACCCACGTAGCAGGCACTATTGCAGGTAAGATCTGTGGAATAGCTCCAAAGGCCGAGATACTCCCAATCAAGGTCCTCAATGCAATGGGCGGCGGAGAATGGGAAGACATTATTGCAGGACTCGACTATGCAAGAACCTGGGAACAAAAAAAAGTCAAGATTATATCTATGTCCTTAAGCGGCGGGGCAAAAGATATATCAAAAACCCAAAAAAACAAATTAGAGGAGGCTATTAAAAGATGCGTTGATTCAGGAATACTAGTTGTAGTAAGCGCCGGCAATACTGCAAAAGATGAGCTGAGATATCCCGCTTGCTTTGATGATGTTGTTACGGTAGGAGCTCTTGACTGGGACAGGCAGTTAGCTCAATACAGTACATACGGAAACCATGTTGACGTTGTACAAATTGGGACGAATGTTATATCAGCTTATTTTCAGGGCGAATATGCACAACTTTCGGGAACATCGATGTCAACGCCAATAATATCCGGTATTGCCGCATTATTGGTTTGTGCAAACCAAGAAAGATACAAGACGGAAATCACCGAAAGAAAGTTGTATGAGGCTTTGAAGATTAATACAAAGGACCTGGGCATCAAAGGCATAGACAAATACTTCGGCGCAGGCTTCTGCACATTACAGCCGCTAAACATGAGTATTGAAACAGAATTCGGCAGCAGAATAGTCAAATTTAATGGCGAACCAATAGAGGTAGATGTACCTACACAAATAATAAACGGAAGGACCCTATTTGAAATGCGTTCATTTGCTGAAAAGACCGGTGCAAAGATCTCATGGGAAGCTGAAAACGAGTACCACAAAACAAGAGCAAAATTTGAATGGTAGAAAGGAGAAAAAACGGTCATGGATTTCCTAAACAAATATAATTCTATTGTGGGAAGCATAGTATTGGTACTGGCAGCTTTGTTCGGAAAATATTGGTTTTTGTTTGCAGGTTATTTATTACTGAACATTGTCGACTGGATAAGCGGGTGGAGCAGAGCAAAGAAGCTCAAGGAAGAAAGCAGCAAGGTAGGATTGCAAGGGATAGTCAAAAAGGTTTGGTACTGGGTATTGATTATGATTGCGTTTGTAACAGCAGATATATTTATAACTCTGGGCAACGATTTACTAAATATAAATTTAAACTTCCTTGTATTAATGGGTTGGTGGATCCTTGCTTGTTTGTTTGTCAATGAATTAAGAAGTATAACAGAAAACTTAGTACAATTAGGTATATATGTACCAAAAATATTTACAAAAGGATTAGCCATAGCCGAAAAAATTATTAATGCTAAAAACCCAATTAATGAGGTGCAGTTAGATGAACAAGGTAATGATTGATCCTGGGCATCATTTTAGCAACAAAAACAAAGGCCAAACCGGATATTATGAATATTTGGGGGTTTGGATAATATCTATAATCCTGCAAAGTATGCTCCGGACTTTGGGCTTGCAAGCGGATCTAACAAGGCAGTGGGACGAGGATCCTGATCTGAGAGTACGCGGCATCCAGGCTCAAGAATATGATCTATTTATCTCTGAACATACTAATGCCTTTAATGGTACAGTAAGGGGGGTAGAAGTATTCTATGATTTTGAAAAAGAATATGACAAAGCAAATGCTGCTAAATTATCCAAAGCTGTATCCACCGTAATGGGCAATCCAGACCGGGGCGCTAAAGTTAGGACATATACCGATGAAGATTTAAAACTCACTGATGATGTCCTAAATTATTATGGGGTAATACGGAATGCTGCAAAAACTAATTGTAGACATATATTTCTTATTGAGAGCGGCTACCATGACAATCCGGAGGATGAAGCTTTCCTTAAGGAATACTCTAATCTCAGAAGGATTGCTTTGGCTCAAGCTTTTGTAATTTGCGAAATATTAGAAATAAAAATTGATCACAAGGATTTATTGCAAAAGCTAACCGGTATAGATGATAATACAAGTCAATATTTGGAGTTTTACAGATATGGCGGGCCCTTGAAAGAAAAATTAATAAAGCCTATGATAAATCAAATATAGCTAATTAAATCCCGGGTTAGATCCCGGGCTTTTTTATTTTTTACAAAAAAAATTAGGCTTTAAAATGCGATATAAGCAACGTTTTTAACATTTCAATGGTATTGTACCTGTTGAAAATCCAATAAATTATTGATTTCAAATGACCCTATAGATTATTCTAAAATCTTAAAAGCAAGAGAGGAGAAATTTTAAATTAATCATTGTCGATAATAAAATTAGGTGGTGTAATTATAGGATTTTGTCCAGATGCAGAAGTAATTTGTGCTACTAATAAAGAACTTTTACTTGCCAAGAGCATTAATATATCTTCTCCATTTTCCAAAATCTCCTTATTAAAATCAATTTTACCAATGTCTTCTTTATAATCATCATTAATCCCAAAAACAGCCTCAAAAGTTACTGTTAATTCAAATAACGCTCTAGGCTTTATGAAAACATTCCTTGTAAAAAGAAGTGATAGTGATAAATGTTCCTTATCTAACTTTGTTTCCAAGGAATCTTGACAATGAATAGTGAAATTTGAATCTTCGTTATTTAAATCAATAGAGGAATAATTAACATTTACCAATTTAAGCTGTGTTTCTTTTGGAAGTATTTTTTCTAAATTTAACATTTTAACACACCTTCTTTATAAAGTGAATTATTTTTGAGAGTAAAATTTATATAGTTATCTGATTTGAATATATTGCTCCACATTAAATTAGCTTGTTTTGATAATTGAGAATATAAATTGTTAAATTTCTCTTCAAACTTAATTTCAAATCCGGCGTTTGATAAATAAAACTCAATTGCTTTTTCAATCTCATTATTTAACGAATTATTATTTTTTATTGCATGTAGCGAGATCTGCCTATGTAATTCAGGTTTTATCCTAATATTAAATGTTCCTTTATATGATTTATTAGGTTCTTTACCTAATTCCTCACATAAAGTTAAATAATCTTCGACAGCATTAATGAATTCATTTTTGATTTCGGAGGCTTTATCACTTTGAAATGTAACTAAATCATTAATTCCTTCTATTTTTCCAAATAGAATTCCATCTTCTGCTATATATTCAATTTTAGAATAATAGCCTTTATATTCTAATATATTACTCATTATAGATCACCTTTTTCTTTTAAATGATTTAGCAGAGCTACGACACTTCCTCTATCCATTTCATCACCTGGATGAGGCTTATGTAATAAGATAACATCTTTATCTGACTCTCTATAAAATACCACTCTAGATCCAGAAGTCTTTCCTTTATTTTTTTCGACATAGCTAAAATGATTTAATAACCGTGATGCTTCTTTATATGTAAAATCTTTTGGTTTCGATAATAATCTCTGCTTTAATTTCTCTATGCTATTTCCCACAAACCCAGCACCACCATTGCAACTAATGTATAGTTGCAGTATATCAACTTATATTTATTTAGTCAAGTAGAATTTGAAAATACATTATTATAATATATGCTATTCGAGAAATATTATACTATGTAAATACCGACAACCCTTCGGAACACATTCTTCGGTTCCGATATCAGTCAGGATTGCTTTTGTCTCGTTCAGAGGCATGCTGAATCTTTGTGTAAGATAATTCATGCTTGCGCTTAATTCGCCGTC
>JBMNUR010000285.1:0-4095 GCA_050946395.1 Peptococcales bacterium
ATTAAACTAGCAAATTTCCGCTGTAAATTATTTTTCAGTAAATCGATTGTCTTTTCCGTACTTCCATAAAGATAAATAGGTATTTTTTTATCTGCTGCGACTTTTACAACACGTAGCATTAACTCTGGGCCATATACTCTATCCAATAATCTTAATCTATGCTTTAAGTTTAACCCCCACCGAACAGGCTGTCCGTCGGGCAATATTAGATCAAGACCATTTAATCTTCGCCTTTGTACATCATCAAGATATCCGGTCATTACACCATGAACCGCTAGGGCTGAGATTGCTAATGGTTTTTGTTCTTGGCTAGCTTCGACGATTTTGCTTACGACATACTCATAATCTACTGCTGATATATTTAATCCTAATAAAGGGTATTTACCATAATTAATCATTTTTTCTTCCACCTACTCTTATTTTCCTCATAAATTTCTTCCATAATCTTGCGAATAGTATTGAATTCTAGCTGCCAAGTAGGATAATGCATTTTAAATCTACTTAAATTACTAATATACCAAATATGGTCACCTACTCGGTTATTATCTTCATAAGAATATGTAAGCTTTTGCCCGGTAATTTCCTGTGCCAAATCAATTGCTTCTCTCACCGAAACATTTGACTCCCGACCACCGCCTAAGTTATAAACCTCTCCGCCCCGACGAGGATTTTGAAAGAAGGCATGAAAGGCTCTAATGCAATCACTAGAATGAATAACATCCCGTACTTGTTTCCCTTTGTAACCCAGAATAATATAGTGTTTTTTAAGCATTACACATTTCATTAAATAATTGATAAAACCATGTAATTGTACTCCCGACTGCTTTGACCCACTTAACACACCACCTCGAAATACAACTGTTTTTAAGTTGAAATATTTCCCGTACTCTTGAACTAATATATCTGCCGCAAGCTTGGAGGCTCCAAATAAAGAGTGTAGACACTGGTCTACACTCATCTCCTCCGAAATACCTTCGTTAAATTGATGACTAGGATTAATCTCCCACCGGGTGGTTAACTCCACCAGAGGTAAAGTATTAGGACGATCACCATAGACCTTATTAGTAGAGGTAAAAATAAAAACTGCCTCGGGACAGTATGTACGTAGTGCTTCTAATAAATTAAGGGTACCTTGAGCATTTACTCCAAAATCAACTATTGGATTATTAACCGCCCAATCATGAGATGGTTGAGCAGCTGTATGAATAATTAATACAATGTCTTCTCTATATTTATGAAATATCTCGCTAATTTGTTTGCTATTTCTAATATCAATATCATGATGCTCATAATTAAGCCCTAGCGCTTTCTCCAGATATTGACGATTCCAAACCGTTGATCCTTCTCTTCCGAAAAAATACTCACGCATGTTATTGTCTATACCTACTACTTTATAACCTAAATTAGCATAAAATCTTGCAGCCTCTGAGCCAATAAGTCCAGCAGATCCGGTAATTATTACTATTGACATAATATTAGTATCCCCCCAAATCGCCGATTGTCCATTGCTATGAATACCCCTCTAAAAAGGGCGCAAGTGACTAGGAGTGGCTCATTTGCCACTCTACAACTAGAGCCATGTACAGTAGAGTTATATTGCTTAGGTAGCCAATGAAACGGGAACTGACACACCTAATTCTTGTAATTTTTTTATATAATACTTTGTCTTTGCTTCTGTATTAAATTTTGTATAAAAATTACTACCTAAATCTTTAAAAGGAACATTATCCCTTAACATATGATAAATTGCCGTGAGCATAGAATGTGCTACTGCAACTATTGCTCTATTTGCACCTCGTCTTACAACTAAACGCTGATATTGGGTATAGAGTTTAGCCAAAAAAAGACGAAATCTAGTATTCGTTTAACGTGGTGCGGATAGCGCCTGAAAATTGTTACGAAAGACTGTATCACTATATGTCATCCTGAGCGATAGAGAAGGATCTTAAAGACCGGATTCTTCACCAACGTTCAGAATCAGAAGAAAGCTTTCATTTATCGTGGTGCAAATAGTGCGTAAGATGACAATGATGTGACTTTCATAACAATGGTACAAAAGGAACATTCTCTCTAGAAAACTTTATTAAGGCAACTTTACAAAGACTTCCTGTCGGAGCCTTTCTAATAAACTCCCCCGAAAATGCAATTCATATTTATTGATATAAGCATAGGCTCCGTTTGTTAATCTTTGTTTATTGCGAAAAGTTGGCCAAAGTCGCACACACATTACGAATGCAGCACCAATTCCTTTAAGTGCTTGCAATGGCAAAAAATTATAAATGCCTTTAACTAGATAACCTATGGCTAAGATTACAGTAGCGAAGATTTTGCGCTCAAACTTAAACTGGAGATAGATCCTATTTCTCACGAGATAATAATAACGTCCATTTTTCCATTCCAATCTCACTTCTGGGGAAACCTTATGAAGAATCACAACATCGGGGAAATAAATAATTTTATATCCCAAATTAATTGCTTGATAAGACAAATCTACTTCCTCCCAATAAAAAAATAGGTTATCATCATACCCTTCACATTTTTCGAATACTTCTCGTAGTATCCCATGTCCACCCCCAATAAATCGAGTAGTAACGAACTCCTGATCCCTTATTTTTCTTTGTAATTTGGGATATACCCAGGACAGTTCATCATCCTGTCCTGAATAGAAATTTTTTATTCGAAAACCGATTATACCAATACCTTCATCTTTAATAAATCGATCTACTGCCTTTTTGAGAGCGTATGGAGAAGCAAAAACAGCATCATTATCCAGATTAAAGATATATTTTCCTTTACCAAGCCGCATCCCAATATTTCTGCCTGCAGCTACTCCTACATTCTTATCAAGTTCAATTATTTTAATATTGGAATAGCCAGAAGTAAACTTTTTAATCTTTCTTAATTCTTGCTGCTCACTTCCTTGGTCAACAATCCAAACAAATACATTAACATCCTTTTGCAATAAAACACTTGCAATCGCTTCTAAGGTCATCTTGGCGCGATTCCAGGAAAGGATTACTATATCAACATCAATCATCTTGTTCCCTACTTTCAATACGTGAAGATAAAACCGCAAGATACCAGGCGAATGGAATGGAAAACTGGGTTGTAGATAACGTGTTATCAGTAAAAGAGTAGAGAGCAAACCCTAAGATGAGGGCTAGAAAACATAGTCGCTCTTCTGGTACAATAGTCCGAAAAATCTCTTTAAATACACTAAAAAATCCACTTAATAATAACAATGTCCCGATAACTCCTCCCTCTACATACATCCGGATATATTCATTATGTGGTACACGAAACCCACCCCTAACTTCCCCCTGATTGGCAACTGTTCCAGCGCCTAACCCCCGTCCAAAAAGAATATTTTCTGAACCCTCACCTATAAAATACCTCCAGGCTTCAATCCTACCTGATGTATTAAAGTTACTTTCGAAAACTGTGCCTGCCATTCTCTTTTCAATGTGGGGAAAGTAAATTACCACTATTCCTATTGTAATTACCATAAACAGAACCATACTAAATAGGCCGGATTTATTAAAGGTTAAAACTTTTCTAACCTGAGAATAAAAAAATGTCATTATTAAAAAAATAGTTGCTAGCATTGCACCACGTGTTCCTGTAAAAATTATAATAACGAAATTTATAATACCCATAGCAAATGAGAACCTGTTTTTGGTTCTTAAGTACTCACAAATAGCGACGGCAAATCCAATAAAGGCTAACATAGCCAGGTGAGGAGCAATATTCGCTCCTTGTAAGCGTAGTGCACCCGTATATTCGATATCGAATGCTGAACGAATTTCCAGTAAGTGCAGTATTATGCCTACCCCGATACTTATACTTGGTAACCATATAATGCTTAAAAGTGATTTGCTAATTAATTTTTTATCCCAGTGTAAATTTAACAGAGTCCAGCTTAAAGTAATTCCCAAAAAGGTTTTTATAATTTGCAAGAGATTTAGATTAGGATGCCTTGTAGAAAAAGTAAAAGTAAAACAAAAAATAATAAGATAGGCGATAATAATTATGTTGTTTCTTTTTCTTAAGCCATAAATAAAAACATACGGAATTAGTGCAAATAATATTAATAGC
>JBMNUR010000286.1:0-4064 GCA_050946395.1 Peptococcales bacterium
AAAACACCCCCATGTAAAATCAATGCGCACCGGAGGCTTTAATGAAGGTGGGACCGGGGTAACAGTTGTAGAATTGAAAAGGTAAAAAAACCGGGATAAAATCCCGGTTTTTTTTAATCATCTCTGTTAGACATGTTAATACTGACCATTACCTCATTTGAAATAGGGCTTTGACGGTTTAATTCCACATCATGACCTATTATTTTATAATAATAAGTTTTACCTACTTCGATATCTTTATCATTATATGAAGTGCTAGTAATTGTATCATATTGGGCAATTTGATTATTTACCCCCGGTTGAAAGTGCGGTGTTTCGGAGCGGAAGATATAAAAATTAAATTCACCATCACTATGGGGTTTTGACCAAGATAAATTGATTTGTAACTCGCCATTTACCTCCTTAGCTTGAGCGTTTAGTTTAGGTGGTTTTAAGGCACGATCCGTTTGGTTTTGTCCCGGTATAACAACTTGGTTTGATGCGGGGCTTTGAATATTACTGAGATTATCCACTGCAATTACTCGATAATAGTACTTTTCACCAGGTTTGACTGTTTCATCAAGAAAACTGGATGCAAAGGCCTCAGTTACTGCGATTCGATTGCTTGTACTTGGAATAAAGCCTGCTTCCGTTGAGCGATAAATATAATAAATTGTATTTTCATTAGCTTGAGGCCAATTCCATGTTAGTTTAGCAGCTTTAATCATATTACTATCATTGTGCATTACAGCATTCGCATTTAGTTGAATTGGTGCAGTCGAAGAGCCGTGTAAAGTGCAATATTGAGTAGGCAGTTCCAAATTGGCATCTTCCGGAACAACATTTCTAAATTGATCAGGTAAACCTTCAATACTCCAAGGTTGTGGGCGTTTTAAGAAAACGCCTGTTACAGGGGGTGCTGGACAATTTGGTGTATATAATTGGCCAGTTTCAGGATCTACCTGCGCTTTCACCCAGACACTGGATTCTTCGTTTGGAACAAAATTTTTATTAAAAATTTCATTTGTTATAAATTCTTGGGGAGTTAGTTCGCTGGGTAATAAGCCAGATTTAGCATCAACACTTAAATTAATAATATTAGCAGGACGTTGAAATTGACTGCCTGGTAAATCTTTATGAGCAGTTTCCATAACCTCTTTCCAAATGGGTCCTGCATCATTTCCTCCACCTATAACATTACTCATTTGTCTTGGTTCGTCATAACCCAACCAAACAACACTGACTAATTCAGGGGTATAGCCTACAAACCAGGCATCCTTATTATCAGTCGTTGTACCGGTTTTACCGGCAACTGCACGGTTAGCGAGCCTTGCTTTTGTACCTGTACCCGATTGTACCACTGTTTCTAACATATTTGTCATAAGATAAGCAGTTTCTTCGCTCATAACAACCCGTTTTTTAGTTTTATGTTCCCAAATAACATTTCCGTTTGCATCTTCAATTTTTCTAATAACAAATGGTTCTACATAAACACCTTTGTTTGCAAAAGTACCATAAGCTGCTGTCAATTCCAGAGGTGTAACTCCTTTTGTCAAACCTCCTAAGGCAAGTGCCAAGCCCATATCATTTTGTTTACCACTGGGGATTAATGATGTGATTCCTAAATTTTCGGCAAATCTAAAACCTTCAGATACCCCAATTTGTTTAAGCATCTTTACAGCAACAGTATTAATGGACCATTGTACTCCAGTACGCATAGATACTAAACCACGATACCTATTATTGTAGTTTTTGGGAGCCCAAACACCGCTTCCGGTTTGATAGGCTTCAGGATAATCATCCAATACTGTAGCTGGTGAATAGCCTTTTTCCAAAGCGGGAGCATAAACTACTATCGGTTTAAACACAGAACCTGGTTGTCGTAAGGCTTGAGTTGCACGGTTAAAGTTTCTTTTTCCGGCTTGGTTTCTTCCTCCCATGAGACCTTTTATCTCTCCTGTATGAGGGTCTAAAACAGTCATAGCTGATTGGATAATAAGATCCTTTTGACTACTAGTGGGGAATTTTTTCGGATTTGCATAAATTTCTTCCATTTTACTTTGAACATTTTGGTCTAAGGTTGTATATATTTTGTACCCTTCTGTATATAATTTCCTGGTATCCCCATCTCTTAAGTCTAATTTATCAATAGCCTGTTCGACAACGTAATCAATAAAGGATTGGTACTTATATTCTTTTTTATTAAGAGTTTTTTCTGTGATAGTAATAGGTGTGGCTTTTAATTTTTCAGCTTCTTCTTCAGTTAGTTTACCAAAATCCACCATTGCATTTAAAACGATAGCTCTTCGGGTTTTAGCAGCTTCAGGATGCAAAATTGGTGAGTGCCTATAGGGGTTTTGAATAACACCTGCAAGCATAGCGCTCTCTTGAATATTTAAGTCTTTTGCCGATTTACCAAAATATGTTTGTGCAGCGGCTTCAATACCGTAAGCACTGTGACCAAAGTAACTCCTATTCATATATAACTCTAAAATTTCATTTTTAGATAAATCATTCTCAACTTTAATTGCAATTACTGCTTCCTGAATTTTTCTTTTGTAGGATTTTTCAGTTCTATCTAACATTGAAAGTCCTACTAACTGCTGGGTAATCGTACTGCCTCCCGCCACTATTCGCCCACTTTTTATGTTAGATACAAAGGCCCCAGCAATTCGGTATAAGTCTATACCTTTATGGCGCTCAAACCTTTGGTCTTCAATAGCTAACAAAGCATCTTTAAAGTGGGGTGATATCTGATCAAGCTTTACAGGTATCCGATTTTCTGCACCATGAAGCTGATCTACTTTATTATCATCTTTATCATATACATTCGAAGTTATATCAAATTTCCAGATATTGTCGTTTTCAATATCAGGCATGTTTTTCATGGCACCAGCTACAAATCCAATACCTGCCCCACCAATTATAAAAACAAATAGCAGTACAACTAGAATGCTAATCCTATATATATTTACTTTTCGCTTTTTACCTTTGTTTTCATTCCTTGCTTTTCTACTTGTCATTGGACGACCTCCTTTGTCCTGCTTGCAATATTATAGCACAAACATAAATACTATTAAAACATAAACCTCAATAGTATTCGCACACTAATATAAAGAATAAAAAATTAGGTGGGTAAATATGATTTAAGGTTAACTAATAAATACTTCGTATTCAATCACCAAATTTTGTCGTTCACCTTTAGTTGATTCATACATATATTAGACTTATAAGGAGGTGTAAGCCTTGCTTAAAAAAATGGGACGAAGACCGTTATTAAGGATAAAAATCAATAACAAAGTCATAGTCTTATTGATTATTGTTTTATTTTTCTCTTGTATGATATTTTTATTGGAATATAAATTAAAGCCAACCATTAAAACTATTGCTCAAGCAAAAACAAATTTAATTACTAATGAAATTATTAATAGAGTTATATATGATGAAATTCTTCAAGATGTTAAATATCAAAACTTAATTGAAATAAATAGAGATGCAAACAATAAAGTTACTTTTATACAAGCAAATACTATTCAAATTAGTAGGATTATGGCAGAAACTAATATTAAATTAAAAGAAGCATTAGATGGATTAAGTGAACAAGAATTCAGTATTCCATTAGGCCAGGCAATGGGTAGTTATCTCTTTGCAACCTATGGACCTAAACTAAAAGTAAAAATTTTACCTGCCATTAGTGAACTTGAAGTAAATTTACAACATGACTTTCATGAGGCAGGAATAAATCAAACACGTCATATTTTATATCTTAATATTCATACGGCAATTAGAATTGTAATTCCTATGATTAGCGAAAAGGTTATAGTGACAACTACCAGACCTATAGCTGAAACTATAATAGTTGGTCCTATACCAAATACAATGTTGAGGTTAGATGGTTTAAATAGTTTATTGCGTGGTATATCCGGTCAATAAACATCTTGACTTCCATTTAAAAATAGGTAAAATTAAAATATAGAACGCTCCTCGATAGCTCAATGGTAGAGCACTCGGCTGTTAACCGAGTGGTTGCTGGTTCGAGCCCAGCTCGGGGAGCCATTTTTATGCCTTTTTATAACTACACTAGT
>JBMNUR010000287.1:0-4056 GCA_050946395.1 Peptococcales bacterium
TAAAAAGAACGCAGACGGCTGAAGACCAGAATTAGCAACTGTTTGAACCGAAGGTGAGTTTTGCTAATTCCTGAAGCCGTTGAGTTCATTCACAATAAAATTGTCTGAGCCAGCGTAACGTTGATAATTGTATGAGTTTGTCAACAAGCTGACCCACTTTTATGGTGGTTTTTTTAATGCTTTTTTTGCGGCAAATTTTACACATATACACTAAATTATTACAAAATTTGCAGGAAAATTACCCCAGTATGTAGAACCTTAATACTCATAATATATGTCAATACATCAATACACACTATCTAATGAAAGGTTGATACCATTGACAAAAAAGGTAACAATTATCCTCACCCTGGCTGTTTTCCTAATCGGTGGATATTATATCGGTAATTTCATCTTAAATAAAGCTCTTACCAACAAAGTGGAAAACATCTTAAAAAATGAAAATATACAAAAAGAAATAGATAAGCTTGTTGAATCAAATGACCTGGAAAAAGAACTATCACATTTACTCCCTGAAGACATTTTAAAAGGCGATACAAATAAAGAAGACAAGGTTGACTCTCCAAACAACAAAAATTTAAAATCATCGCAGGAAACACAAATAACCCCAGTTTCATCTACCGGAAATGAACAGAAAAACAATGCAGTAGAAGGTAAAACTAATCCTGAACCACAAGAAACACCCCAAGAAAAAGTCGAGCCAACCAACCCCGAAACTGAACAACCTCAATTCGCTACAAAAAATGAAGCTATTGAATTTGTCCGGAGCAAATTTACTTCCAAAGAAATTGCTGAGTTATATAAAATTTATTCCGAAGCACTAAAAGATGGTTTAACAGCTGAAGAAAAGAAAGCATTAAAGGAGATAGCATATAAAGAAGCATTTAAAAAGTTTACTCCCCAAGAAATAGAAGCTGTCAAGAAAATAATATTGGGAGAAAGTTGAAATATTAGAGGAATTTAGTGGTATATGTCGAAGTAAGTTGTAATTCGATAATTACTTATGTATTTCATCTATCATCAAACGGGAGGAAAACATCTTGCAACCAGAACAGCAGTACATAGAAGGAGTAGAAATAGATCTCCGTGAGATTTTTGAAATAATTAAAAAACGTATAGCCCTACTTATTGCCATTCCGATAATCGCAATGTTAATAAGCGGTATTGTTTCTTACTTTGTTTTAACACCTATTTATGAGGCTTCAACAACTTTGATTGTTGGTCGGGATGCAAGCCATCAAAATTTAGAAAGTGAAATTGAATATACCAATCTTATGGCATACCAAAAGCTTGTAAAAACTTATGGTGAAATCGCCCAAAGTCGTACTATTTCTCAAGAAGTGATTAATAGCTTGGATTTAGACATGTCCCCCCAACAATTACAAAAGACAATAAGTGTTACTACTGTTAAAGATACAGAACTTATGAAAATAAGCGTCCAAAACCCATCACCTGAGATGGCCAAGGATATAGCCAATACATTGGCTACTGTTTTCTCCCATCGGATTATCGATATTAAAAAGGTTGACTCAGTGAGTGTCATCGACCCGGCTATCACACCACAAAATCCTGTAAAGCCCAATAAGAAACTCAATATAGCTATCGCCGGAGTATTAGGTATGATGCTGGCCCTAGGTATTATCTTTTTAGAAGAGTACTTGGATAATTCTATCAAATCCATGGCTGATGTAGAGAAATATTTGCAGCTACCTACCCTAGGAGCTATACCACTCATGCAAGAAGAAGATTTAAAAGCTTAATCAACTGAACCAAACATTGAGGTGCTGTATAATGATCAAGGATTTTCTTGCAAAAGTCATAACGATAAATAACCCTAAATCACCTATTTCCGAAGCATATCGCACATTAAGGACTAATATTCAGTTCTCTAGTTTTGATAAAGAAATAAAGGTTCTCCATATAACTAGTGCCGGCCCCGGTGAAGGAAAATCTACTACTTTGGCTAATCTTGCGGTAACCTTCGGCCAGACGGGTAAAAAAGTATTGATCTTGGACTGTGACTTCCGTAGACCCTCCCAGCATAAAGTTTTTGGTCTTTCCAATATGCGAGGTATGACTAACCTTCTAGTAGAGGATTTACCTTTTGAGGAATTAGTCCAAGAAACAAAAGCAGAAAAAGTGCATCTACTGACAACCGGTCCTTTACCTCCCAACCCTGTCGAACTTGTAGGGTCAAAAAAATTAGGAGAGTTTTTAAAACAACTCAAGGATAGCAATGATTATGACATTATCTTGGTGGATTCCCCACCTGCTCTGGCTGTAGCTGATGCCTTGCTTTTAAGTTCTCATGTGGATGGAACCCTTATGGTTTTGAGTTCCGGTGAAGTCAATCGGGACATTGCCCGGCAAGCTCGGGATGCACTATTGAATGTTAAGGCCAATATTATTGGCGTAGTTTTAAATAAAGTAGAGAAAAACAGTTCTTATTCTTATTACTATTATTACTATGGCGAAGGAGAAAGAACAGCTAGAAAGAGAAAGTAAAGAAAATGGGTGAGATAAGATGCTTGATATCCATTGTCACATACTACCGGGAATAGACGATGGCCCTGCTACTTGGGAACAATCTTTAGAAATGGCATATCTAGCCTCGGAAGATGGTATCAGGAAGATAGTAGCTACTCCTCATTTTATTAAAGGTAGTTACGAACCTCCTGTCCAGGAGGTTCTTTATTTAACAGAAGAATTAAATAAAAGAATAAAAAAAGAAAACCTGGATCTCGAAATTCTTCCGGGAATGGAAGTCTACTTGGAATCAGATCTTCCCGAAATGTTTAGAAAAGGAGAGATTTTAACCCTTAATAATGCTAAGAAATATCTCTTAGTGGAGTTTCCTTCGGATAGCATTCCATCCCATAGTGAAAGAGTTCTCTATGAGCTGCGTCTTCAGGGCATTATGCCAATATTAGCCCATGCAGATAGAAATCAGGTAATATTACAAGACCCACAAAAACTCTTTCCCCTGGTGGAAAGCGGCCTTTTGACCCAAGTAACCACATCTTCCCTAGAAGGCCACTTTGGCTCCAAATGTCAGGAAATAGCTAATCTTTTATTAAAACATAAACTGGCTCACTTCATAGCTACTGATGCCCACTATAATCCTCACCGGATGCCCCGGATGAAAGATGTCATTCAACGGATACGGGCGAACATGCCTGATATCTACGAGTCACTTAAAAATTATGAAGGGGATTTTGAAGCAGGTAGATATATCGTACCGGAGGACCCAGTGCCGTTAGAAACGGAGAAAAAGGGGTTTTTGGCAAGGTTAAGAGGCACCTTGCTTGGTTTGCAAAAAGTTAAATAGCCTATAGCAGGAATATCATATTTAACAGAGAATATATAAAGAAATTAAGGAATATTTACGTATAAATATGTCATTTCCAAGAATGGTGGTCACTAGGATGTATTTGCACTTAGTGAGCAAGAAATATAAAAACACCAAGAACAAAGGTTTTAGTCTAATTGAAATTTTGATAGTTACAGCTATTTTAAGCATCTTAGTTTCAATAGTAGTTCCGGTATATAAGGATTATGTAGAAAGAACTACTCGGCAAGTTTGTAATACTAATTGCCAGCAATTGGAACGGATATACCATATCTACCTGATTATAGAGAATAAAGTCCATACTCCAAATGAATTCGGCGAATTTTTGCGAAACTATGAAGGAGAAATTTGTCCGGCTAATGGGGATGTTGAATATAAATTTGGTACAGTTAAATGTATTTTACATCATCAAGATGAAGCTAACGGGAATAATGGCGATGAGGATGAAGGAAACGTTCCTTATCTGTAAAACTTAATATTACGTAATAATCTTGAAGTTTAAAATGCTAAACATAGTACCCCTAAAAGTAAGTATGTACTATATATTGACTAAAAATGTGAGTATTGATGAAATTAATCGAGCCGTGAGTATGGTCTGTGGATACCGACCACAATATGTAGCATAAAACTGAAAGAAAATAAAAATTATATGCAAAATATAGGCTCAACAATTGAATTTTCCGATGAGTCGGGGACCCTTGAAATAA
>JBMNUR010000288.1:0-4038 GCA_050946395.1 Peptococcales bacterium
TCATAGTGTTGATTAATTCTATCGAGGCTATTTGGTCATAAGGAATTTTTAAGTCATAAAGCTTTTCTAATTCAAAAATTATTTGATTACTTAGAGTATTAAGTTCACCCAAAACTTTGGTCATATATTACCTCACTAGTTAAAGCGTAATTATGTAATTTCCACTTGATTATACCATAAAATCTAGTTAAAATTCAGATTTATTTCCCAGACCAAAGTCTAAAGGAAATTTCCAAGTAATAAATTAAAGCACAAATTAAAATAACTAAATTTACATATAATAACTTTTTTCTTTCTCTGAACACTAAAAATAATAGACAGATTAAAGATATAGGTATACTAAATAAAAGCAAGGAATTATTATTTAATAATAACAAAAGAAGGTTAAAAATAATTATTAGAATAAATGTAAATAATCTTTGGGGTTGAATAGAAAACTTACGACGCCTCTCTTTTCTACTCGGAAAAGCCATGATTTCCTCCTAAAAAATATTATATTTATATTATTGACCATTTGTTTCGAAAATAAAAAACCACCCTAAATAGCACGGGCGGCTTCTTCAATATCCTCTGAATTTATTAATATTAAATCATCTCGAGATACCAAGTTGTTTTCCAGAAGTCTCACTGCTTGCAATCTAATAGCTTTTTCAATTAAGTTTCTAACCATTCTTGCATTACCACTATGTTCATGTCCTAGGGCAGTCTTTTCTAAGGTGGTTTTTAGTAAAACCTTGGCCTCTGTTGTTAGTCGATATTGCCTTTGGTTTAACATTAACTCGGCAATCTTTAAAAGTTCATTTATAGAGTAGTCGGGAAAATTAATATGAATAGGAAACCTTGAACGCAAACCGGGGTTACTTTGTAAAAACCACTCCATTTCTTTCTTATAACCGGCAAGAATTAATATTAGCTGGTCTTTATAATCTTCCATTGCTTTTACTAAACAATCGATAGCTTCTTTTCCAAAATCCTTTTCGCCTCCTCGAGCTAAAGAATAGGCCTCATCAATGAAAAGAATACCACCAATGGCTTTTTGAATTTGTTCCCTAGTCTTAAGGGCCGTATGACCGATATATTCCCCTACTAAATCGGCTCTTTCAATCTCAATTACATGACCCTTTTTTAAAACATCTAGCTCTTTAAATAAACGAGCAATATGGCGGGCTACTGTTGTCTTGCCTGTTCCAGGATTGCCTTTAAAAATCATATGCAAGACTAAGGAATCAGTTGCCAAATTTTCTTCTTTTCTTTTTCTTTGAATCTCAATATAGGCTTGAATCTCATAAATAAGTTTTTTTACATTTTCCAAGCCTACTAAGTTTTCAATTTCCTCTAAAATACTTTGTACTTGTTTATTAGTAAATTCTTTGTTAATTAATTTTGTTCTTTTAGTCTTTTCAATAGGCATAAATTCAATGGAACCATTTTTTTGTATTTTAAAAGAATATTTTAAAGCCAAATCCTCTGTCACCTCCCCAAGAACTCTATTATACTAATATGCAAATTTGTGGTAAGTGTGCTTGGGGATAAAGTTGATTGTAGAAAAATAAAACCCTCAAAGATTAGAGGGTTTTAGGCTCATTAGAGAAAATTATATTTTTAGCAGGGGCAATAGTTGAAATAGCATGTTTATAGACCATTTGTTGCTTGCCTTCTACCTCTAAAATTACAGTAAAATTATCAAAACCTTTTACACTTCCCTTTAGTTGAAAACCGTTTACTAAAAAGATAGTAACCGGAACATTATCTTTCCGAACCTGATTTAAAAAAGCATCTTGTAAATTTATCTGTTGTTTTGACATTTAGACCCTCCGCTCTCATGAATGTTTTATTGTATTTGTTTTATTTCAACGTATTATTAGATAGTCCTGCCATAATGGATAAAATTTCTTCTAATACTTCATTCTCTTCTCTATTATCCATTTGTATCCAGTATATCCTATTATCTCTATTAAACCATGTTAATTGTCGTTTGGCAAATCTCCGTGTATCTCTTTTAATTAATTCAATTGCCTTTTCTAAAGATAATTCACCCTTTAAATACAAAACTAATTGTTTATAACCAAGTCCTTGTAAAGCCGGTGCATCACTGGGAATTCCATTTTGTAAAAGCTCTTCTACTTCCCTTAACCAACCTTCCTTTAACATCTGATCTACACGAAAATTTATTCTTTCATAAAGTTTTGCACGAGAAATGTTTAGACCAACTAAAATAATTGGTTGATATTTTGAGGTTTCTTCAAGGCTTTGATTATGAAAATATGATATGGGTTTTCCGGTGGTATAATATACCTCTAAGGCTCTAATGATTCTCCTTTGGTCATTAAGATGAAATTTTAGAGCACTAACAGGATCCACTTCTTGAAGTTTTGCCCATAAAACCTCTATTCCTTGTTCTTGGGCAATTTTTTTTAACTCATTCCTCAAATTAGAATTAGCATTATCTTCTTGAAAATTATAATTATTAATTACTGCGTTTACATAAAGACCCGTCCCCCCTACTAACATGGGGAACTTCTTTCTTTTATATATATCTGTAATTTTCTCTTCTGCAAGGTTTTTAAATTCGGCAACACTAAAGTTTTCCGTAGGTTCTTTGATGTCGATTAAATGATGGGGAATACCTTGAGTTTCTTCCGGTCTTATTTTAGCAGTACCTATATCTAAAAATTTATATACCTGCATCGAATCACCAGAAATAATTTCCCCATTTATTTTCTTGGCAATTTCAATACTTAGTTTAGTTTTACCAACAGCTGTTGGGCCTATTAAAACAAAAAGGGGAATCGGCAAAAAAATCATCCTTCCTAATCATTTGTTACTTTTGCCCAAATTATTCTTTACTTGATATAAACTCCATATTTTACTTTACTACTTTTCCCAGCTATTATTTCATGAACTGACAAATCCTGTAAGAGATGTCCGTATTTCCTATCTTTAATGACAATTCTTTTTCTGGCAACCCTTACTGCTTTTTTAATAATTTTTTGGGTAATTTTTTCATAATTTGCAAATACTCTTAAACCATTGATCCCATTAGATTTTAATAAAGGGATATCAAACATGGGATCAAAATAAATTACATCTATACTATTTTCGGCAAGATTATCTAGATAAACTTGGTAGTCGGCATTTATTACTTTAATATTTCTCATTGCTACTCGAGAAAACTTGCTTCCTTTCGAATAGGTAGCTAATCCCCATTTTGTCACTATATAAATAATGGGACTACTTTCCAAACCGGTTATTTCACCCCGAGAGCCAACTATAAAACTTGCTACAATAGAATCATTGCCCATACCTAAAGTACAATCTAGAACACTGTCTCCTTCACCAATATCCATAGCCTCTACCATTGGATCTGTTTCACCTTTTTGCAACATCTTAATACGGGGAATCGCCATTCCCGGATGAAAAAAATACTGTTCATCCATAATTATCTTATCTTCGCGTACTACCAAGAGGTGGGATAAATTGTGTAACTGTTTTATTTTTTCCATGCTTAAATTATCGCGAGGAATATAGTTTATGTGGATTTCTGCACTTATCCTTTTTGCAGTTTCTATTAAATTCTTCCTATTTTGGGAGGTGGTAATGGCTACTTTTTCAAGATTGATCACCTTTATATTCACCTCGATGAAAAATCTTATATAAGTCTTCCATTGATAAATGATAAATAATTGGCCGTCCGTGAGGGCAAGTATGTGGATTATCTACCGTATTTAACTTGTCAAGCAAATATTGCATTTCTTCTAAAGTAAGTTTTTGATTAGCTTTTACTGCACCTTTACAGCTGGCCATGGTTATGATACTCTCTTTTATTTTTGCACTGGAAACACTAAAAGATGTGCTGAATATTTCCAATAGATCAATGAAAAAGTTTTCTGGATCTTTAATATTTAAACCAGTAGGTACTGCTCGTAAAAGAATACTTCTTGGACCGAAATGTTCAATAACAAAGCCTAATTCTCTTAAAAGTAAAATATTTTTTAAAAGTATTCCTTCTTGCTTTCCGGTAAGTGTCAAAGAAATTGG
>JBMNUR010000289.1:0-4038 GCA_050946395.1 Peptococcales bacterium
GGGGTTCTGCCGCTGGCCGAAATGCCCACGATCACGTCCCGTTCCGTCACTTTTTTCTCCCGGATGACATTGACACCCATTTCTTCATTATCCTCAGCGCCCTCCACGGCTTTATACATCGCATCGCTGCCCCCTGCAATAATTCCCTGCACCAGTTCCGGGTCCGTTCCGAAGGTGGGCGGGCATTCCGATGCGTCCAGGATGCCGATCCTGCCGCTTGTCCCGGCTCCGACATAGAAAAGGCGCCCGCCCCGCTTTATGCGTTCGGTGATGACATCCACCGCTTGCGCAATATGGGGGATTTCCTTCCGCACCGCCAGTGAGACCTTGCTGTCCTCATCGTTAATCATTTCCAGCATTTCCACCGTACTGCACATGTCTATATGCATTGTCTTTTTGTTTATCTGCTCCGTTGGCAAACTTCCTAAAAACGTTTCCATTGCTCCTCCTATTAACACGGCTCCAATGCCGTACAGTTAGTCTTCCGTATTGATTTTGATCTTGCCGGGGCTATCCTTTTACTGCTCCTACCGTCAGCCCTGTGATAAAGTAGCGCTGCAAAAAAGGATAGAGTATGATAATGGGTAACGTGGTTAAAATAATCGCTCCGGATTTCAGAGTGATGTATATCGTGGATTTGTCCGACTCACCGGAGCCGCTGGCAGCGCCCCGGATCATGGCGCCCGTCACCAGGTTTCTCAGGAACAGCATGACGGGGTACCGTTTGGCACTGCTCATGTAAATCATGCCATAGAACCAGTCGTTCCAGAAAAACACGGCCGTGTATAACGCAATTGTGGCGATGGCGGGTTTCGACAGCGGCACGATGATTTTGGCAAGGATGCCGAAGTAGCTCATCCCGTCAATAATAGCGGCTTCTTCAATACTGTCCGGCAGCGACTTAAAAAAGTTTATCAAGATAATCAGATTGAATTGTCCGATAGCAAAAGGCAGCAGCATGGCGAAAACCGTATCCGTCAGTTTCAGCCAGGAAACTACCAGGAAATTTGGAATCAGTCCTCCTGAAAAAAACATGGAAAAGATAATGAACTTCATAACGATTTTCCGTCCCTTCAAAAACGATTTTGTCAGCGGGTAGGCGAAAGAAATCGTCATGACAAGCGAAATCAGCGTGCCGGCCACAGTGTAAAAGATAGTGTTCCGGTAAGCGATGAAAAAATTCGGATAGTTGAATATGGTTTTGTATGTATTAAGATTTATATCTACCGGGTACAAGAAAACTTTTCCGGCCAGAACGGCCCGCGTACTGCTTAGCGACAGTGCGAGCATATATATGAAGGGATAAAGGCAGATTGCCAGCAAACATCCCATAAATGTCACATTGAAAAACGTAAAAATCCTGTAACCATACGATATGTTTTTCATCAATTCGTTGCCCCCTCTCAGTATAGGCTTTCGCCGGATAAAGCCCGGCTCAGCCTATTGGCGGATACCACGAGAATAATTCCGACAATGCCGCCAAACAGACCTACCGCGGTTGAATAGGAATAATTTGACTGGACCAGGCCGATGCGGTATACATACGTATCGATGATATCACTTACGACGGAGTTGGCCGGCGTATACAGCAGGAGCACTTTTTCAAAGCCGAGGCTCAGCAGATACCCGACCTTCATGATGAACATGACCATAATGGTCGGCATAATGGATGGCAGCGTAATGTATCTCGCCTGCTGCCACCGGTTGGCGCCGTCGATCATGGCCGACTCATAAAGTTCACTGTTGATGTTTGCAATCGCGGCCAGGTATACAATCGCGCTCCACCCGGTAAACTGCCAGGTGTCGGTTAAAATATAAATTGCGCGGAAGTACTGGGGTTCGTTTACAAAGAAAATCGGTTCCATGCCGAACCAGGCATTAAGCAGATGATTCAAGATTCCCGAACTTGGGGATAGAATTTCGGTCAACATGGAAATAACTACAACGGTGGACACAAACCTGGGCATGTAGGTAACAGTTTGCACCAGCTTTTTATACCGGACCGTGGTCAGCTCGTTTAGAAGCAGCGCAAAGATAATCGGAATCGGAAAGTTAACCACGAGGTTGCTGATGGCCAGAACAAAAGAATTTTTGAAGGCGCGCCAAAAGGCGGGATCCTTCATAAACATCTCGAAATACTTGAAACCGACCCAATCCGTGCCAAAAGGCGACATTCCCGGCCGATGCCTCCGAAAAGCGAGGATATTGCCGAACATCGGCAGATATTTAAAAATAATGAAGTAAAGAATCGGCAAAATCATCAACGTATAAAGCTGCCAGTACCTCGAGAAACGGAAGCGCCTTTTCGGTTCCGCCGAAAAACCAGTTCCGGGACCAAAACCTGCAACGGCCTGGGTTTGAACTTTGGATGATTGCATGTAAATACCCCCAAAATAATCAGACGCCCCGTCCAGTTTATGAGGTCCTCCGGCACGCCGGGAATGCGCCAGACCGGCGCGCCGGATCCCGTTTTAGCTTTCGTTCCGCGAGCTGTCCGGGGCTGCCTGATTGCTAACTTAGCGCTAGTAGCTCTTCTTCAGTACGTCGTTATACAACTTCAGGTATTCGTCGATTCCCTTGGCCTTCGCTTCGGCAACATAGGTGTCCCAATCCTTTTCAATGCTCTTGGTTCCGCTGATGAATGCCGTTGTCCAGACTTCAAACATATCAGCCAGGGGCTGCTGCAAGAGACCTTGCTGCTCCGTCTCGTCCGCATCGAATTTCGGTCTCGGCGGCAAGGTCTGGATACCCTTCATATCGGCAACTATCTTGTTGATTGCCGCATAGTTTTCGTCATATTTCAGCAATTCCGTGGGAAGGTCCCATACCAGCTGCAATTGGTCGGTGCCGATGCCGCATTTTATCTGGAGGGACTTGTAAAGCCCATCCGGGGAATTGACAAATTCATCTTTGTACTTGATTTTACCGTCCACTATGTCAAAGGTGACGCCTTCGACACCCTGTCCGAACAACCGGGCCATCTCAGGGCTGAAGCACATTTTATCCACGGTTTCCACCAATCTCTCAAAATCTTTCCTTTTTGTCGTAGTAGTTGGGAACGCCATGCCGACGCCGGTAATGCTCTTGGGCTGGGTGTACGCGCCCGCAGGACCCCTAAGCGGCGGAAGCATTATAAGCTTCAAGCCTTCGATGGTGGAATTGGTCTCGATTCCGCCAATCTGGTCGTAATAGGCCCAGGTGACGGAGGATTTGCCGGTGGTCATTTTCGCCACCCATTGGTCGTTGGGGTTGTTAACGAATTCAGGGTCCAGCAGTCCTTCTGCATGTAATTTCGACATGTAACGCAAATATTCCTTGAACTTATCCGAAATTGCCCCGGCAAAATATTCCTTTTTGTCGTAGTCATAGGAAAGGACATAAGAAGAGCTGCTGGAATTCATTCCGAGGCTGATGCCGAAGGAAGGCATGGTAAACCGGTAAAGAACGCGAGCAGCCACCAGGGACGTCAACGGGTAGGATGACGGCTCATGTTTTTTGAAGACCTTCATGACATCATACAGTTCGTCGTATGTAGTCGGCGTTTCCAGGCCATATTTTTCAAGCAGGTCGGCACGTATGATAGGGCCGCCGTCATAAAACGCCGCGCTGTAAAGGCTGGGCAGGAAATAGAGATTTCCGTCGATAAGGTACAGCTTCTTCACTTCTTCCTGCAGGTTGTACTTTTCCACCTGGGCCAGGAAATTGGGCGTATGATCCTGGTACTTATTTACCGGCACCAGGGCTCCGTTCAGCGCAAATGTCGAATAAGGCGGTCCGGACGGGGCGATATAGGAAACGACATCGGGAGCGCTGCCGCTATTTAGCAGAAGCGTAATTTTATCTTGATAGTCGTTGTAGGGAATTACCTCGAATGTAATCTTCGCATTCAGAAATTTCTGCGCTTCCTTTACCACCAGCCAATCCTGGTTGAACGGGAATGTGGGATTGTCGGCGTAAGTCATGGTAAACTCAATCGGCGCCTCCGGTTGCGCCGTGGCATCGGAATCCTTGCCGGCGGGTTCCCCGGTTGCAGAGGGT
>JBMNUR010000290.1:0-4035 GCA_050946395.1 Peptococcales bacterium
CGGTACCATCATATTCCCCATAGCTACCGCCCAGTTCCTCAAAAACTTCTCCCCAGTCTTCGTAGGTCGTTATATTCTCATCAAGCCCAAATAAATCCGTTAGCGCTTCCATTACCGCATCGGCAGCAACCTCTGCGTTGTAGAGCAAATTTTGTGCTTCCGCTATTCTTGCAGGCGGCCAGTCGCCCCACTCTGCTGGGTTGGAGAACCATTCCTCGTCTGAGACACGATAACCCGCCCCGAAGATGAGGATAGTGATATTCCCGTCCGCAAATGCGTCGCCGGCCACCACCAGATCTAAGTCTTCCCACTCCGGAACTTCCCATGTTCTTTCAAGTTCTGCTAGTACAGCCTCCTCACGCGCCTCCGTCCTCGCCGCGGCCTGGGCATTAATATTAGCCAGTGCCGTGGCATCGACGGTGAAGGCATCGCCGCCGAGCGTCCAGTCAAGGGCAAAAGATGAGGGGATGATGGAGCCGGGGAAGACGTGGTCGCCTCCCTGCTCTATGTACATCTCCGCTGCGAAGGTATGAACAGTATTCGAGTCTCCGGCCGGTTCGCTTGTCTTTGTCTTGCTCATGGTCACGGATCGGACACTATTGTCCATCATACCCACATAGAATACTACGTTCTCAGGCTCCCGTGCCCCCTTGAACTCTGCGGTAAAGGTCCAGTATTTGTTTTGCTCATCCCCGTTGGCTACATAGGTGTAGCTTGTGGTGCTGTTGTTGTACAGGCTGTACTCATTTCCGGCGTGGACGAAGCCGAATTCAGTCAGCACAGTCGGTGCGGGGGCGTAAGTGACGACTATGGTCTCGCTGCCGCCGTTTGCTTCAACTTTCAGGATTAGAGCCTGCCCCGGCACGGTATTAGCAGGCAAGTCGTAGCTCAGCGTCGCCTTGCCGTTGTAGTTGGCGAATTTTGTATCTTTATGCACGTCGTTTATGTATAGCTTGACCTCGGTGCTCGGCTTTGTAATAACCGTATATGAATGGTCGTTCAGAGAAGCAAGACTCAGGTCGCCGCCGCTTATGTAGAGCTTACGCGCCTCGAAGCCGGCACTGCCGAGTGGAGCCGTGACGGTGCCATCGCTGACGCTGGCGGATACGTTGTGTATACCCTCACCGCTGACACTGATGGTGACGTAGAACACGCCATTGTTTTTATTCGTGGGAATAGTGAGGGCGTTTCCGGTCTTGGTGTAGCCGCTATCCTCCGTTAGCCGGATCGTCTCGGAGCAGACGTATTTAACAGTCGCATCCGTTGGAAGGTCGATGGCGACGCTTTGCGCTATTTTGCTGTCTGCCAGCCCGTAGAACACTCGGAAGGTGACATCCTGGTCCGTTGCCACGCGGCTTTGCTCAGCAGTGACAGCGCAGCGAGAGGGTTCGAGTATGTCAGCGGCTTCCATGGTCAGCAGTGGAATAGTCAGAGAGACGGTTTTTGTTTCGTTATTTGATACCGTAGCGTTTGTCGATACATAATCAGTACCTGCCGTTAGTCCCATTGTGGTCAAAGCAGAAACACTGGCAACCTTGGAGAAAACGGCGTTACTGTTGAAGCCCACGACGGTATATTCGCCTGCAGGCAGTCCCTCAGATATCCAGAGGCCACTTTTCGGAGTCGAGCCGGAGGCCACCAGAGCACCTGAGTTGTCGAATACCAGAATATTGTTGTCACCCGCGAAGCTACTCGTTGTTGTAACCGAGAGCTCACCCCAAGGGACAAGGGTGACGTTGAATTCTCCCTCCGAGCGTGTGGCTGTATAGCTACCGCCTACACAGGATATGGCATCTGCGTTTACTTCAAGGATGAGGCTGACGTCATCTTCGACACTTTCTCCCAATATAATATAAGGATATTGCAGAGTGTAATCTGCGGTTTCAACATCATCAGCTTTCAGCGTCAGCTCCAGCTTATCAAAGCCGCCTACTGACGCGCCGGTGAAATTAACCAGCATTGCACTATTGACGGGGATTTTATCGCCATCGGTAAACTCGATCGTCCCCAAATTCCAATCATCCGTGAAGCTCTCAGCTGACTTGAAAAAATGCTTGTCATAATACCCCGACAGCGAAACCTTGACTGTCACCACTGCGCCATTGTACACTTCAGCAGAGAAGGTTTTAGTACCGTCGCTGACCTCACCATAGGTAACGCTTGTGACATCCGCTCCTGCTCGCGCTATGCTTACATCGGCGCTCGCTGGTACAGTGCCTGTTATGGTGCACTCGGTCAGCTCTTGTGGGTCAATCGCTTCAAAAGTGAAGTCGTTAGTACAATTGCCATAATAATAGTCATCAATCACTGCGTCATTACGAGCATTAAAGTACAGCTCCACGTCGGAGCCGCTCTTGCCCTTCAGGGCTACGCTATAGCTGCCATAGCATATGTCGTGCATGGTTCGAGGCTCTACCTCGGTAGTAAGCCATGTGTTTTGTGCCGAGAATCCAGTATCCCCGTCGAGTACCTCAAAGGAAACAGCCGGGTTTTGAAATTCCAGCGTCAGCGCCTCGCCCGTAGGGTTACCTTCATCGTCAAACACACCGTCCGTAATGCCACCGAACGCTCCGGACAGTACCCGGTTGACGCTAGAGGGCATTATAACGGTCTTCCCCACAAGACCCTTACAGTCTTGGAACGCCTCGGCTCCTATGTGCTGCACACCCTGATTTATGTTTAGCTCAATGAGTTCGTAACAGCCACTGAAGGACATGTTGCCGACGGTTTTCACTCCCGCCGGTATGGTAAGAGAAGTCAGACCCGTGCAGTTCAAAAAAGCCATTGATTCTATCGTGTCGACGCTGGCTGGAATCATAAGAGCACCCTCAAAGCCTTCACAGCCTTTAAAGGCACTACTGCCTATTGTGGTCACGGTGTCGGGTAGACTAGTCACAACGGAGATGGGCAGAGATCTGCAGCCATCGAATCCGGTGACTGTGGTGAAGTTATCATTTTGCGGCCACGTCACACTCTCAAGCTGCCAGCTTCCTTGGAAAGCGTACTCGCCAATTGTGCTCAAGCTGTCGGGTAGAGTAAGAGAGGTCTGCACTGTTCCTGCGAAAGCATATTCCCCGATACTGGTCAGTTGGCTGCCTTCGGCAAATTCCAGAGTAGCCATACCGATGTTAGACCTGAAAGCGTAGCTCTCAATGCTTTTAATGTGCGCGGGAATGGTCAGCGATGTTAGTCCGCAGCTTTCGAAGGCGCCCCGGGGAATTACGCTGAGATTTGTGAGTGCCTCCAGATTAACGGAAGTGATACCATAACAACTATCAAAGGCTCCTTCGCCCAGACTTGTCAGACCGGCGGGCAGTACCAAGGCACCACTGAGACTGCTGCACTCCCTGAAGGCATCATCTCCTATCTCCGTCAAACCACTGGGCAGGGTCATGGAGGACAGCTCCATATAGCCGCATCTGTAAAAGGCATCATCGCCTATCGTAGTCAGCCCGCTTGGCAGAGCTACGGAGGTCAGGTCATAGTTCTCCCGAAAAGCGCCTGCTTCAATAGTTGTAACCGTCTTGTCGCCCAGCTTATCCGGTATCACGGCAGAGGTCACGGTATAGTCGCAGCCCACAACCTTGGCAGCCTCGCCGTATATCTTGTAGTAGATATTACCACCCGTAACAGGATACGGCACGACCCCATCACCCGACGTCAAACCCGACGCGCTCGCGGTTTCGGGCAGCAGCGCCACAAGCATTGCGGCGCACAGGACAAATGTCAGTAATTTCAATTTTTTCATTTCAACCTCACTCCTCTTCCAATATTTTGACAACACCATGATCTATTGTGTCTGTGTGACAGCACCATCTTCAATCAGCTTATCAAGCAGTGTATTACTGCCATCCTTGAGCATTGCATTCAATGCGGCTTCGGAAACCAGCACAACGTCGGCGCGGAGGAAATCTTCATGGTGCATACCCGCAGCCATGATACCAATGGAAAGCGCCAGATCATCAGGCATGTCCCATGTGAAATCGACACCTCCCTTATCCGAGTAGCCGAGCGCACGTAAAACGAAGGTCAGAT
>JBMNUR010000291.1:0-4025 GCA_050946395.1 Peptococcales bacterium
AGCATCCAGCAGGTAGATCCATTTCCCAAGGTTATACCCGATCCACCTGAGCACCTGTTCGTTTTTCCCCGAGCACAGTGGTTCGTATGCAACGACTTCTTCCATCAATTTTGCGAAAGGTTCCGCTGCCTCATCCATCGATGAGCATTTCGCTTTCTCCAGTTCAACAAGGTCGTTTAGCCTTTCTTCCATGGCATGGACCTTTTTCGGGTATTTCTTTTTTATTTTTTCGTAAGCCCGTCTAAAAAACACCATGGCGGCGGCGGAGATAACCGAGCCGTTGTCGCGTTTTTTATCCTCCAGGCTATAATACGCCATCAGGATGTTTATGTCTGACGCATAATCAATAATACCGCTGTCCACGGCCATATGTCTTTTATGCGCCAGATGTGCAACACAGCGCTTCATTACGACTTTTATGCGTTCATCAGCCACAGCTGAAAGCAGAACTGCCAAAAATGCGGAGTCATACCTTAAGGTCAGCCTTTTCATCTGGCCGTACCTTTTTCCTATTGATTTGCATATCCCGCAGTAATAAGCCCTGAAAAGCTCATATTCTCTTATTTTCATTTCCGGTTTTTCCGGAACGATATATCCGAACATAGGTATTATCCAATCCGACCCTATTTAGCTTTTCCTTCATTTTGCCGCTTTATTTTGAAAAACGAATTAATATACAAGGAAAAAGCAAATAACGCCACCAGTACGGCAATTATGAAAAACAACCTGTTAAATTCCAAGCCAAGCGCGGTTTCAAAGCCGAATACATTGTCAAAGAGCAGCATGATGACGGCGAGATAAAAAAACACCGTCGCCATTTTCCCGTACCAATTTGCGGATACGACATGACTGTTCTGTTTATATAATACTATGGCGCCGATCCCGATAAAAATTTCCTTAAGGAGCATAATGACAATAAGTTCCACCGGGATTATTTTCAAGTAGAAAGACAATATAACCATCGCGGTTACCTGCATAAGTTTATCGGCAAGAGGATCCGCAATTTTTCCCCACGACGTGACGAGGTTGTACTTTCTGGCAATATACCCGTCCAGCACGTCCGTCAATCCTCCCGCAAGAAACAGCACGGCGGCGGTAATATAATGGCGGGTGCTGAGAAAATATGCAAATATGGGTACCAGTATAAAACGCAATATTGTTAGGATATTTGGAACGCTCATAATCCACCATCCACATTTTTATACACTCTATAAGTTTACCATATAAATTGAATTTTTTGCAATGTACCGCAAGAAAAAGGTACTGTCGGCCCTATATGCAAATTTTGCAATTATATGCCCCCGGTCCAACGGCACAAGCTTGCCTGTTATTTTAATAAAACAGCAAGTTCCTTTTTTTCCTTGTTTTTCCGAGATAGCAGGATAAGCACAGCATCCCCACCGCCAGGAAGACTGCCGCTGTAATGCACATAAATACGAATTCTTTTGAATAACTTTGTCCCTCTGATGGCATGAATGGGCCGGATATCATAAATTTGACACCGGGTTATGACATGGGAAAGTATAATAATTTACTTGCACTCATGGACACAGAACGGCTTTCTCAATCAGTTTGAACACTTCGGGCTTGTATTTCTTGATATTGACAGGCTTAAGATCGCGGTTTATCCAGCAATGCAGCGTTTCACCCTCGGCAATCGGCTTTTCATCGCCTTTTTTAAATACTTCATAATGAAAACGTATCCTTGTGGCTGTATATTCTTTTATGCGCGTTTTTACCACGATTTCGTCCTCGTACTTCGCGAAGCTTTTAAATACGCATTTCAATTCCAGCAGGGGAAGCAAAGCGCCGCTCTTTTCCATCACCGAATAAGGCAGCCCCATTTTTCTTATAAAATCAGTCCTGCCCGCTTCGAACCATATGGGGTAATTGGAATGGTGAACCACTCCCATCTGGTCCGTTTCGGCGTACCTTACGGTAAACGTTGTGTGTGATACTGTCATATATAACCTCCATATTTGTTACTATTCTTAAAAAATACTAAGCCCGTGCATTACACACGGGTTTTGTCAACATCTGATATTTTTGGTTTTTTCATTAGAAGCCCTTTTCAATTATAACGCTATGCGCTTCTTCAACCTCGGCCTCCGGCACAAGCACTTCATAATAATTGTCGGTATTGTTATGATTTTTGCTGATGGGCCTCAATTTTACAAGAATTCCTTCTTTTGTGAGCAGTTCCTCCAACTTTGTGGCAATTTCCTTGCTTTGAGCCATATATACAACTGTCCACATTATTACACGCCCCTTTTCGGATTAATCGCCGGATAAGACTTCACCGTGGCGGCATAGGATTTTGGCTTTTCCTCTCACTTTAATAGCGGAAGTATTCTCTGTGAATTGAGCTAAAAGCACTTCTCCCTTGTCAAGTTTTTCAGTGTGGTGAAACCTGGTATCCTTTCCCCTGGTCAGACCTATTACATTGACTCCGTTTTCTTCTGCTCTTACAACTATAAATTCTCCTAATATCTTATCCAGTTCGCAATCCAACGAAACCACCTCTAATTTTAACTATATATTATTTCAACTGAAAAATCAACACAATGTGTCCGCAAAATAGCCAAAACCCTTTATTTATCCACGCTTTGATACAATCTTCACATTTTCTTCGCCGAAACGTTCAATAATCTCCCTATGCAGTGTATCACACAGTTTTATTCGATATTCACCCATTTGCATCTTGGAAATATTTCCCATGTCATCGGTTTTGTAAAAAAACACCGGCATATTTCCGCTGAAATATTTAAGCAGTGAAACCGCCGCTTTCATTTTCTTGCTGTCGGGAGGTTCCGTTGTCCTTATGCATAGTCTCCCTTGAAATTGCCCGTTCTCTCCCAAGTCTCCCGTGAAACCGGGATTTTGCGCCTCTTTTCCGCCGGTCTCGCCGCCGACGGCAAGTTTTTCCCGGCTGTTCACATAGTTTTCCATCTTTTTTATCGGGCGCACGGTCTCGCATATTATTTTCGGCTGCTCATCTTCTTTCACGCTGATCCGCCCGTCAATAAACACGGGGCTTTCTTCCGCCAATAAAGCTCCGTACTTGTTCAGGACAGCGGGGAATACTATGACCTCCATGCTTCCGTACATGTCTTCCAGCGTTACAAAAGCCATAAGGTTATTGCTCCTGGTAGTTTTCGTTTTCTTCCCGGTTATTATTCCCCCCACGGTTACCAGCATTCCATCCTGGAGCATCCTGCCCGCGGGTGCCATTTCCCCATCAACCCGCTCATCCGCTGCTTCCGCTCCTATTTCGGCCAATTCCGAACTATTTATTGAAACCTGTTCCCGTATTTCATCCTCGTATTCCTGGAGCGGATGGCCGGTTACGTATAGGCCAAGCATTTCTTTTTCCATGGCCAGCATCATTTTTTGGGGAAACTCTTTCAATTCCGGATAGCTTTCTTCTATTTCCATGTTTTTCGCTTCGCCATGCGTTTCGAATAGGGAGAGCTGTCCTTCCATCTTGCTCCTCTTGCTCTGCTGCGCACCGTCAAGCAGCTTTTCATACACGGCCATCATTTTTGAACGGTATACGCGGAAGGAATCAAACGCGCCGCATTTTATCAGGCTTTCAACGCATCTTTTGTTAATATCTTTTCCACCCATGCGTTCGCAAAAATCCCCGAAACTTTTAAACGGGCCTTTCTCCCCTCTTTCCCTGATTATTTCGCCCACTGCGGCTTCTCCCACGTTCTTGACGGCTGCCATGCCAAACCTTATTTTCCCGTTTATTACGGTAAATTTCACATCGCTTTCGTTAATATCGGGCGGCAATACCTCAATGCCCATGTGTTTGCATTCGCGCACGTAGTGCGAGATTTTGCCCGTGCTGTCAAGAAAGCTGTTCAGCAAAGCGGCCATAAACTCGACCGGGTAATAATATTTAAGCCACGCGGTCTGGTATGCTATTACAGCATATGCGGCGGCATGGGACTTGTTGAATGCATAGCTCGCGAAATCTATCATTTGGTCAAATATACGGTTTGCCGTTTTCTCGTCTATCC
>JBMNUR010000292.1:0-4007 GCA_050946395.1 Peptococcales bacterium
TTAAGGAGCGATTTCATGAAGAAAAAAATCGTAATTTCAATGTTATTAATAGTGCTAATATTTACCATGGTGGGTTGTAATAAAGATTCTGCCGGGTATGTTGCGAAGGTTAACGGACAGGAGATTTCGGCAAAAGATTTTCAAGTAATGGTTGAACAAGCAGCTGCTATGAATAATTTTGACCTTTCTGATCCCCAATTGGCCGTATATAAAGATATGTTCGAATTACAGGTCTTAGAGCGAATGATTGATGAACTTCTTTTAGAGATGGAAGCTAAAAATCGTAATTTGGAAGTAAACAAAGAAGATGTGGAAACTGAACTTAATAATATCAAAGCCCAATTTGCTTCTGACAAGGAGTTTGCCAGTTATTTCAAAGATAATTTAAAAATGACGGAAAAGGATATTAAAAACACTATAGAAACTCAGCTCCTAGTTCAAAAACTTTATGAAGAAGTAACAAAAGATATTACTACCACCGATGTAGACACGGAGAAATATTATGAAGAGCATAAAGATGAGTTTTATCAAGATGAACAAGTTCGAGCCAGACATATCTTAGTTAACACTAAAGAGGAAGCCCAAGAAATTATCAGGTTAATAACCGAAGAAAATAAGGACATGGCTGAATTGGCTATGTTAAAGTCTACCGAAGAAGCAGCTAAAACCACTAAAGGTGATTTAGGCTACTTTGGCCGGGGGCGGATGGTCAAGCCTTTTGAAGATGCTGTCTTTAGCATGGAAATAGATGAGCTTTCCAAAGAACCTGTACAGACTTCTTTTGGCTGGCATGTTATTAGGGTGGAAGATAAATTACCGGCAACACAGTATTCATATGAAGAAGTAAAAGCTGATTTAGAAGAAAGGTTTATCTTTGAAGAAAAAAGTGATGCTTTTAATAAATATATGAATGAATTGAAAGAAAAAGCTGAGATTGAAAATAAAATACTGGAAAAGTTAGAAGCTGAACAAGAAAAAGCTGCCCAAGAAAAACTAGAACAAGAAAACTCCCAACAGGATCTAAATGAAGAAGCTAATGAGGGTAAATAAAAGAAGCCGTGGGGCTTCTTTTTATTTACCGATATAGATTCCGATCGTTTGCCTTGTATAATTTTTTTGAAATGACAAATACTTGTTCCACAGGGCAATGTTAACTTTTTCAAAATGTACCATGGGAAAATAATGAATAATTGAGCCTCTTTGGCTATATACTATCACTGAAAGGTTTTACCTTGCCCATCAACCTAAAAGGAGGGAAGGAAAATTTAATGAAGGCAACAGGTATTGTAAGACGTATCGATGACTTAGGAAGAGTAGTAATTCCCAAGGAAATCCGCAGAACTCTACGTATTCGTGAGGGGGATCCTTTAGAAATTTTTGTCGATCGAGAAGGCGAAGTAATCTTAAAAAAGTATTCTCCAATAGGTGAGCTAGGGGAATTTGCTAAGGAGTATGCCGATTCATTGAATGAGGCTATGGGACATATTGCATGTATTGCAGATAGAGATCAAATTATCGCCGTAGCAGGGGGACCCAAAAAAGAATATTTAAATAAATCAGTTGGTTCGATAGTTGAAAAAGTTATGGAAGAAAGAAAAGCAGTAATGATAAATGATTTACAAAATCATCCCTACTCTAAAGTTGGGGAGGGTGAAGAAATAGGAGTTGAAAATAGATTTACTGCTGAGGTTATTGCACCAATCATTGCCGAGGGGGATCCAATCGGAGCCGTTATTATTGGTACTAAAGAACCTAATGTCAAGATGTCCGACTTGGAGCTAAAATTGGCCGAAACAGCAGCTTCATTCTTGGCCAAACAAATGGAACAATAATTTTTTGGTGGTCACTGATGGCCACCTTTTTTATACTGTAGAAATTTGTATACTTTGCAATTTTGCAAAGTGTCAGGGATTACAGTACTGGAATGCGCGCTTTAAGGGAACTGAAAATGCGCGCATTTCTTGTTTGCGATTTTTTTATGGCTAAGATAATATAGTGAGTGTGAAAGTGAGAAAGTGTGTAAGTGTTTAAGTGTGGGGAATAAAGTGTCATCGTGTCGCCGTGACACTGTGACGGTGTGTCTCTAATCACTAGCCACTAACCACTAACAACTAGCTAATTTGATAACGGGGAGATATATTGTGGAGAAAAAATCATTTTTTCAAGGGGCTTTAATTTTAAGTTTAGCAGGAATAATCAGCAAGGTATTAGGAGCCGTTTATCGCATCCCTTTTGCCCGTTTGGTTGGTGATGAAGGGGTAGGTTTATATCAAATGGCATATCCTTTTTATACTATGATATTAGCTGTTTCCACTGCCGGTATCCCTTTAGCTATTTCCAAGTTAATTGCTGAGCGAAACTATCAAAATGATCATGTCGGGATCAGACGAGTATTTAGGCTATCGATGTCATTATTATTAATTACCGGGATTCTTGCCTCTTTAGGGCTATATATGGCAGCTGATTTTATTGCCATCAATATACTAAAGGAACCAAGAGCAGTTCTTAGTATTAAGGCCATTGCTCCAGCAATAATTTTTACTACCGCTATGTCAACTTTGAGGGGCTATTTTCAAGGCTTTCAAACCATGACTCCTACTGCTCTCTCTCAGGTTTTTGAACAAGTGATCCGGGTAACTACTGTTTTCTTAGCGGCTTTTTATCTCTTGCCTTTAGGAGTAGAATATGCAGCAGCAGGTGCTACTTTTGGTGCTGCAAGTGGTGGGTTTGCCGGCTTAATCTTATTAATGATTATTTATTGGTGGACCCAAAAAAGGGTAAAAAAAGCTAACCTTTCTCAAGCTTCACCTAGTAAGGAATCAAATTGGGATTTAGCTAAACAAATTATTTATTTAGCGATACCTATTTCCATTGGTGGTCTAGTTCTTCCGTTAATGCAGACTATGGATACTTTTATAGTGCCTTTAAGACTACAGGCAGCAGGTTTTACTACTCAGGAAGCTACAGGACTTTATGGTCAATTATCGGGTATGGCTGGCGCTATCATCAACCTGCCTTTTATTATTACTACTGCTTTGGCCGCAAGTCTTGTTCCGGCGATTGCGGATTCTGTTGCTTCAGGAAGGATAGGTTCTGTAAGAGGGCAATTTAGTTCGGCCATGCTTTTAGCCTTAATAATTGTTCTGCCCGCCGCCCTGGGCTTATTAGTATTAGCCGGGCCTATTTGCCAACTCCTTTATGATGAACCTATGGCGGGGGTACCTTTGGCTTGGCTTGCACCGAGTGTTCTGGCCGTAGGCCTTTATCAGATATCTACAGGTGCACTACAAGGGCTAGGTAAGCCTACAATCCCTGTAGTAAGTCTTTTCTGGGGTGCAATTATTAAGGGGATTTTGACTTTTATATTAACTGCAATCCCTGTTTTAGGGATTAAAGGGGCTGCTTTAGGAACTGTTATTGGTTTTTTAGCGGCAGCTTTTCGAAATCTCATGCAGGTTTCCAAGTTAGTAGGTTGGGAATGGTTTAAATTTAAGGAACATTTCCTAAAACCGGTTGTTTCTGTATTGATAATGGGTATAGTAGTAATGGCAAGCTATGAGACCATAATTACTCAAGGATTAAGGCAGGAATTAAGCACTTTGATTGCTATTTCTTTAGGAGCTGGAATTTACTTTTTAGTTTTAATTTTAATCGGTGGGATTAAAGCCCAGGATATCCGGCGAGTACCTAAAATTGGGCCTGGTGCAGCCCGTATTTTAGAGAAATTTAAATTAGCTCGGGATTAGTTTTTATTTAAGACGTCTTTTAGTCACGAAAGGAATGGTAATTGTTATGACGAAGAAAAAGGAAGTTTCTGATGTATCGAAACAATATCCTTTGGATCCCATTATGGAGGTAATGGACAAGCTTTTAGGTCCTAATGGTTGTCCTTGGGACCGAGAACAAACACCACAAAGTCTAAAAAGATATTTGCTAGAGGAAACATATGAGGTCATAGAGGCGATTGATGAAGGAGATGTGCATAAACTTTGTGAGGAATTGGGAGA
>JBMNUR010000293.1:0-4006 GCA_050946395.1 Peptococcales bacterium
GAATAAAGTCATTATTTTTTAGTTGACTTTCATCCACATTGACTACAACTAGTTTGGGTTTTTCGGTAAGAAAACTATAAGCACGTAATTGTTTTTCTTCATCTTCGGATAAGTCAACTTGTCTAATATCCCCGCCAGCTTCTAAATGTTGATAGAGTCTTTCTAAGAGTATTAATTCTTCTTGTTGTTCTTTTTTAATTTTTTTCCCGGTTTTAATTCTTTCAATGCGTTTTTCTAAAAGCTCTAAATCAGCAAATAATAATTCCATATCTACAGTTTCTAAATCTTTTAGTGGGGCAATAGTCTCTGTAACATGTGGCACATCTGGATTATCAAACGCTCTCACAATATGAACTATAGCATCACAATCTCGTACATCATCTAAAAACTTGCGGGAGCCTCCTTCAGGTACTACTCCGGCGATATCAATAAATTCAATTTGTGCAAAGCTAGTTTTTTTCGGCTTGTAAAGCTCTATTAGATAATCCATTCTTGCATCAGGAACTTTAGCCATGCCTATATTAATTTCTTTGGCCCCATAGACTCCTGTTGTTGCCTGGGTATTTGTCAAAAGATTAAATATCGTAGTTTTTCCTACTCCTGATAAACCAATTAGTCCTATCTTCATTATGTACCATCCTTTCACTATTCCACTGTTTCGCCCGTCCACTAGTTTTTTATACTAGAGAAGCAAAACCTTAATCTAAGTCTAATTCCAAATCACAAATAATTTAACATAGAGTGTTCTTTATTGCAATCCAGATAATAAATTAATAACAAAAAACTAATACTAAATTTTGAAAAATAGATTTTTCCACAAGGAATTTTCAATTAAATGTCTAAGTATACAAATACGAATGTATACAATCCAAAATGAAAAGAAAGGTGTGTGTTTTTATGAAACAGTATGCCGAACTCAAACCTTCCGAAAGAATTTTAATGGGTCCCGGCCCCAGTAATGTAGACCCACGAGTATTAAGGGCAATGTCTGCACCGATTTTAGGTCATTTAGATCCTGAATTTCTAGAAATTATGAATGACACCATGGAACTTTTACGTTATGTTTTTCAAACTAAAAATCAACTAACAATGGCTATGCCTGGTACTGGCAGTGCTGGTATGGAAACAGTTCTAGCAAACCTTATTGAAGAGGGAGATAAGGTAATCGTCTGTGTTAACGGTGTCTTCGGTGGTAGAATGGTAGATATCTGCCAACGTCTAAAAGCTGAAGTAACAGTACTTAATGCACCTTGGAGTCAAGTTTTTGAACCGGATGCAATAAAAGAAGCCCTAGCACAAACCAAGGCTAAATTTGTAGCTATAGTACATGCTGAAACTTCTACAGGAGCATTACAACCCCTAGAAGAAATTTCAAAGATATGTAAAGAATATGATGCCATGCTTTTAGTAGACTGTGTTACATCTCTAGCAGGCTGTGAAGTAAAAATCGACGAATGGGGTATCGATGCCGCTTATAGTGGAACTCAAAAATGTATTAGCTGTCCACCAGGACTTGCTCCTGTTACCTTTAATGAAAAAGCCCAAAAAGTAATTAATAATAGAAAAACCAAAGTCCCTATCTGGTATTTAGACTTAACAATGATTCAAAATTATTGGGGCCAGCAACGGGCATACCACCATACAGCACCTATTAATATGAATTATGCCTTCAG
This sequence comes from Peptococcales bacterium, assembly GCA_050946395.1. Taxonomy (GTDB): domain Bacteria; phylum Bacillota; class Peptococcia; order Peptococcales; family BICA1-8; genus JBMNUR01. The sequence goes on from JBMNUR010000293.1 coordinate 1,674, forward strand.
AGAAGCTTTAAGATTAATATATGAAGAAGGCTTAGAAAAACGTTTTGCTCGCCACGCGTTAAACTCAGATGCTCTAAAACAAGGTTTAGAAGCTATGGGCATTAAAATGTGGGCTCAAGAAGGTCATCGTCTTCCTATGCTTACTACCTGTGTTATCCCTGAAGGTGTTGATGATGCAACCGTACGTAAATACTTATTAAATAGATTTAATATAGAAATTGGTGGTGGCTTAGGCGAGGTTAAAGGTAAGGTCTGGAGAATTGGTACCATGGGACATACCTGTACTGAACAAAACGTTCTCTTATTGTTAACAGCTTTAGAAAGTGCTCTAAAAGATCAAGGGTATAAAGTTGAAACAGGCATAGGTGCTAGTACAGCCATGGAAGTGTATAAAGCACAGTAAAAAAGTGAAATATTGAAATAGTTGTAGGCGGACAAATCTGTCCGCCTTTTGTTTTTAAAGCGGGACTTGTCCCGCTCAGAATATAGACAAACTCCATATTTATCAACGTTACGCTGGCTCAGACAATTTATTGTGAATGAACTCAACGGCTTCAGGAATTAGCAAAACTCACCTTCGGTTCAAACAGTTGCTAATTCTGGTCTTCAGCCGTCTGCGTTCTTTTTATCTAAACTCGCCAAATGCTTCACTTATGATAAAATTATATGGATTTTGTTTTGAATACCTTTGTCAACAGGCTGAGCGGGACTTGTCCCGCTCGTTTTATATTGTAAGAATTTATATACTTTGCATTTGGCAAAAAATCATGGAATACAGTACTCAAATGATTCTTTAAGTAAATCGAAAATATGCGCATTTTTTGTTATACAAATATTTAATTCCTAGTATTTTTATAATAATATTGCTACCCTTTTATTTGTTTCCTCATATTATATTTTATAATAAGCTTTAAACTTTTCTTTTTGCATAAATTCAAACCAGTGTGTTTTTCTTCAATGAATAATGATAGTTTGAAATAAGGAGGTTGTTCCGATGCAAAAAAACTATGAATACAAATCAATAAGAATATCCTCTTCCGATGGCTGCTTAGTTTTAGATAAACTCATTGATCTAAGCCTAAATAAAGAATCCGAAGAAGGCTGGCGCCTTTTTACAATCTTCCCCCATTCTTGCTCTAATTCGAAATCCTGTGTGGTAATTGTTTTCGAACGGGAAACCCGGGCCTAAGCCCGGGTTTTTCAATCATAAACTTCGAATTGTACAGAAACACTTTTACCTGTTGCTTTATTAGTACCCCATAAAGTCAATGTTTGTGGGTTTACTAAATTACCGCTTTTATTTCTTTGATTCCAAGTAATATCGATTGTTTCTGATGCCCCAGGTGCCAACACCATTTCTCTAATAACTGGTAAAAATGCTTGATCTTCCGACCAACGCCATATTTCTCGACCGTTTTCATTAGAAATGTAAAAATCGAATAACTGGCTAGAGGAATATTGTAAGGTAACAGTCTGATCTGTTATATTTCGTTTACGAAAAGTAATTCTAACCGTCTGTCCACGAAAATATCTTGTTTCATTTGTTGCTAAAAGATATCTAAAACCTTCTTCCTCTACCCACGTATAATTCAGACCATCTTCTTCATCAGGTTGCCCTGGAATGACTCCACCTTGGTCTGGGAAAGTTGGGACACATGTTACCCCTAAGGCATCCCAGGTTGCCTGATCCACCTCGCCAGTTTGGGGGATATTGCGGCTAGCCTGAAAGCTTAGTACAGCTGCTCTGGTATTAGCACCATATACGCCATCAATTGAGCCTGAATAAAAGTTAAGCCTTTGCAATAAACTTTGCAAAAATCTCACAGCGCTTCCGCGATTGCCAAACCTAATAGTTGGACAGACGGATATACCGGGACCCTGACATTGCCGCCCTAATGCTTGCCAGGTGGCTATATTCACAACGCCTGTGGCATTCAAATTCCTAGAACGTTGAAAATTTACTAAAGCTATCCTAGTGCGGCTACCGAAAACCCCGTCAATACTTCCTATTACATACCCTCTTTCTTGTAGTAAACGCTGTAATTCTCGAACTGCATTACCTTGACTACCAAGGGTTAATTGTGGACAAAAATCCGGTGGAATAGGTGGTCGAGGTGCGGGTGTTTCGGGGGTAATTGTTAATACCATTCCCACCAAAATCATATTGGGATCTGCTATATTGTTTAATTGAACAAGTCTCTCCACGGTAGTGTTAAATCTTTGGGCGATGATAAATAGTGTATCACCAGTGCGAACTACATATGTCAAACTGCTCACTCCTTTGTTTCATAATAATTTCAATCTATTATATGAAATCTGAGTTGAATGTGCTA
>JBMNUR010000294.1:0-3985 GCA_050946395.1 Peptococcales bacterium
AAAAAAATGGTTATAGAAGTGAGAAAGATTTATCCAAAATTAAATCTCATATTGCATGAAACTAGAGCTGAACGTTTATTACGTTGTTTTGAAAAAGGTAGGTATCATATAGCAATTGGATTATATTTGCCAAATGAAGAAAAGGAGACTGATGATTTTATAAGTAAAAATTGTTGGAAAAAACAAGTGTTATATAATGATTACTTTTATATTGCTTTAAGTAGTAAGAATAAGTTAGCTCAAAAAAATATTTAGAGGAAAAAGATCTAAGAAATTTGGCTTTAGCCCAATATGCGGAAACAGATTATGTTTCTGAAGCGTTCTATCAAAAATTTTTTAATAAACAGGCTAAATATCTATTAAATAACAAAGACAATATGTTTCAAGTTGTGGCAGAAGATAAAGCTGCAACAATTGGTTCGGGGCTCTTAATGAAAAATAATTTTTATTATAGAATGAATTTAATAAGCATTCTGCCCTTAAAAGATAAGGTAATACCTCTAACCTATTATGTTGTTTATAAGCCACATAGTTCATTTAATAAAGTGGCAAAGTCATTAATAAAAGAGGTTAAGAAAGAAATAGATGAACTGAGAAGAAATAAAGATTTATAAAAAACTACAAAATTTACAAAATAATAACATGGAATTTGAAATAAAAAGGGTAGTGTTGACACAAAGTAATCAACACTGCCCTTTGTTATTTTTATTATAGGGTTTTCCGATAACGTCGAATCGATAAGAGGTAATATGAGGATTCAATAATACCCATTATAATAAAAATGAAACATAAAAAAATTAATGTCAGGCATAAGAAATAATGTGTGCCAAAATAATTTGGGAGGAGAGTTTCAGATGAAACCATTATACAAAGAAAAATACCCGCATCTCTTTGAACCACTAGTAGTAGGCAAAAAGAAAAACATTATTTTTAAAAATCGTATTTTTCAGGCACCAGTTGGTGTTGGTGCAACTGGTGGTGGTGCTGATGACGGTCGTATGAATTTAATAGGTGTAGATTTCTGGACAGGTATTGCGAGAAGTGGTTTTGCAGCATTTACCTTGCCAATGGAAGTCCCCCATGATGGTAGTCATGAAGGCGTATATAATCTTGACCCAGAACAACATAATTTTATGAACATGCATCTAATGCAGCGTTCTATTCATGCATATGATACGAAAAGCTTTGCAGAATTGATTCATGGTGGTCCTTGTATGATCAGAAATGACATTCCATTGGTCGGTGCTGATAATCGTATGTATAACGGTCGTCCGGTAAAAGCCATGGATTATAAAGACATGGAAGAGGCTATAGAATTATTTACAAAAGAATCTAAATTAGCTGTTAGAGGCGGATTTGATGGCATTATGTTACATTTCGCTCATGGCTGGTTACCACATGACTTTTTATCGCCACTGTCCAATCATCGTACTGATGAATTTGGTGGTTCCGTAGAAAATCGTTGTAGATTTCCACTTATGATTTTGAAAGCTGTACGTGAAGCCGTCGGCGATGATATTGTAATTGAATTGCGTTTAAATGGAAGCGATGATATGGAAGGGGGTATTACACCAGAAGATGCAGCAGAGCAGGTTATGATCTTTCAGGATTATGCTGATTTGATTCACATTACCTGTGGTACACGTATTGATGTTACCAGTAGAACAACTCAAATGCCAACCTGTTTCTTCCAAGGACCACATAATGCTTATGCAAGCGAAATCGTTAAAAAGCTAGCTAATCCGAAAATTCCAATTGGTACTGTTGGCGGAATTTATGATGCAGCTACTGCAGAAGAAGTTTTGGCAAAAGGGCAAGCGGACTATGTATTGACAGCTCGTAGTGCAATTGCAGATCCAGATTTCCTGATTAAAGTTAGAGAAGGTAGAGAAGATGATATCCGGCCTTGTCTGAAATGCGACCTTTGCTTAGACCATGGCCGTAGGAAATCCAAAATTGTTGGTAAAGAACTAGTTATGGCGAGCGATGTAAGCTTTGATCGTCGTTGTGCAGTAAATCCCCTGGCCATGCAGGGTGCAACCAAGAAAAGATTCCCGGCCCCAACCCGTCTAAAAAAGATTGCTGTTATAGGTGGTGGTATCGCTGGTATGCAAGCAGCTTTGAGTGCGGCAGACAGGGGGCATTATGTTGTACTGTATGAAAAAACTAATAGGCTAGGCGGGCAGGCATTACTTTCCGATGTAATGTGGTTCAAAAAAGAAATGAAATTATTCCATGAATATTTGGAACGTCAAGTGAAGAAACATCCAAGAATTTACATATTAATGAATACAACTGCAACGAGAGAAATGATCGAAGAATCCGATCCGGACGCAGTAATAGTTGCAGTTGGTGCAGAACAGTTTGTGCCACCGATTCCTGGTATTGAAAAAGCGATAATGTCTTTTGATGTGTTTGGCAACGAAAAACAGTTAGGCAAGAAAGTAGTTATCATTGGAGGTGGTTCCATTGGTTGCGAACTGTCAATTCATTTGTCCGGTTTAGGTCATGAATGCACTGTAGTAGAAATGACCCATTTTACCTGCGGTAATGTGGAATTGACAATGAGATTATCAATTATGCAGTTCATGGAAAAAAGCAATGTAACAACAATGCTTGATACAAAGGTAATTAGCATTGACGATAATGGTATCAGCATAGAAGATGAAAATGGTGTAAAAAGTTTTATCGAAGCAGATTCTGTTATCATCAGTACGGGCACTAGACCCAATGCAGAAGAAAGAGATCAGTTTGTAGATGTTGCGTTTGATGTCATCAATGTTGGTGACTGTAAACATACATCAGCATCAGGTATCGCTAATGCAGTAGAAACTGGTTATAATGCGGGTGCTATTCTCTAAGAATGGCTCCTAGGTACTCCGGCACCTTTATAGGTATAATTCCATTAATTTCTGGTCTGAGGAAGCAAATCTAATACCGAATTTATGGGAGGAGGAATAAAAATGACTATAACTTTTTAAAAACCGTTAAATTTAAATGTAAGAATAGTGTAGCGGGCCACGTTAGTCTTATGTTATTTATTAACGGTTACCTCGTTGAGAGTTTAGCTGATTTTAATAGTAGTATTTGAGTTTAAGAATGAGCAGAGGATAGCTAAAAAATTTAAAGAAGAGGGGAGAAAATAATATGAAACCTATTTATAAAGAAAATTACCCGCATTTATTTGAACCAATGGTTGTTGGTAAAAATAAAGTAGTCTTTAAAAATAGGGCCTTGGTAGCACCAATTGGTTCCATAGCCACTGGTGGCGGCGAAGACAGTGATGGACGAATCAACAATTATGGTATTGATCATTGTATGGAATATATTCGCGGCGGATTTTCTTCTGTATGTCTTCCTATGGAGGTTCCTATTGACGGTGGACATGAACATATGTTTAATACTAATCCCAAGACTTGCAATCAAATGAATTTTCATTTACTGCAGCGTTCTGTTCATGCCTATAGGGGTCTAACTTTTGCCGAATTGCTCCATTGTGGGCCTTATGTTTATGAGGGATTTAAAAAAATAGCGGCTGATGACTGTATTGTCAGTGGACATGAAGTGAAAGCGGCTACACAAGAGGACATAGAAGAAATATGTAAGCTTTTTGCTCAGTATGCAAAATGGTGCAAAACTGCTAAATTCGACGGATTATTATTGCATATGGGTCATGGTTGGTTGTTTAACTATTTTTTATCTCCGCTCACTAACCATAGAACAGATGAGTTTGGAGGCAGTGTGGAAAACCGGTGTCGTTTTTCGCTAATGGTAATTAAAGCTATCCGTGAAGCCATTGGTGATAGTATGCTTATTGAATTGCGTTTGAATGGTAACGATGAAGTGCCGGGTGGCATAACACCAGAAGAGTGCGCTCAGCAGTGTTTGATTTTCCAAGATTACGTAGATATGATTCATATCACTTGTGCTCATCGTTTAGATGCTATGTCAAGACCAAAACAAATGGTTAGTAATTTCTTTCCAA
>JBMNUR010000295.1:0-3984 GCA_050946395.1 Peptococcales bacterium
TTGATAAAAAATGGCGAGATGGTTTTTACACATTAGTACACTTTAATGGTGAACCTGCGGTTGCTAGTGAAGTAGAACGGGTGATGAAAATTTCTGATGAAATTATCCGTCAACTTATCACTAGAATAGGAGAATAGGGGCCATTCCGGTTTATCCCGGAGAGGAGTGTTCATATGTTAAATAATGTTGTATTAATCGGCAGATTGACCAAAGACCCAGAGTTAAGATATACACCGGCAGGTGTTGCAGTTGCTACATTTACATTAGCTGTTGATCGTTCTTTTACTAATCAACAAGGTGAGCGGGAAGCTGATTTTATTCCCATTGTAGTATGGCGTAAACAAGCCGAAAACTGTGCCAATTATCTAGGTAAAGGCCGCTTAGTAGCAGTTGAGGGACGTATTCAGGTACGGACCTATGATGCAAATGATGGTCAAAGACGCTGGGTTACAGAGGTTGTTGCAGAAAATGTTCGTTTCTTAGATCGGGGCAAAACTGATTCAAAAGATCAAAGCGATTCCCCATTCGGAACTGAAGTAAGTTTTTCTGACGATGATATTCCGTTTTAGTTAGGAGGGAAATAATGGCTGCGAAAAAAGATCGTGGTAGACGCCCAAGAAAACGTGTTTGCGCTTTCTGTGTTGATAAAGTTGACGGTGTTGACTATAAAGAAGTAAACAAACTGAAAAAGTTTGTTACAGAACGGGGTAAAATTTTACCTCGCCGTATATCTGGCAACTGTGCTAAACACCAAAGACAATTAACTACAGCTATTAAAAGAGCCAGAGTTATGGCCTTACTACCATTTACAACTGAGTAATAATTGGAGCCGCAAGGCTCCTTTTTGGTTTAGGCGTTTTTTCGCTTATTTGTCAATTCTTCTGTTAGTCTAAGAAATGATTTAATGAGAATCACTCATTTTTCTTCATTATAAGAAGCTGTGCGATGAAGTAGCTTATTAATATTTTGCATACTAAAGTGAAGTAATTTAAAATAAATAAAGGAACACCCTCCTGTTTTAGCGAAATAATTAATTTTAAAACTATTTAAGTTTTAAAGGAGGTCAAGATATGGATGAGAGTAATTTTGATATAGCCAAAAACGCTAAGGTCCTTGATGAGTTAAAGGCAGATTTAATTGGGACAGTTAGTACTCTCATGAAAAATACGATTAAAGGGTCCGAAGAAGCTATAACCGGATCATTGGCGTCTTTAATAGTAACTACATACATCATCGGTCGTAGATTAGGAATAAAATTTTACCAGATTGATGAAGCTGTACGTATACAACTTCGTAATTCTATAGGAAGTGATCATGAAGTAGAAAAATGGTTTAATGATCTGACTTCCCTTAAAGAATATTGGGATGACTTAAAATAACGGGGTGAATAATTTTGCAAAAATTAATATCGCCGAAAGCTATGGCCGAAGGTGCAATATTCGCTGCAATTACAGCAATGCTTGCCCTTATTGGAGTGTATATACCTTTAATTAATATAGTTACTTTTTTAGTTGTGGCGGTACCGATAATTATAGTAATTGTTCGGAATAGTTTATCCACCGGTGTGATTTCTTCAATTGTAGCAACTTTTTTAGTAGGTATTTTAGCGGGACCGATTACCGCATTGTTTTTTTATTTACAGTTCATGTTACTGGCTTTAGCTTATGGATATTTATTTAAATATAAATATAGTGCCGGTAAAATTTTGGCAGTGGGGACATTTGTGGCTACTATAGCGACAATTTTAATTATGGCTATAAGTATGCTTGTGGGTGGAATAGATTTAGTTCAACAAAAAGAGATGCTTTATGAAACAGTGGATAGAACCATAAAAATCTATGAAGATTATGGTATGATGGAGCAATTTACCGAAAGAGGCATAGATAAAGTGCAACTTAGGCAAATGCTTACTGATATGGTTAATTTCTTTATTAGGGTTTTTCCTGCATTATTAATTGTAGGAAGCATTTTTACTGCACTAACTCATTTTATTATGGCTCAGATTGCCCTTAGAAGGTTTGGTCATGATATTCCTCACTTTCCTCCTTTTTATGAATGGCATTTACCTTGGTATACAATTTGGGGTTTAATTGGAGGTTGGGGTAGTTTTTTGCTGGGGGATATTTATCAACAAGATATCTTAAAGACTTTAGGGCAAAATATAATGATAATGTATGGTGTAATTTTATTTATCCTAGGTCTCTCTGTAGTTACCTATTATTTTAAAAAATATCAATTACCGCGTATAACCCGAATTATAATTATCATGACCGCTTTTTTCTTATTTAGCGGATTTGTGATGGCAACAATCTTTATTGGTATGTTTGACCTTATTTTAGATCACCGGCAATTAAATAGGAACCCAAAAGAAACATAAAGGGGATATGGCTATGGACAGCGGCAAGACCTTTTTAGGTCTTACTATCCTTTTCTCAGTGTTGATTGCGGTTAAATTCAAAAATACACCTAGTTGGGAAGGTGCCTTGATCGGGGGACTAATAACTATTGCTGGGTTTTATAGCTATTATTTATATAAAATTGAGAAAAGAAAAAAGGAAACCGTTGATTTAGAAAAAGGAATCTTAGAAAGAATCCCTTTAGGAATCGTTGCTATTGATTTAAATGGGGAAATTTGTTGGTATAATGCCAAGTTTAAGCAAATAACCGGTCGCAGAGGATTCTTGGCCGGAAAAATTAGTCAATATCTACCGAATTTGCAATTTAAAAAAAATAGCTTCTATAGAGAATTAATGACTGAACAAATAGCTATTAAGAATAAAATTTATCAGCTAAACATTTTTGTTTTGGATGAAAATTTAAGATTGATTTTTTTAGGGGATATTACTGAACATACCATTTATATTCAAAAAAACCAGGTTACCAAACCGGTTATTGGCATTATTCAAATTGATAATTATGCAGAAGCTTTGGAAGCTGTTGGGGAAGAAGTGAGGCCCCTATTATTTGCGGAATTGGATAAAATCATTAGTGATTGGGCTCTAGAAAAAGACGCATACATAAGAAAGTTTACCAATGATAAATATTTGGTTTTCTTAACAGAGGAATACTTAAAACAAGCTGAGGAAAATGGATTTGAAGTTTTGGATAAAGTACGTTCTTTAGATTTTGGTAAAATTCCGGTAACCATTAGTATGGGTTTTGGAACTCGGGAAGATAGTTTAATAGAGCTAGGCCGTTTAGCCCATCTTTCCTTAGAATTGGCCTTAGGGCGTGGTGGTGACCAGGTGGTAGTGAAAAGCCCGGAGAAAGTCTGGTTCTATGGTGGTAAATCTCCAGCTTTAGAAAAGAGAACCAAAGTAAAAGCAAGGGTAATTGCTCATTCACTTAAAGAAATGATTCTAGAGGCTAGTAGTGTTATTATCATGGGTCATGAATCTGCGGATTTTGACAGTTTAGGCTCCTCATTGGGATTAGCCTCGGCAATCAGAAAACTGGGTAAAGTTCCCTACATTATAATTGACCCGCGTAACGAATCTTTTGATAAACTAATAACAGTATTGGGAAAAGACAAATTTTTAGGTACTTTCATTCGTCCTACCGATATCAGGCGGATTGAAACGGAAGGGGCTCTTTTAATAGTTGTGGATACTCATAAACCTAGTATGGTTATTGAACCAAATCTTTTAAATGTGGTTGATAAAATTGTCATTATTGACCATCACCGCCGCTCCGAGGAATTTATTAATAATGCCAGTCTTATCTACCTAGAAACTTATGCATCATCTGCTTCCGAATTGGTAACAGAAATAATTCAATACCTTGATAACCAGATTGAAATCGATAGTTGGGCGGCCACCGCACTATTAGCGGGGATTACCGTAGATACCAAAAACTTTATTTTTCAAACAGGTGTAAGGACCTTTGAAGCAGCATCCTATTTAAGACGAGTTGGAGCTGATCCGGTTCTCGTACAAAAATTATTACGGGATGATTTTGCTAAAGTAACGAAAAAAGCAGTAATAG
>JBMNUR010000296.1:0-3971 GCA_050946395.1 Peptococcales bacterium
AGGGAACATTGGATAAGAAGCGGCTGAAGGAGCTCCCAATCATCGAAGAGACGAAGCATTTCATCCATGCCCGAACGCCGCTTCTCGTCAAAGTGAACGGGTTTACCGGTGAAGGGGTGATTCTGAGATGCTGATGCCTGAACGTCGCCGGGCAAGTCATCATCAGCTATTCCCCATTAGGAGGGGTTGTACTATAAAGTGGGAGAACGTCACAAAAGGGGGCGCTTTCCTGAATAATCGCTATAGGCGATGAACTACCAATGCTATAGGGAAAAAGAGCAAGAGAAAATAGCAAACAATCAAAAATAGAGACAAAGAAGATTTTCATGTCTATTTTGCTTGGATTATACATAATATCAAAGCGAAAGCTAGGGCAACTTTTTCCCGTGGCAAAAAGCAATCTGATGATAAATAAATAGTGGGATCCTCTGTTTTAAATAGTAGCTGTGATCGTGGTTAGTTACTTTATTAACAATATATTGATTTACGTGGTATACTTTTATAGAATACTTTATTTTTTGAGGTAATGATTTTGTGAAACAAAGCAACTCCTTATATAAGGTATTGATTGTCGACGATGAAGAAATAATAAGAACTTCATTGTGTTCCCTTTTTCCGTGGGAAACGTTTGGTTTTGAAGTCTGTAGTTCTTTTGACAATGGTCTTAAAGCGTTAGCTTATCTCAAGTGCTATCATTGCGATGTCGTTCTCACAGACATCAAAATGCCTCTTTACTCAGGGCTTGAACTATTAGAGGCAATGAGAAACCAAATGATCAACATTCCCGTGGTAGTACTAACGACCTATGATACATTTAGTTTCGTACAACAATGCATAAGATTAAAAGCGGTAAAATACTTAGTAAAACCAATTAGATATCAAGAATTAGCTTCAACCTTTACCTCTCTCTACAACGAAATTGAAAAAGAACAAAAACTTAAGCAAGCAAGACTACAATCCTTAACGACATTTGATGCAACTAAACAACTCATTGAAACAGATAGTCAGAATTGTAACCTGCAGACTCTTAGTAAAGTGCTGAATTTAACAACAGATGATTTTCTAAACCAATTCGAAAATGAAGCAGGAGAATCATTTTTCTCATACGCAAAGAGGTGGAAAATGGAAAAAGCTAAAGAATTATTAAATTTTCCAATTATTCAAATCTCTGAAATAGCTAGGGCAATTGGGTTCTCACAACCTAACAATTTTACGCGCGCATTCCGGGATTATTATGGATATTCTCCTACACAGTTCAGGAATGGTGGACAATGAAATCTAACAAAAAGTTGAAGATTCTAATTGTAGATGATGAAGAAATCATTCGAGAGATGCTCAGTAATATTATTACTTGGAATAGGCCTTTAATGCATGTGAGTAAAACTTGTGCTAACGGTCAAGAGGCAATGCACTATTTACGATCGGGGAATCGCATAGATATTGTAATCACGGACATCAAAATGCCTCTGATGGATGGAATCACATTAATAAAAACACTCAAAAAAGAATTTCCATCAGTAAGAACCTTATTAGTTACAGCATTTGCAGAATTTTCATATGCACAAACAGCATTGGATATTGGAACCTTGGATTTTTTAGTAAAACCCATCAGACAACAAGAGTTGTTGTCCGTACTAGATCAATTAATAGAAAAAAAGCAACAGCCTGTTGTAAAAACTCTGGAAGAAGATTATTCCACACAGCTGTTGTCGCTTCTCATCAAATATATTAAAGAAAATATTATAACTGCAAATCTATTAGAGGCTGCTGAATGCCTTGGATACTCAGCCAATCATCTATCTAAGATACTTCATGAGCGTTATGGATGTACATTTTCTAGTCTTTTGCTTAATACCAGGATGGAATATGCAGATAAACTTATAAATAAAGGAATACCCATCAATCAAATCATTATGGAAGTGGGATATAGTTCAAAACGTCGGTTTCGACAGGCATATAACTCATATATACAATCAACAAGACAAGGAACCTCTTCGTGAGACAACACAGAGACGCTCTTATTCGAAAGTTTTTTCTGCAGAATCTTCTATACATAACCTCGCTTTCACTGATACCAATATTAATCATCACTATCTATCTCCTTATCAACTGGATACCGAATCAGCAGAAATTTATTCGTAACACCTCGTACGAGACATTACTCTTAATCCAAGAGAATATTTCACTGCTCTTTAACGATAGCACCAAAATAATGAACATTATCGAATCTTCTTCAAATGCTAATACTATCCGACAAGTATTAGATAATGAAAATGAAGCAGAAATTGATGATTATGCACAATTCGTCAGCAGTAAACAAATCTCAACACAAATGAATGCAATTGCCAATACTCGGGATTACATCGATTCAATTTACGTATACATCCCAAATGCAAAAAATAGATATTTAACCAACCAAATGAAAATCTACAGTATGGATTCCCCATACGATGCGAAATGGTTATCTATTTGTGCCAGCGATAAGCGGTATGATTTCTTTCGGAGGGAAATTCCTGCAATAGAAGGATTTACCACATCTAAAGATATCTTAACCATGGTAGAACGCAATAATAAAGGCTATGTGGTTGCAATTAATATCAATGTAAACTACTTTAAGCGAATACTTCATCAAAGTAATTATCAAAATCTACTCATCATAAAATATAAGTCGGAAGTTTTACTAGCAAGTAAAGATACAGATATAATGGAAACACTATTTCCCAATATTATTAATAGTCCATTGTTTGTAAATAACGAAAGTCAAGGAATTATTTCAAGTGGCTCGGATGAATACATTCTTCTTCGTACTCATACCCCCCTTTTAGGTCTTGATTTTCTATCCATTACAGAAAAGAAGGAACTCTACAAGCCTCTTTATAAAATTCTTCATACAATTGGGCTGGTTTTTATAGCTTGTATCTTAATTTGCCTTGCGATCTCATTCGCCTACTCGACTCAACTTACAAAGAGGATTCACGAAATTGTTGAAATGCTTAAACATGCAGACGACAAACGTTACCTCGAATCTCTTCAGTACCCAACCCATACAGTTTTTGGGTATATTAGCATGAATCTTATTCGTACATTTCTCCAAAATGAATATATGCGTATCTCCTTAAATGAAAAACGTTTGCAGGCCAAATCTCTTGAGTTATCTGCTTTACAATACCAAATAAATCCTCATTTTCTTTCCAACACACTCCAAATTATCGATTTTGAGGTTTTGAAAGTATTACGTACTCCTTCTCATATTAATGAAATGATTGAAGATCTCTCAGAATTTTTGCAATACAGTTTACAAAACCCCGAACAAGATGTTCCATTGGAACAAGAGATAAAAGCCACAAAAACTTACACTCGAATCATGAGCCATCGTTACCCAAATCAAATTATCCTTCATTGGGAGATCGACGAAAAAACACTTCAACTACCAATACCGAAACTTATACTACAACCGTTGATTGAAAATAGTATTAAACATGGATTACAACAGACTAAAGGTATTTTAAAAATTACTATTAAATCGGAAGTAAATTCAGATGAAACAATTTGTCTCAGTGTCAAAGACAATGGTCCAGGACAAACCTCTGAAGTTATTGAACAAATCAATGAGTCTATTTTGCATTTCAAAAGCTTTGATGAAAGCCACATCGGACTAAAAAACCTTATAAGAAGAATACATTTACGATTTGGCTTGGGTATAACTTATGAAGTATTGAGTACACCATCTCAGGGTTTTCAATTTAAAATAACCTTTCCACCAAGATATTATAGCTCATAGTAGACATGTTTTTAACTTGTTTGTAGGCAATAAAACCAACCCACTGCAATAGGGTATCACCATTGGATATTTCGGCCCGACTGAGCCACCGTTCCGCGAAAACTGAGCCACCCATTTCGCTTAAATTGAGCCATGTATTTCGGAGAAATTGAGCCGGTTGAGGCAGCCATCACCACCTCAACCGGAAGCA
>JBMNUR010000297.1:0-3938 GCA_050946395.1 Peptococcales bacterium
TTACAGGCAAAAACCAGGATTTTTGGTTCCCAGTTTTCTGGTCTCTCGTTTACAGACATAAGGCATCCACCTCCGCCAAAATTTGTTCATTAGTAAAGTGCTTGAGATTTAAAGCAGAAGAACGGCAAGCTACCGTACAAGCACCACAACCTTGACATAAACCGCTATTTACTGTAGCAACTTTTCGACTTAAGGTTTTCCCCATGCTTCTTTCTTGAATAACCTTAAGGTCTAGAGCTTTATAAGGACAAACTGGTACACACATCCCACAACCGGAACAAATAGCTTCATTAACAGCGGAAATAATCGGTTCAGTAGGCATGACGTCTTTGGATAAAAGTCCGCAAACTTTCACACTTGCTGCACTGGCTTGAGCTACTGTTTCGGGGATATCTTTTGGTCCTTGGCAAGCACCTGCTAAAAATACACCAGCTGTATGGGTTTCCACAGGAGCTAATTTAGGATGGGCCTCAGTATAAAAATGGTTCTGGTCATAAGAGAAACCAATCATTTGGGCCAGTTTAGCAGCATCAGCTTTGGCTATCATAGCTGTAGCTAAAACTACCATATCTGCTTCTACTTCCACAGGTCTACCTAACAGGGTATCTTCACCCCGAACAATGAGTTTATCACCTTTTTCATAAATCTTGGATACTCTACCCCGGATATATTTAGCACCATACTGGTCAGTTGTCCTAGTATAGAATTCATCGTAGCCTTTGCCAGGTGTCCGAACATCCATATAAAATACATAAACATCGGAATCTTTAATCTTTTCCCGTACTAAAGTAGCATGTTTGGCTGTATACATGCAGCAAGTTTTAGAACAATAAGCTTTACCTTTAACTTCATCCCGGGAACCGACACATTTAATGAAAACTACATTTTTAGGTTCTTTGCCGTCAGAAGGCCGTTTAATTTTACCCATGGTGGGACCCGAGGCGTTTATTAACCGTTCAAAATGTAATCCGGTTATAACATCTTTATACTTACCATAGCCATACTCACCATAAACCCTCTCATCAAAAAGGTCGAAACCGGTAGCAACTACTATGGCACCATAGCGTTCAGTGACAAATTCGTCTTCTTGAGTAAAATCAACAGCATTGGTAGGACAGACCTTTTGACACACCCCACATTTGCCTGTTTTAAAATAACGGCAATTTTCCCTGTCAATTACCGGCTTATTAGGAATTGCTTGGGGAAAAGGAGTAAAAATTGCTTTTCGGTCCATCATTTCCATTTCAAATTCACTAGGTACTTTCGAAGGACACTTCTGGGTACAGGTACCACAACCTGTACAAGCTTTTAAATCAACAGAACGAGCTTTTTTTCTGATTGTTACATCAAAATTACCTACATAACCTTCTACTTTTTCAATCTCGGAATAGGTTATTAAGTTTACATTGGGATGATTGGCCACTTCCACCATCTTAGGCGTTAAAATACATGCTGAACAGTCTAAGGTAGGGAAGGTTTTATCAATTTGCGCCATCCGCCCGCCGATAGATGGTTCTTTTTCCACTACATCCACAATGTGTCCTGCATTGGCAATATCAAGGGCTGCTTGAATTCCGGCTATTCCCCCTCCAATAACTAAAGCCCTTTTGGTGATGGGAATAGTTGATCTATCTAAAGATTCATTTTGCATAACTTTAGCCACGGCCATCCGCACTAATTCCGTAGCTTTAAAAGTAGCCCTTTCTTTATCATCAGGATGTACCCAGGAACATTGTTCCCGAATGTTAGCCATTTCCAGTAGATAAGGATTTAAGCCACCACTTTCAATACACCGCCTAAAGGTGGGTTCGTGCATCCGAGGTGAACAAGATGCTACTACGATTCGATCCAACTTGTGATCCTTGATAGCCTTTTTAATTAATTCTTGTCCTGGTTCGGCACACATATATTTATAATCAGTACTAAATGCTACACCAGGAAAATTCTTAGCATTTTCCGCTACTTTTTCACAATCTACTGCCGCCGCAATATTTGTACCACAATGACAGATAAATACACCTACACGTCTCATGCAGTATCCCTCCTGCCTAAGGCCTCATCGAGCTTCTTTAATACTTCTGAAGCATCAACAAAATGCCGTTTAACACCTAATTCTTCAGGCTTTATCCCTAAAGCCATACCCAATAGCTCAGTAAAGTAGAATATAGGTAAATTGTAATTCTTACCGAATTTGGCTCCTATTTGGGTTTGGCGCATATCAAGATTATTCATACACATGGGACAAGCAGTGACAATACAATCTGCTCCTTTTTCTTGAGCAGCTGTTAATATTTTTTCAATCATGCTAAACCCAACAGTTGCATTGGTAGTCGGATGGGACGCACCACAACACTCAGTTTTAAAAGCCCAATCAATCGAGGTTGCCCCCAGAGCCTCCATTAATTTATCCATACTTTGAGGATCTTCCGGATCATCAAAGCCTAATTTAGGTGGACGTACCAGTAAACAACCATAATAACTTGCTACTTTTAAACCTTTAAGAGGTTTATGAACCAAGGCTCCAATAGATTCTAATCCTAAGTCATTTACAAAAACATCCAATAAAGACCTAGCCTGAGTTTTACCGGTATATTCTCGTTCGATAACTTCACTAATTGTCTTTTGCATTTCCGAGGAAGTCTTTACTTCCATTTCTGTAGCTTTTAAGCGTGAATAACAAGCAGCACAGGGAATAGCCACATCCAATCCTTTTTCTTCAGCTATGGCTAAATTTCGTGCCGGTAAAGCTAAAGCTAAAAGATGGTCAGTTAAGTGAGCACTAGATGCACCACAACAGTTCCATTCAGGTATTTCCCAAAGGTCAATTCCTAAAGCTTTAGCAACTTTTTTTGTGGATATGTCATATTCAACCCCGGTAGAACTTAAAGAACAACCGGGATAATAAGCATACTTCATACCTTGCCACCCCGCTTTCGTACATTGGCAAAGATTTTTTTGACCTCACCATTATCTTTAATGGTGTGGGGTAATATGGATAATTTGCCTTTTAGTAACATGCCAGGTCCAAAATGGGCATCTTTAAGAGGCTGGAGGCCAAAGATATTAAAACCCAAAATTAACCCTAATTCATGGACACGACCGTTACTTTCAACGGATTTCAAAAATAGGTTGTGGAACAAGTCCATTTTCTTTTCTGCTACATAACCCTTTTGTTTGGCTATTATTCTTAAGGTTTCCATCACCCGAGCAATGTCAACTTCTCGGGGGCAACGAGTAGAACAAGTATCACAGCTGGCACACAACCAAACTGTCTTGGAATGTAAGGCTTCATCCATTAATCCCAATTGGACTAGCCGCATGATTTCCCGAGGAGTCTTATCCATGGCGAAGGCAACTGGGCAGCCGGCTGAACATTTACCACATTGGTAACATTTTGAAGCTCTAACTCCGCTTTCTTTACTGACTTGAGCCAAAAGCTCTTCACCTTGGGTCCAAGCCTTGGTTAGCTCTATCTTTTCCATACTGTTCCTCCTTCCTTTTAACGTGAATTCACAAAACTTTACATAAAGAATTGTATTCTAGATTATCTATGTAAAATCCTTCTCTAGAGAAAAAACAATTCCTCTATTCCTTTGTTCGCCCCTAGGATTGATTGAGATATTATAACAGGTTTTTTACTTCTATTCGAAAAATTCCTCCATATACATAAACAGTGAGCGCAAAAGAGATCACTATTCTGTCATCCCTATGAAAGAAGTCGCTATTATGTCATCGCGAGAAGCGATAGCGACGTGACGATCTTGGTTAGTGGAGGTAATAGCGTAAAAAGCGGGATTACTTCGCTAGTGCTCGCAATGTATGAACAATTTATTCGACCATCGACTATTTACTTACAAAAAAGACGCCCAATGGGCGCCTTTACTAGCCACTAACAACTGGCCACTAATAGCGAGGTGTTATTTGTGATTCATATTACC
>JBMNUR010000298.1:0-3931 GCA_050946395.1 Peptococcales bacterium
ACCCCAAACAAGACCATGCTTCCCACGTCAAACATACTGTTGTTCATTCCATAAACACCTAACAGTGCTACTATAATAACTATTGGAAATAATATTTTCATTGGCACACGTGTGATCTGTGCCCATACTTTCGCTAGTGGAAGATTTAGTATTACTAGAATTAGATTGCCAATAAACATACTAGCAATTACTGTCCAAACTAGTTCAGCATGTTCAGTAAACAATGTTGGACCCGGGGTGAGTCCGTGCATTATAAAAGCCCCTACCAGTACTGCCATAACTGGTGATGTAGGAATACCTAAAGTAAATAACGGAACCATTGCACCGCCACAATATGCGTTATTAGCTGTTTCAGGCCCTGCGACACCTTCGATGGCACCATTTCCGAATTTTTCAGGATGTTTTGATAGCTTTTTTTCTCCAGAATAACTCAACACTGCAGGTATTATAGAATTTGTTCCCGGTATTAGACCTATTAAAAATCCCAATATACTTCCCCTACCTATTGCTTTTAAAACAATAGGCCATTCTTTCTTTTCTGGAAAGAGTCCCTTAATTTTAGGTAATTCCTGAGCTGTTTTTAAATCACCCTCCAAATTAGAAAATATTTCTGTTAAACCAAAAGCGCCCATTGCTATACCAACAAAATCAAGTCCACCTATTAGATTGTCTATACCTAAGGTATAACGAATCGTTCCTGCTGAAGGATCAGTACCTATAAGCGAAAGCATCAAACCAAATAATGCAACCGCTAAACCTTTCATTAATGACTTACCCATTAAACCTACAACTAATGTAAGACCCATTAGCATAAGGCAAAAAAACTCTGGCGGCCCAAATTTCAAAGCTTGTTGGGCAACGACTGGTCCTAATAATAGTAACCCTATTAAAGAAATTATACCTCCAATAAAAGATCCAATTGCAGCAACTCCTAATGCAGCACCTGCTCTTCCCTGTTTAGCCATGGGGTAACCGTCTATGCAAGTTATAACAGACGCAGCTTCACCAGGTGTATTTAGTAGTACAGAAGTTATTGTTCCCCCATACATAGCACCATAATATATTCCTGAGAGCATAATTATTGCTTCAATAGGCTGCATACCAAAGGTGATTGGTAAAAGCAGGGCTGTTCCTGCAGTTGGTCCAAGACCCGGAAGCACCCCTACAAACATACCAGCTACTACACCCATAAAGCAATAAAATAAATTAGCGCCACTCATTGCTTGAAAAAAACCAGAAATCAAAAAACCTAAAGCATCCATATAATACACCACCTTTCAATTACCAACCTAATGAATTTACTGGTATAGAAACCTTAAGAACTATTTTAAAAACATAAAAACAAATTAATGTAACGAATATACTTAGAACTAATGACTTTTTCCAACTAATGCTTCTACCAAATAGAGCAGTTAATATTATTACACTAGAAATTGTAAAGCCTATGAAGGGTGAAAAAATAACATAAAATATTAAAGATACCCATGTAACAATAATATTTTTTAATCCATCTCCCTTTGGAAATGTTTCAAATATTTTTATTCCTTCTTCTTTGAATGATTGAATAAGACAAATAATAGAAACAATTAACATTAATCCACTAACCCAACGAGGTGCAAATCCTGCTCCAGGAACATAACCTTGCCAGTAAATATAATTAAATGAATTTATAAAGTATATTGATGTAAACACAATTAGTAAAAAGCTAACAAAAGTTGACAGTTTCAAATCCCTAATATTCATAATTCACCTCTTTCCATCATATAAAATGGATGGTTTATGTAAATGTTAATATTTTCATATTCCATCCACTTCATGGTTATATTATTCCCAACCAAAGAATGATGCGTATTCTTTTAATTCCGCTTCTTCCTGTTGCATCATTTTCATGTAGTCATCACCTACGATGTTCTTTATAGCCAATCCTTGCTCAGCCATTTTCGATTTAAACGTTTCTGATTCAGCCGCTAGCTTAAAAGCATCAATCAATATATCCATTATTTGTTGATCTACACCTGCTGCAGCTCCGATACCACGAGCTGAGAAACAAACTATAGGTTCGCCAGTAACTTCTTTAAATGTCGGAACATCAGGCAAAAACTCAGACCTTTCCTCAGATAAAACAGCTATTGCCTTAACCTGGCCATTTTTTACTGGTACTGTTGTGTCTCCAACATTACCAAACATAACATCAACATGACCACCCATAACAGCTGTCAATGATTCAGATGCTCCTTTGTTGTGTACTGGTATAAATTTTGTGCCTAGCTTATCATTTATTTTAAGCATAGCTTGATACTCATCACTCAATGGCGCAGTAGAAGTGCAAGTAACTTCATTTAATTTAGCATACTCAATCAACTGTTCCAAGTTAGTAAATCTTGTTTCTGTTGGATTGATTGATATAGTATTATAATCAATAACATAACAAACTATTGGTGCAAAATCATTCAATGTATTATTACGTTTCTGTTGAGGATCCAAATATCCAGTAAAGATAGCAGCATCATTAAAGTGAGCTATTGTATATCCATCCTTCTTAGCATTTAGCAAATCATTCCACCCCAGCCAACCACCTGCACCAGGTGTGTTTACAATAACAATAGGTTGTCCAAGAAATTTTTCAGCTTCTGCTGCAAGAATTCTAGCACCTACATCAGTACTCCCTCCAGCTGAAAAAGGAACTATCATTGTAATTGGTCGATTTGGATAATCTAATTTTGTTTCTGTTTGATTAACAGCACTATTAGATTCTTGAGCCGCATCATTTTTTACTTCAGGGGTTTTTTCACTGCATCCAACGCTTAAAATCAAAACCATTAATACTACAGTAAAAAAGCTAATAAATCTTCTCATTTTACTCCTCCATTTTATTTTATTTTTTTTGAATATTATTTAATTACATAATTTTTAATTATTAATATGCAGGATGAATTGGTTCTTTTCCTGACAAAACATTTAACGTTTCTTCAACAACTTCCATGCCTGCTCTATAAAGGGCCTCCTGTGTATTACCACCTATATGAGGGGTTGCAATAAAATTATCTAGCGACAACAATTTGCAATTTTGAACAGTAGGTGGTTCATTTACAAAAGCATCACATGCAGCTGCTTTAAGCTTTTTGTTTACTAACGCTTCATATAAGTCATCCTCGTTAACTACACCACCTCTTGCAGCATTAATAAGTATTGCATTCGGTTTGAAATAGTCAAACATATCTCCGGATATTAAGTTTCTGGTACTATTAGTAAGAGGTACGCTTACATTAACAAAATCAGATACCCTTAACATTTCTATTAAGTCATCAAATTTATTAATTCCTGCCTCTAAAGCCTTTTCGGAAGTTATGTAAGGATCATATCCAACTACTTTAACATCAAAACCTTTTATTAAAATATTGGCAACAATTTTTGCAATATTCCCCATGCCAACCAGACCTAAAGTTTTACCTTTAACTTCTAAACCTATCAACTCTGGTGGTGCTATAGTCTTATATACTCCTTCTCGGGAATTCTTATTTGCTAAACATATATCTCTATTGAGGTTTATTATTAGCCCTACTATTAATTCTGCAACTGAATTTATATTGGCAGTAGGTGTGTAAATAACTTTTATACCAAGTTCTTTCGCAGCTTGTATGTCAATCGTATTTGTTCCAACACCATGTTTCGCTATTACTTTAAGATTAGTTGCTTTTTCCATCATTTCTCGTGTTACATTGATACCACGCATAATTATAGCATCTATTTTTTCAATTTCATCAAAATTGTTTACAACTTTTACATTTTCACTTAATTTAGCTACTGCTTCTGGATGTATAAATTCACTTAAGTAAACTATCAACTCTAATTACCCTCCAATTCGGTCCGTCATTATATTCAATTACTCAATCTGCATAGCTACCTTTTTTAATAATTCAATATTTGGATT
>JBMNUR010000299.1:0-3916 GCA_050946395.1 Peptococcales bacterium
GATTTCCGTAACTTCTTTAGGTTTGGTTGGTTTAGCTGGAAAAGTTAGTATTAAACAGATGTTCGTTATTTTTTCGGGAGTTAGTTTAATCTTTATTGGTTTAAATAAATTTTAAAACTTCCGAAGTTTGCTAATCATAAAATTCCTCCAAAAGTGCAAACTAACTATGAATAGGGATCAAAAGTACGGGGATATACATCTCCAAACTTAAAAGGAGGATAAACATATGACTGTTGGTAATAAGATGCATATGACTTTGGCTACTCTAGAGGGTGTAACTGCTAATATGAAAACTTTTGCACTAGATACGGATGACAAGACTGCCAAGCAAATGTTTGCTCAGTATGCACAACAACTTGAGAGTATATGTCAAGGATTATCTTCCCGTTGTAACTATATTGAGCAACAAGAGCCTCAGTATAAAGTTTTTCAAAACATGACACAACCTCAACAACAGCAGCAAAAACAAGAAAATAAATCAAAATAGCTAGTTTATCCTTCTATCCCTCCCCAAAAAGGGAGCGTTTATATAAAACGCTCCCTTCTTTAAATGTAGTTACCTTCAGTTGTATGTCTTTATCCGTGTTTATCTGTGTGTCCGTAGGGCCAGTGGTTAAATAAATATAACTAGTCACTAGCACTAGCTATTAATTGCCACTCATTAAGATATTTTCATCCAAATCACTTATCTCGTACTCCTCTCTTTTTTCACATAAAACTTTAGGTGCCCAAACTACATTTAAGGAATCCATATAAGCAAAATTTGCTTTTCCGGAACACTTACATAGTTCTTCCAGAATGGTAATTTTTCTTCCCCCATTACCATTGATAATACCTTTTACACAAAATAATTTTTCATTATCTGTATTTGACATTACAATTGCCCCATTTTCCATATTATATTTCCTCCCCAATAGTTAATCTATATTATAACTTATGATAATTACTTTATTTTCGTAACAATAACATCCTTTGTAATTGTTTTCCAGTAACATTTTCCCTATTCTCTCTAATATCTATATTAAAAAAGTTTATCCTGCCAACCCCACAGTGTTTTTCTATTTTTATTCTGTATGTTTAAAACGAGACCAATTATTCCTAGAAAATACAAACCACCTGCACCAATATAGTATAAGTATTTGGCATTGAAATTAAATAGTAAACCACCAACTAAAAGAAGTGTACCATAGAAAAAGTAAGGGACAATCTGAGGTTTTGCAAATAATTTTTCTCGAGTTTCTTGAAAGCTACGTGCTTCGTGTTCAATTTTCTTTAAAATTAAATCT
Source organism: Peptococcales bacterium (assembly GCA_050946395.1). Lineage (GTDB taxonomy): Bacteria > Bacillota > Peptococcia > Peptococcales > BICA1-8 > JBMNUR01. The sequence continues at coordinate 1,287 of JBMNUR010000299.1, forward strand.
GTTATTTCATCCTTTTGGGGAAATTTGCCTGCATCCATAGCCATCTGCATCACATCTTTGGCACCTAAAAGTTTTATTTGACGTTTATCTTTGATAAGGTTACAAAAACGCTTGGTGTCTTCTCTAAAATCAGTAGTAGAAATAATAATCCCTTTTTCTATCTTGCTACGACTCATACCTCGGGAAAACTCCCGAGCTGACTTTGATTCAACCATTTCATCACCATCCAATGGATGACATTGAATAGCTACTATTTCCTTGTGATATTTTGCAAATATGTCTATGCCATCTTCATATTGTTCATTTATTTTTACTTGGGTAAAGGAAGGTAATTTTAGCAAAAGCTCTCTAATAAAAATGATAAACCCTTCTTTATCCATAGTTTTAATTCTACGCCAAAATTCTTCCTCGGAAATTTTTTTATTAATCTCCAGGGTTAGCTCTCTCAATTTCTTTTCCTTTAGATAGTTCACACTAAAGTGATAGATTATTAAAACTGATACCCCCGCCCAAAATGCAGACCAAGGCTTTTCTAGACCCGCAAAATAAAAGAAAAATAAAACGGAACCAATTAAAACTAATAACCTGTAGAAAAAATAATTGAAAACTCTTAAATATTTTGCCTGCCCCCCATAAAGCTGATTTTGATAATAAGCATCAATCTGATTTTTACGAGTTCGCCTAATAATATTTAAAACAGATTTTTTCACGTATTTAACCTCCATCTTCAATCTTTATTAAAAGCTTAACCAGAAAAATTATTAATTAATCCATTTTACTAATTTTAGAAAGCAGGAAATGAAATGCAGAAAGTAAGATAACTATTCCTGCATCTTGCCCCTTGATATGTATAAATAGTAAAACATTAGCTCAAAATATACTTACGTTAAAAAGGAGGAGGAAAAACCTATGCATGAAAATGATTACCGCAAAAGAGCACTATGGGACCAGCAAGGAAAAATGATGGCTTATCAAATGTATACCTATGGATACGATGATCCAGTAACTGCTTATCAAATTTTATCCGGAGAAGAAGATCCTTCCTGGGAAGTAGAAGAAGAGCAAATGGACTTTGAAGGGATAGAATAAAATTTCATGTAGGGGCAGACGACCCTGTCTGCCCTAAAAAAGGAGGATAATTAAATGAGCGAAAATCGTATTAAATGTAAAGTAGAAGAATGTATCTATAACTCAAAGGGTCTATGTGATGCAGATAGTATAGAAGTAATGTCTTCCGGAGAAAGTATGAAAGTAGGCACTACAGACGGAACTAAATGCAGTACATTTAGATATCAGAATCTTTCTTAAAATGAATGAAAAAAAACAGACTATGATTTATCTACACACTGAGATAGATCATAGTCTTTTTTATATCGCACTTAGACACTACACACTTACTTTTTCGTTCCTACATGAACAGTTGCGGCTCCAAAGCCAACCCCATAGTATTTAACATCTTGCAAACCTGCCTCTAAGAAGATGCTTTTTAGTTTTTCCTGATCGGGGAAGGTTTTTAAAGACTCGGGAAGCCAAGTATAGGCAGGATATTTACCATCAATTGCTTTTCCCTTATCCACTAGCCTACCGATTAGGGGTACAACTTTAAAGAAATAAACATTAAAACCTAAACGAAAAAAACGATTAAGAGGCCGGGAAACCTCTAAACATACTACTTTACCCCCTGGTTTTACTACCCGGGCCATTTCTCTGATTGCTTGAGAGATATCTACCACATTTCTCAAGGCAAAACCATTAGTTGCAGCATCAAAAAAATTATCCTCAAAGGGTAATTGTAGAGCATTTCCTTGAACAAATGTGATGTTTTTATTATCACGGGAATTCAACTTTTCATTAGCAACAGTTAACATATTTTCGGAAAAGTCAAGGCCCCAAATCTTACCCTTAGACCCGACCATTTTTTCCATTTTAAAAGCTAATTCCCCAGTGCCACAACAAACATCTAAAGCATAATTACCCGGTTTTAATTCCGTCTTGTTGAGCATAAACTTCTGCCAGCGAGGTAACATTCCCCAGGTCATGATAGAATTCATAGTATCATAATTAGAAGCTATTGAATTAAATAAGGTATGAACATAGCCATCTTTATTCTGAAACTGGTTCAATGGAATTCCTTCCTTTCTGTAAAATCCACCTTAAAGTTTATCATTCCAAGTTACATCAGTCCAGAATTTAATAAAAGCTTTTCTTATCATTGCTATGAAAAAAGTCGCTATTCTGTCATCCCGAGGAGCGATAGCGACGTGGCGATCCCGGTCGTAAAGATACTCAAGTAAAGGCGGATTACTTCACTAACCCTCGTAATGACCAAGGAACATTTCGTTTGTTGTAGTGTACACAATACATAAAAATTTCGAGCCGATAGGCGTCGCAATCTAGATTCTTCGTCATTGCCGCTTCTTCCATAAGACATACTTTTGCAGCAAAGACTTTTTCATTTATTCCGCTATAGATAATTCTCGAGTATTTTTAGGGAAAATGATTTTGACTTTAGTACCAATCCCCACCTGACTTGTAATTTCCATTTCGGCATCATGTTCCTCAACAATTTGTCTACACACAGAAAGGCCCAGACCAGTGCCACTTTTTTTTGTAGTAAAAAAGGGTGTACC
>JBMNUR010000300.1:0-3902 GCA_050946395.1 Peptococcales bacterium
CCTACAGAAGCTACAGAAACAGTAGGGGCGGACTACTCTGTCCGTCCTTTTTTATTTAACCACGGATACACACAGATGCACACGGATTGCATGTTAGATTTCTTTAAGGAGGATGGCTCTAACCTGCTCGTTTTATGCAATAGTAATATCCGTGTTTATCCGTGTGCCCCGTAGGGGCCCGTGGTTTTAAAAGCCTATCGACTATGTCCATAGTCGATTTTTTGTCTTTTCTTTTTTCCCAAATTGTTCGTATAGCCATGATGGATATAGTTTGTTAAACTATAGGTTGAACTAGGAGAGGATGAACTTTAGTGCGGACTTTTAAATATGTACTAATATATTTACTTATTATCCAATTTGCCCTTTATTATTTTGTTCCTCTGGATATGGTCTATGGTTATCGGATGGATTACGAAGTTCTTAAGGATAATATTCATAATATAGATACCATATTAGAGCAAATTTCTAAGGAAATAAAACAAAAGGAATTAAGGGATTATTTAATTATTTTAGGGGATTCCGTAGCTTTTAGTGGGCCTGGTCATTCAACGGAATCTATTGGTTATTATTTAGAGGAAATGATAACAGAAAACGAAGGCCAAAAGGCAACAAGGGTATTTAATTTATCTATGCCGGCTATGCAGGTCGGAGATATTTATACCATGCTTTTAAAATTGGACGAGTATGATATCTCTACCCAAAATCTTATTTTCAATATCACTTATGCCGGTTTTGTCAAAAGAAATCCTGACCCCCCAAGTGTTTTTTGGCTTCAGGATGATTTGAAAAACATGGATGAAGTAAGTTATTACTCAGTTAAAGCTAACCTGGAAGCAAATAATCCTTCTAAGGATAATAAGGACTTTATGAAGCATTTTACTGCCTTTTTACAAAATACTATTTATCCAAAACTTAGCCTCTTTCAATATAAAGATTTCATCAAAAATTCTATTTTAAATCCTAATGGGGATGATGCCTTAGGAGATGCTCGTGTATGGTCAGAAAAAGAAGGTTTAAGAGAGCTTTTAAATCAATATGAATATCAATTAGGTTTTTCCCCTGACTCTTTTGATATGAGTTCAAGGAATCCTCAAGTTTATTTTCTAAATAAAATTATTGAACATCAACGTGATAAAAATACCCTCATTTTCCTGGCGGGGACCAATGAAGTATTAATGGCTCCAGAGGTTAGTACAGCCGGATATCAAGATAATTTAAAAAGGGTTGACGAATATTTCCAAAATAAAGGTATCAAATATTTGAACCTGCAAGGGAAATTACCTGATTCTCTTTTCACTGACCATATTCATTTGACCCCTGCAGGTTATTATAAGCTCGCGGAAATACTTTACAATCACTTTTTAGGAAATAGTGAAATAGAACAACCAATTAATAAATAACCTCAAATCTCAACATGCAATCCGTGTGCATCTGTGTGTATCCGTGGTTAAACGAATAAGCCTTTAATTAAGGAGGGCACGTCGTTCTCGCTTCTTGCGATGACAAAAAGATAATATTATTAGTAGAACTGTAGCTTCTGTAGCTGCTGTAGATACGGGGCGAAGCCCCCAAAAAGAGGTGTTTCTATGCTTTTTCATTCACCGGAATTTATGATTCTTATGACCATAACATTAATATTGTTCTATCTAATGCCTAAAGCCCGTATATACATTTTGGCTTTTGCCAATATGCTCTTTTATGGTGCTAGTGGTTTAGGATATTTGGTTTTATTCATATTGGTATCAGTCTTGACTTACCAGGCTTCTAGACATCTACAGGGAGTTTATGGCAAGGCTTTTTTGTGGATTGGGGTTTTACTAAATGTCTTTAATCTAGCCTTTTTTAAGTACTCTATCTTTGTACTTTCCAATCTGGAAAAGTTTTTGCCTATCAAATTAGTCTGGGAGAACTCTTTTTTTACAAAATTATTATTACCTGTAGGGATTTCTTTCTACACCTTTCAGATGATTGCTTATTTAGTGGACATTTATAAAGGTAAAATTGAACCCTGTAAAAACTTATTGGACTTTTGGGTGTTTATTGCTTTTTTTGCTCAACTTATTGCTGGCCCCATTATGCGTGGTAAAGACTTAATTCCCCAGGTAGAAGAGTTAGTGAAAATCAGACTAGACTATTCAAGAGTAAAACTGGGACTAACCTATTTAGCTCTAGGATTATTCAAAAAGATTGTTTTAGCCGACCATATTTCCGCTTATGCCGATAGTTTCTTTAATAGAGGGGTAGCCCTCAGTGGTGGAGAGGTTTGGATAGCTGCTTATTTATTTGCTTTTCAGATTTATTTTGACTTTTCCGCATATAGTGAAATGGCTTTGGGAGTGGGACATTTATTTGGTATCACTCTTGATTTAAACTTTAAAACGCCCTATCTAAGCCAGAATGCTACGGAATTTTGGCGTAGGTGGCATATTACCCTTTCTAATTGGATTAGGGATTATGTTTATATTCCTTTAGGTGGCTCTCGAGCTGGAGAAACTCGCCAAATGCTCAACCTCCTTTTGGCTATGACCATTTCAGGCCTATGGCATGGTGCTGCATGGACTTTTGTGGCCTGGGGTATGTTTCACGGTCTTTTATTAATTGGTCACAAGTTGTATTTAAAAGTGACTACTCTTTTAGGTTTAAATACCTTAAGAGAAAGTAGTCTTTACAGGGTCTTTGCTATATTTATCTTTTTTCATTTGACTTGTATCGGTTGGGTATTTTTCCGGGCTAAGGGTATGAATAGTGCTTTGAACATGGTTGCTAAAATGCTTACTACCAATCCGTTTACTCTGGTAGCTGATACCGGGTTATTAAAATTTGTGGCCTTTGTCGGTATACTATTTCTTTTGCATATAGTAGAGTATTTCGTACGGGAAAAGTATCAGCAAATTAGCTTATTATGGCATAAGCTTTTTCCCTCACCTGTTCGCGGTTTAGCTTATACAATGTTGATTGTAATCTTAGTAATTTTTATGCAAAATGAACAAAATAGCTTTATCTATTTTCAGTTTTAATAGAATATATTGATTTAACCTAACGGGCACTGCCCGTTTTTTTTATTGACCCATCTTAGATATCATGGTATTATCTATTTAATACATTCATACTTTACCATAGTAGAAAATTAAACGGAGTGATAGGAAATGCCTTTTGTTTTTGAAAAACCTACCGGTACCAGAGATATTTTACCGGAAAAACTAAAACAGATGAGACGGATTTCTGCGGATATTAAAGAACTATTTAGGAGATGGGGTTATGAAGAAATAGAGACTCCGTTTATTGAATATCATCGGACAGTTGGGGTTTTATCCGAAATTCAGGAGGATAAATTAATTAAGTTTTTAGATCCCCGGGGTAAAACTGTAATTTTACGACCGGATTTTACGACACCCATTGCCCGTTTGGCAGCCTCTGTTTATAAAGATGCAGATTATCCGGTAAGGCTCATGTATGAGGGAAAAGTCTACCGAAATGAAGGTAGGATAGGAGCTTTAGAAATAAACCAAATTGGTATGGAGTTAATTGGTGAACCCTCTTTAGAAGGAGATGCGGAAGTTATCAACCTTTTAGTGCAAGCTATTCTCAAATCCACGCAAGCACGATTTAAAGTTGCAGTAGGTCATACCCGATTCCTTACCCTTCTCTTAAGCGAGGTGGGTTGTAATTCTTTATCTCAAGAGCAAATATTTCAAGCTTTGTTAGAAAATGATTATGTGACATATAAGAAGTTAGTAGACAATTTACAAATCGAGAATTCCTTTAAAGATTTTTTATTAAGAATATTAAAAATGCGGGGTTCATTAAAGAATATTTTTGAAGCCCAAAGTTGGTTTGATTCTTTAGAATGGCGGGGCATTTTTCAAGAACTATTTGATCTTTGGCATATTCTTGGGCAGTAT
>JBMNUR010000301.1:0-3874 GCA_050946395.1 Peptococcales bacterium
CCTTCTTTATCTATTCCTAAACCTACAGCAAACCCTGTTTGGTTTATTTCCTTTCTGTCCCAACACCCAGAAAGAAGAAGTATGATAATTATTACTAGAAAAAAAAGTCTTTTCTCATGTACCGGCATTTCTCTTCTCTCCTTTATGAAATAAACTTACCAGAAGTATAAATAGCGGTACTAATAAACTAATGACAAATCCATATGTAAAATTTATTCGGTAGAAGGCTAAAACATCCAATAAATCTCGTGGCCACAAACTGAGTCCAAGCAGAACAAACATAATAGGGTAGGTTAACTTCCGATAGTTCTTTAATTTAAAAAGTTGGGACCAACCAGATATAGAGCAAAAAGCCAATACACTCACATTAATAAATGCAATACTCAACCAGACAGATAAAAAGAGAGACTCCATACGCTCCAAAAATTCCCCTATCCGCACCATTTTTACAAGCTCAATTACCGGCCAAGCCATACGGGCTGTTTCATAGACTCCAAAGGTAGCTACGGTTCCCATAAAAAAGGCCATAGTTATAATCACTGCGAATAAAAGGGCAGCTAAGCTGGTAACTGTTAATTTTTTGGGGGCATTCACATAAGGGTAGAGCATTAAAAGGATAATAATGGCACCATAATAAGATAAGGCACAAATAAATCCTTCAAATAATGCTAAAGGGGGAGATTGAAGAATAGGCCTTAACCTAATACCCTCCATATAACGTAAATCCCCCAAGAGAGCTGCAATTAATAATAGCAAAATTATAGGAGCTAAGAGTTCGGTAAAGCGTGCAATATCCTCTAAGCCATTTTGAACAATCCAAGTAATTAACGCCACCAATGTCAGCAATACTATCCATCGAGGGGTATCGGCCAATAAAACAGACTTTAGCATTTCAGCAAATATTCGCAAGCTAGTTGCCGCAAGTATTGTATAATATACAACTAAAATTCCCCCCAAGACTTTCCCTAAAAAACTTCCCATAACTAAAGGAGCAAATTCGACTACAGTTTTACCGGGAAACTTTCTTGAAATTCTATTAATAAAAAACAACATTACGGCACTAACAAATCCTCCCGCTAGTAGTACCAGCCAACCGTCAGCACCGGTTACTGTTACTAAATGACGGGGGAGAATCAAGATATAAATACCAGTTAAAAGCATAGTCAAGATAAAAAATACTTGCCTAGGTGAGATTGTACCTCTCTTAATCATCGCCCTTTCCTCCCTTACTATGCTTTACATAAGGCTTACGCAAAAACGTCTTGGGTGGTTTTTCTGTTGGCCTGCGAAACTGGGGTGTGGTCATCATCTGCCACCTAGGTGCCCTAATTAAAACATCCTTAAGCTCACTTACTCGTAAAGGTGCTAAGGGCTCTAAATATGGGTAACCAAATGATTTTAAAGATATCATGTGAATTAAAATCCCGATCCAACCTAAAGCAACACCATATAAACCAAAAACTGCTCCCAAAATCATCAAGGGAAAACGAATTAAACGTAAAGGAATAGATGCAGCAAAACTAGGAACAGTAAAAGACCCAATAGCAGTCATCGCCACAATAATTACCATCTGAGGAGCTACTAATTTGGCCTCAACTGCCGCTTGACCTACAATTAAAGCGCCAACTATTCCTATGGTACTACCTATAGCACCAGGCAAACGAACACTTGCTTCCCTCAGAAGCTCCAAGGAAATTTCCATGGCTAATGCCTCAACAAGAGCAGGAAAAGGCACGCCTTCTCTTGCACCGGAAATGCTCAAGGCAAGACGGGTAGGTATCATTTCTTGGTGAAAAGTTGTTATTGCAATATATAATGCCGGGAGAGTAACGGCTGTGAAAATACCAATAAAACGTATCCATCTTAAAACAGTACTCATTAAAATTCGGCTATAATAATCCTCCGGGGATTGTAAAAATTGGATAAAAACAGTAGGCACTATTAGGCAGTTAGGTGTGCCATCAACCATAATAATTACTCGTCCTTCTAAGAGATAGGCTGCTACTTTATCAGGCCTTTCTGTATATTGAATTTGGGGAAAAGGTGAATAGGGATGATCTTCTATATATTGTTCAATACATCCACTTTCTAAAATACTATCAACTTCATTAATACTATCTAATCTTTTATGTACTTCTCGGACAATTTTGGGGTTAACTATTCCATCCATATATAAAACCACCACATCAGTTTGGGTATATGTACCTATTTTACGTCCCTCAATTTTCAACTTGTTTGAACGTAACCTTCTACGCACCATAGAAGTATTAATTCTAACAGTCTCTGTAAATCCTTCTCGGGGACCTCTTAATACTACTTCCGAATCAGGCTCGGAAATCCCACGGCTCGCCCAACCTTTGGTACCTATAATCAAAGCCTTATTCCAACCATCAATTAGTAATGCCGTATCCCCGGATAGAAAGCCACTCATTACATCATCTAAGTTTTCCACCTGTTTTTTTTCTGCAACGGTAATCGTAGCCTCATCAATCCATTGATACAAATCTTCTTTGTTTAATTCTTCGTTTGGTTTGGCAACTCTAGCTTCTAAAGTAAGGCTTTTTAAAATAAAATCATGGATAGAATTTTTATCAGTAAGACCATCAACATAAATTAGGGCTCCTTTTAAAGGTGTTTTATATCCTATTAAAAATTCCCTAAAAACAATATCACTGCAATTTGTAAAAACTTCTTTAATGTTTTCAAGATTTATTTTTAAATCTGAACTAATAGATTTAGGGTCAGATTTCTCCGCCTCGGCGAGGTTTTTATTTTTCGGCACCTTTTCAGGTGATTTTGTCGGCTTTTTCGGCAATTATTTCACTTCCTTTATGTCCTAATTGAATGTTGGATATAAGTTAGTTATTAACCGCAGGGCTTGCAAATATGCACACTTTAAATTAAGGTTAAGGTTGAAGTTAAGATTAAGATTTCGCTTCGCTAAATGATTTGTAGGGGCGGACGACCCTATCTGCCAGGTTTAACCATTGGCTAGCATCCATAGACCATAGACTATCGACTATAGTCTCCAAATAGAAAAAACGGGGCGTTGCCCCGTTTCTATCTGAAAATCTTATCCTGTTCTTTTTTTCGTCTATACCAAAGGAAAATAGCTGCAGATAGGAAAAAAATAATACTTATAACTTGAGCGGCTCTTAAGGGTCCTAACATGAGGCTATCTGTGCGAAAACCTTCTACAATAAACCTACCAAAAGAGTAAGCCATTAAATAACTTAGAAAAACTTCCCCCTTATTAATAAACCTTTGTCGTCTCAACCAAATTAAAAAGATAAAAACTAATAAATTCCAAATAGATTCATATAAAAAAGTAGGATGGCGGTATGCACCATCAATCCACATGGCCCACGGTACCTTTTCCGGATCCACTTCATAACCATATGCTTCTTGATTAAAAAAATTCCCCCAACGTCCAATGGCTTGGCCAATAATTAAACTTGGTGCAACAATGTCTGCCAATTGCCAAAAATTCATATTATAATAACGAATCATTAATCCACCTATTAAAAAAGCCCCAAGAATCGCGCCATGAATGGCTAAGCCGCCATGCCAAACAGCAGGAATTTCAGAAGGATACTGGCTATAGTAATCCCAACGAAATGCCACATAGTATAAACGAGCACCTATGAATCCCGCGGGAATAGCTGCGATTAATATATTCATAAACTTATCTTCATTGATTCCTTGCCTATGTACCTCTCTTAATGCTAAAAACGTACCTACTAAAATTGCCGTTGACATTAAAATACCATACCAACGAATAGAAATCGGGCCAATCGGACCAATCGGTCCAAATTGAAAAGCTATGGGATCAATCAAAGGGACATACCTCCTTTTAGTGACAAGTAACTGGCAT
>JBMNUR010000302.1:0-3867 GCA_050946395.1 Peptococcales bacterium
CATCATACAGTTTTCCGCGCGAGGGAGTGTTTCCGACGCTCTCGCCGTAGAACTCCGTAATTCCCCGCCAGGCGGCGGCGTTAAAGGATTTATCATCGATTCCCGTCGCATCGGTGATCAATCGGATGGTTGGTCTTCCATCGCTTTTGGCAACCTCTTTGGTACCGGCGGCGAAAAGGAACGCTCCGACAATAAGGACAACGAGTATAATCGTTACTTTCTTCATGGATAACCCTCCTTATGGTTCGTCCGTTATAGAATGTTGGCATTGTAACACACTCCGCCATTCTTTACATAAGAAATAGATGTTTTTAAAGGATTTTCAGCCATTATCTCTCCAAACCATCAAAGGAGCATATAGCGACGAAGAAAACCGATTCTCACATGCGTTTTTGAGTAATCATCTCCTTCGGCCCCCAAATAATCGTGGACACCACCCCAACTATTGGATACAGTGGAAACTGCCGATATGAAAAGATTAAGAACCGTTTTGCTTGTCCTGATATTTCCCGCCCTGTTGTGGGCTTATTCGCCCAAGATGATTCCAATCGGATCGCCTGTGTACGACGCCATCGAGATTCTCTACCGGCTCAATGGACGGGTGCCCAACGCCACGGCAAGACCATGGAGCGAATATGAGGCGGCCCGGATCATCGAGAATGCATCCGCCTCTTCTTCGACCGGGCAACTTCAGGCATCCGCTTTGAATCTCCTGGACAACGGACTTAAAAAGAAGTCCGAGCATTTTTCGTACCGTTTTTTGACTCGGGTCGCTGTCGAATTGTACGGACACACCAATTCCGATACCTTCGTTACCACCTACGATTGGGTCTACGGCACAGATGACCGCAAACCGATGTTGGATGTAGGGTTGGAGCTCCTGTTTGACGACTATCTCTATGTCCGAAGCGGCATTGAGGTCGGGTTTTCCATGTCCAGCGATGATGACACCCCGGGGACCTTTGACAAAGGAGTCGGGGCACTGGTTGATCCGGGAAGCGGAGGAGATCAGAAGATCGCCTTCTACTTCCAAAAACCCTTCCACACCAATTTCCTCGTCTCCGACGAAAGGATGTTCTCCGAGTGGCCTTCTCACACCCAGCTCGCTTTCGGCGGCCCTTGGTGGTCGGTCGTCACCGGACGGAACAGGATCAGCTGGGGGGATGGAAAAAGCGGCACCCTGATCGTCGGTTCCCATATCCGTGGCAACAACCACCTATCGATCTCCTTTTTCAGCAAAGAGGCGAAGATGCAGCTCTTGTACATTTTCCTGCCGAACCCGCTCAAAGAAGATGCTCAACGAGTATTTCTGGGTCATCGACTGGAGGGAAGCCTCACCCCCTATCTTCACATCGCCGTGTCCGAAAACGTGATGTATAAAGGGCCGTCGATTCAGCTTTCCTATCTCGATCCCGGATATTTTTATCACAATCTTCAAAATGCGAACAAGCTGAACGCCATCGCCAGTTTAGAGCTGAATCTCGCCATCGCCAAAGGTCTCTCGCTCCATACCGAATTCGCCATGGACCAATTTCAACTCCCCAGTGAGTCCGACCGTGAGGCGAATGCCATGGCCTTCCTTGGCCGCCTCGCCTATTCGTGGAAAGCCTCCAAGGGATACTTCACTGCCGATTTGGAATATGTCTATACCGATCCCTGCATCTACCGAAGAAATGGAGTCGATTTTCTGGTCATCCGCGGGCTGTTCAACAACGCCAGGCCGTATGTGTTCGATTACCTTGGATACCGGTATGGATCCGACAGCCAAGTCATCGAAACGCGGCTCGCCTATCGGACGTTCAAAGATTTCTCATTCGATTTTGCCGCCACGTTCCACCGCCAGGGAGGCGTATCGCTTTTCGAGTCTCACTCGAAATCGGGAAACAATGCGGATACGGCCAATATCTGGGGACCGGCCCCTTCGGGGAACGAGGTACATGAAACGCTGATACTCACCCTCAAGGGATCCTGGGATCCGAAATTCTCAAAGGTGTCGATGTCACTCTACGCTCAGACCAGCTGGATCGGAAAAAGATTGTATAAACAAGACAGCAAGACCTACAGCGGTCAAGACCATGATCTGCAACTCGTTTTAGGTACAACTGTCTCGTTTTAGCGTCTAGCGTAAACCAATCTCCTCATCGTTTATGTACACGATGTGTTCCTTGGCATCATAGCGGACCGAGGGAACCGGTTTGTCGGCATCGTCGTTTCTCCAAGCGCCGACGCAAGCGATCAGGATGACCGAATCTCCCGCTTCGATCACCAGCGACAGAACCGGTACCACGGTGGTCGAGAACGCGAGGTTCAGGTTCGGAGCGGGGCTGACGAGCGATGCCTTTCGCTTCAGGAGCGGATCGCTGATGTGACTGACATCCCACGGCAGCACGATCGAAAGGGAATGCTCGCCCTGGTACCGTTCCTCGATCGGAACGGGGATCTCCCACCCCCGGTACTTCTCGATGGCGAACCCGCCCTCCTTCGTATAGAGCTTGCGCTTCGTATCGATCTCATGGATCCGGACGTGGAACGTTCCGGCGGGCACGAGGGTCGTGGTGATCGCCACGTCATTAAACGGAGACCAGATTGACCGGAGATACCGCTCGGTGACGGAGACGACCTCCATCTCCCTTCTGGGGCGCCAGTTTTGGTCATCGTCGCTTACATAGAGCATGCTGTCGCAGCCGCATTTCTCGAAATCGTAGTAGGAGACGCTCGTGCTGAACGCATAGTGAGCACTGTAGGCGAACTTCGCATATTTCTCAGCGATGTGAGCCATGTGGAACTTCGGATACTGCCCGGCGTTGAGCAGGACGACATCACCGTCATCGATCCGCTGCATGATGACTCCCGGCTGCCTCAGCAGCACGGTCTTCGCAAGCTGCGGCAGAGGCTCCTCCTCTGCCCGCCAGAACGGATGGTCGTCCTCAAGGGCGAGAACCAGATAGCTTTTGAGCGACCAGTACGGCGATCCCGGAGCGTTGTACAGCTCCGCCATCGCCCGGGACGGGTATCCATACCCCACGGTCAAAAAGCCGTCCCGGTCGAAGATCGGCTGTTGGAACCACCATCTGAGGTTCCTCAGGACGATCCCTTTCAGGACGCCCCATGGAAGCACCTCGAGACCGGCGAAGGCGCATGCGCTGTAGAAGGAGATCACCGCGAAGCGATACGTGAGGGAGCGTCCATAGGGAACAAACGGACCTTCTTCAGTGAGGAAGTGGATGTGCTGCTGCGCAAAGAGCCTGGAGCGCTCGACAAAGCGCGCTGAGCGCTCGGGATCCTTCTCTCTTCTGAAAACAGAGTAGATCAGCGCATAGTACTGCATCGCCAGCGGATTGTAGTTGTCGAACGGATATTGGTCCCGATACCAGCCGTCTCCGGCATACATCGATTCCAGCTCGAGCAGATCCTCTTCCATCAGCTCGGGGGCGAACTCCTTCCGCCCGAGCTGCTCAAAAGCGAGATTCACCAGCACCCGGAAGAACAGCCAGTTGTTCCGGCTCATCGCATGAAGGTTGATCATCCCGAGCCAGGTGCAGAGATTCTCGCGCTCCCGTTCGGTAAGCGGATCCCAGTAGTATTGAGGGGTGAGCAGCAACGCCAGGGCGATCGCCGCCATCTCGACCATCCGCTGGTCGTAATCCCCCACATCGCCCCAATAATACGGTCCATCGGGATCCGTCCCGACGACGAGCCCGGCCATATGGTCCTCCTGTCCATCCCAGCTGAACCCGCCGCTTCGAAGCGGCACGATCCCCCAGAGCAGGCGGGACCACCCCTCCAGCAACGCCACCTGCTGAGAGTAGTGGGCGGATTCGTTTCCCACGAAGAGGCCCGACCCTCCCTTGACCAGAACACCCCTGC
>JBMNUR010000303.1:0-3840 GCA_050946395.1 Peptococcales bacterium
GCACTATTTTTGATAAAGAAGACCGTATTAAAAAATATATGGATTATGCAGACAAAGGTATTGTCCTTCTCCCCCAATTAGCCTCTGCGATTGGTATGAATACCAAAGACATGCTGAATTCAATGGCTTTAACAAAGTCTATGGGATTCATGGATAAGCTTGAGATTATGCCTACTGCATATACTCGTTCTTCTGAAGAATCATCATCGGGTAGGCCACAAAAAGCTGATGATGAACTGGGCGAATCAGGCGAGCATACTAGAAACGCTGGAAACAATGAGGAAAGGGAGTGATAGATAATGTTTGTGGTCAATAAATCCTCCCTAAATTCTGACAAGTTGTATGAGTGTGATGCAAATACAAAAGAAATACTTGTAGACAAAGGATTTGCGCCGATCTCTTCTTATGTCAATGACAAGCACATTGTATGGTGTTTTATGATAACAAAAGATTTGCTTTCGGCATTAAAGGAGGTGAATTTGATGTGAGTGGAATAAGAAAACTTGTATTTAATGTTGATAGTATTGATATAAAAGAAGAAATCGAGAATTCTCAATTTAAACGTGCCAGGGCAAGGATTTTTGCGTCAGGAGATAATCTTCACGGAATGCCAGTGCTTGAATCTGCATTGTATGATGCAGAAAGCACAATTTACGACAAGCCCTTGATTTGGAAATATAACAAGGTAACTGATGATGCAATGGAACATGAAGAAGATCAAGTTCCTTGTGGGTTTGTTCCTAGAATTGGAGCAAATGTCGCATACGAAAGAGCCGACGATGGTAGGCTCTTTTTTGTTGTTGATATTTTGATATGGAGTTTCTATTGTGGCAAGCTTCTTGAGGTGTTTAAAAAAGCAGACGATAAAAAATCGGTTTCTGTTGAAATTGCGGTTATTGACACCGAGAAGGATGACGATGGAAATGAAAGCATTAAGAAATTTGTATATTATGGAATAACTATTTTAGGTAGTCGCTATACACCTGCTATTCCCGATGCTTCTATCCAGTTAGAACAATTTTCAGTAGATAAAAGTACTGTTGAGAATATTCTTCAACAGTCTTTTTTAAATAATAAACCTAAAGAAAAGGAGGGGGATGATGTAGTGAGTTTCAATAAAGATGAATACGCAAAACAGTTTAGTATGACCGCTAATCAGATGAAAGAATTACTTCATAATGCTTGTAGAGAAGAAAAATATACTTATGAAGACTCCGATTATCAACATACACGTTATTATCTTGAAGACTATAGCAACGAATACGTGTATGCCTATGATTGCAAAGAAGATAAGTATGTCGCAATACCTTACAGCATTGAAGAAGCCAAAATTTCTATTGATTTTTCCGCGGCGAAACCCGCTATTTATTATCGCAAGTGGGAGATTGTAGAAGAAGTAACTGATGTTTTGAAGTTGAAGGAATTTGCTAAGGAATTATTGGCTGTTGAATTTGAACAAAAAGACAAGGAACTTACTGAGCTGAAAGAACAAGTACAGACCTTTAATGCGCAGAAAGAAGAATATTCTACTAAGATTGCTGAGCTTGAGGAACAAATTGAAGCATTTAAGTCCGATAACGCTTCCCTATTGGAGTTTAAATCCAATGTTGAGAAAGAGGCTAGGCTCAGAGATATGGAATATGTTTTAAATTCTGTTTCTGAAGACTTGACACCACAACAAATTGATGAATGGCGTGAGAAGATGGAACAATTTGAATCCTCTACTGATTATTCTAATCAATTAAAAGCATTTGCCTATGAAAATTCACGTGGAAAACAAAAGAAATCAGACAACATTGTAAGGGCTGCTCTCCCCAAAACTAAAGATGAGCAAGAAAAACATACTAGCCTTTGGGAAAAGTATAAATAAGGAGGAATTATAAATGGCTAATGGTATTTTAATTTTGTCTTCTGCTGCTGCTGAAAATATTGGTTCCCTAGTTAAAACTGGGGTACATGCAACTGTGGCACTGCAAAACGGGTTTGTTGTGGCTCTTGGAGCTAAGTCTACTACTGCTGGTCAAAAAGACGCTTATGTTGTAACCACCCCTGCTACTGCTACTTTGGCGTCTGATGATTTTTGGATGGTATATGAATCTCCAATTCCTACCATTGAAGGATGGAAGGGACTTACTGATGATCCTCGTAAGTTTAGCATTGAAGCTGGCAAGGTGTTTACTATGGTTAAGCTTTTGCCTGGTTGTGAGGTAGTTCTTAGTGCTGACGCTCTTGGCGGCACCAAATCTACTAATACTTATGTTGTTCCTGCCAATGAGACTTGTGCGCTTACTTGGGCTGCCAATACCACTGGTGTATCTTTCGCTTTGAAGTATGAGGGTGACACATTTATTTCTGTTGGTAACGAGCGTGTAACTGCGTACAAATTCCGTTGCGTCTTGTCGTAAAAAAAATATTAAGTTAGGAGGAATATAAAAATGTTAAAAACTATGAAATTCTCAGATACTAGCCTTCCCAAAGTTTGGAAGGATTATTTTAATCATTATCGTGTAATTCAATACTCTGCTAAGTTTGACTATGATAAGAAATTTAGTTTTGAGGAGAAGACTGAGAAAATTAATTCTGCTATTAAAGCAGAGATCAACAAGATTGCTGGTCTCTCTGGTGAGAGCATTGTGTCTGAAGAGGTTCTTGCTGCTAGTCCAATGTATCAGTGGGCCACCTACGCTGTAGTAAATTCTTTGGTTGACATGGTTATTCCTGATGTCCTTATTACTGAACTAGGTGAGATTAGCGAGATCCGTAATATCAACTGGGGTGATTCTGCCACTTTCGACATTAAGTCTTCGGATCTTTTCACAGTAACCAAGGCTGGCAACAGCCGCCGTCACGTAGCTGCACAGCGTCAATTTACTGGGCAGTCCACTTTGACTCCTGAGAATCATATCATCACTACTCAGGTTGATTTGTATCGTGTTCTTGCTGGTAAAGAGAATTTGGCTGAGTATGCATATAAGATGGCTTTGAGTATGGCTAGTGAAATGGCTACTGACGCTTATGCTGCTCTTTCTGGTTCTTATGACTCTCTTACTGCTAGTTTTAAGGAAGCAGCTTTTACCCAGACTGCTTGGACTAGTTTGGCAAATCGTGTAAAGGCCGCCAATGGTGGTGGACGCGTATTCGCTTGGGGTACCAATGCTGCTTTAAGCAAGGTTCTTCCCGACAGTGATTATTTGAAGATTGGTTTGGGTGAGGCTTATAATCAAGTTGGATATTTGCCCATCTATCTAAACGTTCCGCTTTTGGCTTTAGAGCAGAAGATTGACTGGTCTTCGGCTGATTATAGCTTTGCTCTTAATGATGATGAGATTTTCTTTATCAATAGTAATGAGAACAAGATTATTAAGATTGTTGTTGAAGGACAGTCTCTTAGCGTTCAAGATACGCAATTCCAAAATGCTAATTTGACTATGAATAATAGTGTTCATAAGCGTTGGAAAGTTGGTATTGTGACTAATTCGAAATATGGTGTGATGAAGGTATAGCATAGCATAAGTTGGATATATACAGAGGGATAGGGTCTGCAGCCCGATAAGGACATTCCTGTGTGCCCTTCCCTCTTCTTTTTCATAGGAATTTAAATAATTATCTTACAGGGGATAATATTTGTAAGGAGTGTAAATCATGGCTGAAGCAAAAGACAAATCGGGTGAAACAAATAATGTAAAAACCCCCGATGATATGCTTGTTGCAGAAAATAAAGAATTGAAAAACAGACTTTCAAAATTAGAGAAAATGTTTAATGCACTTACTCAGCAGGTAGAAGAAAAATCAAAGCATTCTTTTGTGCCAAAAGACATTGAACCAGAAGAAGAGATCGTT
>JBMNUR010000304.1:0-3835 GCA_050946395.1 Peptococcales bacterium
CACAGGTTTTCTATCCACAAGACTAAAAAGCCTATCGAAACATTTCGACAAATAAGTTTAGCAAAAAATATGGATAAATAAACCATAGGAAGATAATTCGTTTAATTAAACATAAAAATATAATAATATAATAAGGGTAAAAAAGTTTTTAATAAAAGGTAGGATATTACTATTGATAAATATACAAAAAAGAGTATAATTATAAACATTGAGAACAAAAGTTTTATTCGAGGGGGAAAATTTTATGAGTAAGTATTTTAAATTAACATTAGTGGCTTTACTTGTAATTTCTTTACTGGCTTTTGCCGGTTGTGCCAAAAAAGAAGAGCCAAAAGCAGAGGGACCACAACAAGAAACTCCTAAGGAAGAGCCCAAAGAAGTAATTTTTAAAGTAGGAACAGAGCCTACTTTTCCACCATTTGAAATGACTAATGAAAAGAATGAGATTATCGGTTTTGATATCGATCTAATTAAAGCTATTGCCGAAGACCAAGGATTTAAAGTGGAAATTCAACAACTAGGTTTTGATGGACTAATCTTGGCTTTGCAATCTGATAATATTCAGATTGCTGCATCTGGAATGTCTATTAAACCCGAGCGACAAGAACAAGTTGATTTTAGCGACCCATACATTGATGCCGGTTTAGCTATTGCAGTAGCTGGAAATAATGAAACCATCAAAGGTGTGGATGATTTAAAAGGTAAAACAGTAGCTGTACAAATCGGTACAACAGGTGCGAGCAAAGCCGAGGAACTTAAAGCCCAAGGGATTATTAAATCCATAAAAACTATTCCCACCGTGGATGTTGTAATGATGGAGTTAATAAACGGTGGAGTCGATGCAGTTATCAATGACCTGCCTGTTACCGAAGCTTATATCGCTAAACAACCTGGTAAAATTAAAATCGTAGGCGATGTTTTAGAGAGTGATTCTTATGGCTTTGCTGTTAGAAAAGGTAATACAGAATTACTGGAAAAAATTAATGCTGGTTTAAAAAATGTCATTGCAAATGGTAAGTATACCGAAATTCAGAAAAAATATTTTGAGGATAATATGGTAGAATAGTGTAATAGTGGGACAGTAAATGTAGGGCGGACGACTCGGTCCGCCCTCAAATCATGTCGGGCAAACCTAGCGGGAGTCCAGTCACCAATCACTAGCTACTAGCCACTAACAACTAAGGTAGGTGATATTGTGGAGCATTTAATAAATGTATTACCCCAGCTCTTAAAAGGGGCGGTAATAACTGTTGAAATAACATCTTTGTCAGTATTTTTTGGTTTACTCATTGGTTTAATTATGGGGTTAGGTAAACTATCAAAAAACCCCCTTTTTAAAATACCAGCAGTAATTTATGTGGATTTTATCCGAGGTACACCTTTATTTGTGCAGATTTTGCTGTTTTACTACGGTATACCTCATTTAGTACGAAGTTACACAGGAAATCCTTTTAATATTGAGCCATTAATTGCGGCAGTTTTAGTTTGTAGTTTAAACAGTGGCGCCTATGTAGCAGAGATTTTTAGAGCAGGCATTCAGTCTATTGAAAGAGGGCAAATGGAGGCGGCTCGCTCTTTAGGGATGAATCATTCTCAGGCTATGCGCTATATCATATTGCCTCAGGCTTTAAAACGAATAGTTCCACCTTTAGGTAATGAATTTATTGTTCTTTTAAAAGACACTTCTTTATTATCAGTCATCGGAGTTGTAGAGTTAACCCAAAGTGGCCGCTTATACGTTGCTGCCACATATGCAGCTTTTCCCACATATATAGGAGTTGCTCTAGTATATCTTGTGATGACTTTAAGTATTTCCCGTTTGGTAACCTGGACGGAAAGGAGGTTGGGTGTCAGTGATCGTCGTGAATAATCTGGTGAAAAATTTTGGTAATTTGCAAGTCTTGAAGGGAATTTCCGAAAAAATTAAGCCCCAAGAAGTGGTTTGTATTATTGGCCCTTCCGGTTCAGGGAAAAGTACTTTTTTACGATGTCTTAATTTACTAGAAACACCCACTTCCGGCGAGATTATTATTGATGGGGTTAGTGTGACCGACCCTAAAAATGATATTAATAAAATTCGCGAAGATGTAGGTATGGTTTTTCAGAGATTTAATCTTTTTCCCCATATGACTGCTTTACAAAATATTACTTTGGCACCTATGAAGGTAAGGGGACTAAGTCAAAAAGAAGCCGAGGAACGAGCCCATAATTTATTAACTAAAGTAGGACTTACAGATAAAGCTAATGTTTATCCTGATTCTTTATCGGGTGGCCAACAGCAACGGGTAGCTATTGCCAGGGCTTTAGCAATGCATCCTAAAATTATGCTTTTTGATGAACCTACATCTGCCCTTGATCCGGAAATGGTTGGGGAAGTATTAGCCGTAATGAAGGATTTGGCTCGGGAAGGTATGACTATGGTAGTAGTGACCCACGAGATGGGCTTTGCTCGGGAAGTGGGAGATCGAGTATTGTTTATTGATGAAGGGATTATTGTAGAGCAGGGAACACCTGAGAAGATCTTTAGCAATGCCCAAAACGAAAGAACTAAGGCATTTTTGAGTAAAATTTTGTAATTAATAATATAAAACCCCAGAGCTATGCTCTGGGGTGTTTTGCCTGTTTAAGCCTTAATATATATATCTTTTAAATAAATATTAATCTTAAAGCTTATTAACGTTGGCAGCTTGAGGTCCCCTAGCGCCTTCAACAACGTCGAAACTTACCATTTGACCTTCGTCTAAAGTTTTGAAACCATCACTTTGGATAGCGGAGAAATGAACGAATACGTCTTTTCCGTCTTCTCCTTCAATAAAACCATAACCCTTCTCCGCATTAAACCATTTTACTTTACCTTGCATGTAAAAATTCCTTCCTTTCATAGATAAACTGTAAGTATAGTTTTTACTTACTCTTGTCATTATATCCTGTTTTTTTGAAATTAGCAACTTTTTACGCAATTAAGTTTGAAAAAAGATTTAAAAAAGGAAGGTGTTGGAAAAACCTTAACCTAATTCTGGTTCAATTAGACCATAGTTGCCATCTTTTCTTTTATAGACCACATTTACCTCTTCTGTTTCTGCATTTAAAAACACATAAAAATTATGACCCAAAAGTTCCATTTGCAAAACAGCTTCTTCTTCGGGAATGGGCTTTAAAGCGAAGTTTTTTGTCCTAACTATTCTAGGTTCAGCTTGTGGCTCTTGCCCATTATTACCGTTGGGTACTAGATCTAGTACGGAAATATTTTTAATTTTCCTATTGATCCTGGTTTTATGTTTACGGACTTGCCGCTCCAATTTATCGACAACATTATCAATCGAAGTATACATATCTGTAGTTTCTTCTTCGCCTCTTAGAATGTAGCCGTTTAGAGGTACGGTTACTTCGATTCGATGTAGCTCTCGTTCAACCACTAGAGTAACAGTAGCTTCTCTTAATTCCCCCTCGAAATATTTTTGAATTTTACCCACTCTTTTTTCCACGTACTCCCTTAGTGCTGGTGTGACCTCGAGATTTTTGCCCTTGATATTGATTTTCATAAATAACCAGCTCCCTTCTAGTACTTTGTTATAAATATTCCAAAGAAGTGCAAAATATCCTTCAGTGGAATAATTTCCAGAAATTACAGCTTGGACAATGGGAAAAAGGATTAGCTCTTTAATTTATTTTTACCCAAATTATCGCAAGTATAAACAAAAAAACAGTAAAAATAGTCGACATTCTGTCATCGGAGGAACGATAGCGACGTGGCGATTCAGGTTGTGGAGATAATCGCGTAAAGGCGGGATTGCTTCACTAATGCTCGTAATGACAAGGAACATTTCGTTTATCG
>JBMNUR010000305.1:0-3817 GCA_050946395.1 Peptococcales bacterium
TTCCGGCCAGTGCCGGGAAACAAGCTGCCTCGATAAGCTCGGTAGATTCAGGAATCACCGTCCTGCCGTATGCCTTTGCACAGCGGCAGTCCATTCTCATACCAACTGTTTAGCAGGGATAGGACTCGAACCTATGACCTTTGGGTTATGAGCCCAACGAGCTGCCAACTGCTCCACCCTGCGATGAATTCTCCATTAAGATAAGCAAATGAGGAACAAGTGTCAAGGGAGGCTCAAAAACCGTTTACAAGAAGATGGAGAAGTTCCTCAAGGAGCTTTTCCAAGGAACTCTTCCAGTGCTTCCGGTGAAAGCGGTTTTGAATAATAGAAGCCTTGTATTTCATCACAGCCTATGCTTTTCAGGAAATCCGCCTGCCCTTTCGTTTCGACACCTTCGGCGGTAACACTCGCTTTGAACGTTCGCGCCAGCGAAATACTGATTTCCGTTAACGGAGCCAATCTTCGCTCCAGATCGATATAATCTATGATCTTTTTATCTATTTTCAATCGGTCAAAGGGAATCAATTTCAACCGACTGAATGAGGAGTATCCACTGCCGAAATCATCGATGGCGATACTGACTCCCAAGGTTTTCAATTGATGTATTTGATCAAGTATCCGCAGAGGGTTTTCGGAGAAAAAGCTTTCCGTTATTTCCAGCTCGATATATCCGGGGTCCACTCCGCTTTTCTTGATTGCATTTGAAACGTCAATGATGAAGTCATCTACCAAAAATTGTACGACCGACAGATTGATGGAAACGCGAAGCGGTGGAAACCCTTTTGCAAGAAGCCTGTTATGCTCCTCAAGCGCCTGTTCCAGCACCCAGAGTCCTACATCATAGATCAATCCTGTCTGTTCAAGAATGGGGATGAATCTATCCGGCGGCACTCGCTTGTTGCCGTCAGCCGTCCATCTGAGCAAAGCTTCAATCCCGGCAACGTTTCCCGTATCACAGCTGATCAACGGTTGAAACTCCAAGAAAAACTCGTTGTTTTGCAGCGATTGGAACAGCCTGTTTCTGAAGAGGGTGTTTTCCGCAATGAGGTCTTCCAGTTGCTCGGTATAGAAGACAACTTTCCGGTTCGTATTTTTCGCTTGCAAGCCTGCTAAATCGGCATTCTTCAAAAGAGTGGATATATCTCTTCCGTCATCCGGATGCACGGCAACCCCAACGCTGAGAACAACAAAGAGCGCTTCTATTCCCGTCTTGGTCGATATGGGACGGGAAAAAGCATCAAGCAAGCGCTGCACGTCTCCCACTACCCGATCAGTATCTTCCACGCCGGGCTGAATGACGATAAACTCTCCTTCACTTGACCTTGAGATATAACAAGACTCCCCAAACAGCTGTCTGAGAATTGTCGCTGATTGTATTACTATCTGCTCCCCTATAGCATGACCGAAGGAACCGTTAATGGTTTTCAAGTTCGCCAGTTCAATCGTTAAAACCGCTATCTTCTCCGATTTTTTTCTGTCCTGTATTTCCTGTTTGAGTTTCTTTACCAGCATATTTCTGTTCGCCAGTTTTGTAGCCTTGTCAAAATATGCGGAGTTGTAGAGCCTTCTTTCGTATAGGGTCTTTTTCTTCGTATCGCCTAATATATTGGCGATCATTTTCAGAAAGTATGTCCGGCCTTCCCTGGAGATGGCATCGGTGCGATGATGATACTCGACGACAAGCATCCCATCAATCCGTTTGCCGACCAGTATCGGTAAAGCAAAAAACGAATGGATTCCCCGTGAAAGGAAGAAGTCTCTTATCTCCTCCCCTGCTTCGATGAGACTGTCTTCCATGTCTTCATAGATGATGGTCCCTCCCCGAAGAACGGGAGCGATAACCGGTGGCAACGTATCGGTTGCAACGACCATCCCGAGACGATAGGGATGCGATCGGATCACAGCCTCTTTTCCATTCAGACTCATAAACGTTGCCTCTTTGGCATCCCTGCTGAATGCGGCCAGACACATATAATCGAACTTGAGGAATTCATATGACATTTCAAACATTTCATCGATTTTTTCTTTGGAATTCTTCCTATCGACCGAAATGAAGCTCGAAGAGATCTTTTCGAGCACTTCCTGCTCTTTCGCGAACTTCCTATATGCCTCGATCTTTGAAGCATATTCCTTCGTGAGGTATCGTACGGCGATGGACGAGAGGACGATGATGAAAATTCGTGTCAGATACTCATTTCCATCAATGGTGACCGGTACTTCCGGGAA
This sequence comes from Peptococcales bacterium, assembly GCA_050946395.1. Classification (GTDB taxonomy): domain Bacteria; phylum Bacillota; class Peptococcia; order Peptococcales; family BICA1-8; genus JBMNUR01. The sequence continues at coordinate 2,227 of JBMNUR010000305.1, forward strand.
AATCATCCAGTAGATGATTTGAATCACCGCTATCACTACGGTAAAAGCAACGGCATAGATTCCGGTATCAAGCACGACGGTGAACAGAACGAATATGATGTAGATCGACCAGATCGTCACCGCCGCCGTATCAATGTTTGTCATCAAGAACATCAGCATGGCTATCGTGTTCAGCATCAGGAATACGGTATTCTGAAGGATATGGTTTTTCGTCAGAGCCGGCAGGAGTTTTGTCAACAGTCCGATAACCAATATGGCTGTGGAGATAGTCAACTCGTAATTCAATGGTCTTCCGACACCAAAGTATCCAACCAGAAAGGATAACGGAGCACCTATGATATAGATGGATGCTATCGCTTCAAACATACGGAGTCTGTCGGCATCTTGGGATCGGAGGGTTTTCGTTTCTTTTTCAAGCAGCAGCCCGAATTTTTTCGATGTAAAGAACAGGGTTATTATAGGGACCATCATGAATATGCCGACAAGTCTGGGGTACATATTTTTTCCAAGGAGATCGGGCAGAGTCTTCGTCAAAATTCCCAAGAAGATAGGAACCAGTACGGAGTGCAGAAAATATGTCGCCTGCCGCTTCAGAGGGGTGTTCGATTCAAGACGCATCCACCAGCGAACAAGCAATACGAGGTTCGCGGTCAGGAATACAAGGTAATATATGGTAAACCAGACTCCCCCAATATCGATGGGACGAATGTTCACCCAACCGAAATCGGTTTGAACCATCCGGTATTGATTCTCTGCAAGATATCCGAAGGGAGCGAACAAAATGATGTTTATCGCAGCAGGCACATAGATGAGCGTCAACATGATTCCCTTAGGCAATCGACTTTCAAATCTTGTCAGAACCAAGGTGAAGTGAAGGAGAATGCTGTAAAAAACGCCCCAGCCGATAACGGCAAAACAATTCCAGAAGATGCTTTCTTCCGCCGTGGGCGCCGCGATCGCGATGGAATATGCAAAAGACCAGATCGCCAATGAGCTGGTCAGAAAGACAAACAGCCTGTTGACACTGCTTTTTACGTTGGCGCTCAAGGTGTAGAGGCCGATGATCATATAAGAATAGCCGCAAAGGTAAAAGATGAGTGACAATATGAAGCTGTACTTCACGACCCGAACCTCCGGAGCAACGCCTCACCTTTCAGCCTGTTGCAAGTCTGAAATCCTGTTTCCCAAATCGGATTGAGTTCTACGATGGTAAAAACTCCTTCTTTGACCAACTGCCCGTATCTTTTTGTATCTTATCATACTATCAGACGCCAGGTATGATATTTTTTAACAAAAAACCATCAGGCGGTTACCGTTAGAGAATTGGAGCTCAAAGGATTGAAGAGGAACCTGAAGGACAATCACCGTTCACTGGGAGACGGAAACGTTCCCCGATCGGCAGGACCGGGTTTCATTTCGCTAAGGTGTGCGCCTGCATCATTCGTTTTTGAGGAATTCTTCCAACGCTTCCGGCGGAAGCGGTCTTGAGAAATAGTATCCTTGTATCTCATCACAGCCAATGCTTTTCAGGAAATCCGCCTGTTCTTTTGTTTCCACGCCTTCGGCTGTAACACTCGCGTTGAAGGTTTTG
>JBMNUR010000306.1:0-3800 GCA_050946395.1 Peptococcales bacterium
TGATGAATGGCTTAATGGTAAATACCAAGAAAGTTATAACAATTGGTTTGAACAAAACTTAGGATTAAGGTCTTATTTTGTACGTAGTTACAACCAAATTTTGTTCACTTTATTTAATAAAGGAGACCAAAATAGATATGATCCAATAGTTATTGGGAATGAAGGGCAATTGTTTGAAAAATCATATATTAATGAATATTTTATCGACGAGCCTTTAGATTTTGCAAAAATTGAGGATACAGTTAAAAAGGTTAAAGAATTACAAGAATTACTTGCCCAAAGTAATGTTAATTTGTTTATTAACATATGCCCAAGTAAGGCGGCAATATATCCGGAATTTGTACCAAATAAATATAAACAAATGGAAATTAAAAAACGTCGGGACTATGATAACTTTATTTTACTTGCAAATAAGCATGGTATAAATTACGTAGATGGACACAGTGTTATGCTACAAAAAAAGGAGGAAATTGAGCACCCGTTATTTCCCAGAGGAGGTATACATTGGAATGAATTAGGGGCCTTTTATTCTGCTAAAGAAATTATTAACAAGATGGAGAAAGTATCAGGAAAGGGCTTAACAGATATTTATTATGAGGAACCTGTTATATATACTCATCCTACTGGTTCTGATAGAGATTTAGCAGACTTATTAAATGTATGGTATCCTCCAACTGATTATAAAGTACCTAATATTACAATTAAAAATGAAGCAAAGCCTGACCAATTTAAGCCCAATGTATTATTTATTGGAGATAGTTTCAATTGGTTGTTGCTAGATATATTTAACCAAAACAATATATTTTCCGGACTAAATTTTTATTACTATTTTAATAAAGATATAGAATACCCTAGTAGAAAAGAAATGATATTAAATCTAAACGATTTTGATTGGGAGCAAGATGTTTTGTCTAGAGATTTTATTGTGCTTTCTATGACGGAAAGAAGCATCACTGGTATTGGAAATGGTTTTATTGAAGAGGCATTACTATATTTCAAATTCAAAAATGATAAGTCGGATACTTTAAATGATATTGCGTACAAGGCAGAAATAGCGATTGACATTGAGGATGAAATAATATACGCAAAACCAAATTCCCAGTTAAAACTAATTGCAAGAATTAAAAACATTAGTAATACTTCTTGGCCATCCTCAGAACCAATAAACCTTGGTAATCATTGGTTGGATTTAGACGCAAAAGTATTGGTTAATGATGATGTAAGAAGTGAAATATCTAAAAGCCTTATGCCGGGTATGGAAATAGAGGTACCTATTACTGTGAATATTCCAGAATTTAGCGGCCAGTATATACTGGAACTTGATATGGTGCATGAAGGGGTTACTTGGTTTAAAAGCCATGGTTCAACTACTGTACAAATACCTGTTGTCGTAAGCGATACATAAGAAGCTTAGTGACATGATGGAGTTGTTTCTGGGAAATATTTATATAGCTTAGAGATAACAGATATTAGTAAAAATCTGCAGAGCATAGTCACATTACAGGTCACAGATAACGAAGTACAAAAGGAAGAATGTCATGGTGTCTATTTTAGTCACCGGTGGAACCGGATATATTGAAGGTAAGCGTCAAATCTACCCCACATTAACAGCTAAAAATATCTATGAGATAATTCTCCTCAAGGAGGGATCTCATAAGTGGATAAAAAGTAAGCGTCAAAAAGTCCCCACCTATTAAAGATGAGGACTTTTTGACGCTTACTATTGAAGTCATACTGTAAAGCATTGTTGTATTTTTAGGAAAATTTTGATACGATTTATGGGAAATCTACCTTTTACGGGGTAGTTTTTTTTGCAGGAATTTTGTCGGTATTTGTGTAAACTATAATTAATGGTTATTATCAATTATAAAATATAGGGCTATAAAATATAGGGCGTTTTTAGCTGACTGAAAGGAATGAAAGAAAAGATGTTTAATAAATGGTTTAATTATCCGGGGTTAGATTTAGAATTAAAAAAAGAGCTTGAGAAAATTGTTGATGATCCTTACCAGATAGAGGAAAGGTTTTATAAAGAATTAGAATTTGGAACCGGCGGTTTAAGGGGCATCATTGGAGCGGGAACAAACAGGATGAATATTTATACGGTGCGTAAAGCAACTCAAGGCTTAGCCAATTATATCAAAGGTGTTAATAAAGCTAACAGTAAAGTTGTTATTGCTTATGATTCCCGGCATAAATCAAAAGAATTTGCAGAGCAAGCAGCGTTAGTTTTGGCTAAGAATGGTATTACAGCTTATGTATTTAGCAAAGTTACTCCTACCCCCATTCTTTCTTATGCAGTCAGGGAACTACAGGCGGTTGCTGGGATAGTTATTACAGCCAGCCATAACCCTAAAGAATACAATGGTTATAAAGTATACTGGAGTGATGGAGGACAAATTACTGATAATATAGCTAATGCAATAACCGGGGAAATCAATAAAATTGGAGATGAACTCTTAGTTGAAGTTTTAGATAAAAAAGAAGCTGTTGAAAAAAGCCTTTTATGTTGGCTAGATGAAGAAATACTTAACTCTTACGTTACAAAAACTAAGGAGTTAGTTTTGAGGCAGGATGTAATAGAACAAGTAGCAGATAATTTTAAAATAGTATATACACCTCTACATGGTACAGGCTATATTTCGGTTACAAGATTATTAAAAGAGGTCGGCTTTAAAAAAGTTGTTGTTGTGCCGGAACAAGCCCAGCCCGATTCCAATTTTCCTACCGTTAAATATCCCAATCCGGAAGAACATGCCGCTTTTGAGTTGGCAGTAAAATTAGCTGATGAAATAGATGCCGATATTGTAATGGGCACCGACCCAGATGCAGATAGAGTAGGGGTAGCTGTTAGGGATGTGGACGGTAAATATGTTATTCTTACGGGGAATCAGCTTGGGGCTTTGATGATTGATTATATTTTGCAAATGCGAGAGCATAATAATTCTATTCCTGCTAATGGTGTGGTTGTAAAAACTATTGTCACGTCAAGTTTGGGTGTTAATATCGCCAAGAAGTATGGAGTAGGTTCCATAGATGTACTGACAGGCTTCAAATACATTGGCGAAAGAATAAAGGAATTTCATCAGGAAAATAGCCATACATTTCTTTTTGGTTATGAAGAAAGTTATGGTTATTTGATAGGGGACTATGTCCGGGATAAGGATGCTGTACAAGCTTGCTTGATAGTAGCGGAAATGGCAGCATATTATAAACTCCAAGGTAAAGGTCTGTTAGAACGCTTAAATCAACTATTTGAGGAATTTGGTTATTATCAGGAAGATTTACTATCGATTAATTTAGAGGGTATAGAAGGCCAACAAAAAATTAAAAGGATATTAAATAATTTAAGGGCAGAAGGCCCTAAAAATATTGACGGTAAAAAAGTGACTATCATAAGTGATTATCTTAATGGATTTACTTTTAATCAGACATCCGGTGCGAAAAAACCGACAAACCTCCCAAAAGCCAATGTTCTACATTATACTCTAGATGATGGTTCTTGGTTTTGTATTAGGCCGTCTGGGACCGAACCGAAGCTGAAAATATACTTTAGTGTGCTAGGTCAAACTCGGGACGAAGCTGGCGGCAAATTAAATTCTTTGAAGAAATGTGTTTTGGATTTGCTAGAATAATCGATGAAGGGACAAATAAAGTCAACTATGTATTCCTGAATACCTAGTTGACTTTTTCTATGCCTTATCTATATACTTTACTATACATGCAATGAAAATTACTGACTACTGAATTCTTTAACTCTTAATTATTATTTTTAATTAATCGATCTGGAGGGTTTAATT
>JBMNUR010000307.1:0-3796 GCA_050946395.1 Peptococcales bacterium
CCATCAATGGTTATATCTACCATTTCCATCTATCTGCACCCCTTTATTTTTTAACGATTGAACCGAATTTACATTTTTCGATACAAGTACCGCACTTAATACATTTTTGAGTATCTATAACATATGGCTCTTTAGGTTTTCCGGAAATAGCTCCTACTGGACAAACCCTTGCACAGATACCACAGCCCCTACATTTGTCTGCAATAATTAAATAAGTTAACAAAGATTGACAAACCCCAGCCGGACATTTTTTATCATAAATATGAGCTTCATATTCTTCACGGAAATACTTTAATGTATTTAATACTGGGTTTGGTGCAGTTTGACCTAAACCACACAGTGATGCATTTTTGATAGTTCTTGCTAAAGTTTCTAAATTTTCCAGATCTTTTGGTTCGCCTTTGCCTTGGGTAATTTTATCTAATATTTCCAACATTCTTTTGGTTCCAATACGACAAGGTGGGCACTTACCACAAGATTCCTCTTGAGTAAATTCTAGGAAAAACTTAGCTATATCTACCATGCAGTCAGTTTCATCCATAACAATAAGACCGCCGGAACCCATCATTGATCCTAAAGCAATTAGATTATCATAATCAATTTCCGTATCAATTAGGCTGGCTGGAATACATCCACCTGAAGGACCACCAGTTTGAGCGCCTTTAAACTTTTTACCATTGGGAATACCGCCACCAATATCATAAATGATAGTTCTTAGTGTTGTTCCCATAGGTACTTCAATCAAGCCAGTATTATTAATTTTTCCTGCTAAGGCAAATACTTTTGTCCCCTTACTCTTTTCGGTTCCGATCTCTCTAAACCAATCAGCACCCTTTAAAATAATCATGGGAATATTCGCATATGTCTCAACATTGTTTAATAATGTTGGCTTTTGCCATAGACCTTCTACCGCTGGAAAAGGTGGTCTAGGACGAGGTTCACCTCTATGACCCTCTATGGAAGTTAAAAGAGCTGTTTCTTCTCCACATACAAAAGCTCCAGCACCCAAACGAATATCTAGGTCAAAATTAAAACCTGTACCAAAAATATTTTTTCCTAACAAACCATACTCTTTGGCTTGGTTAATGGCTATTTGTAATCTTTCTACAGCAATTGGATATTCCGCTCGTACATATACATAACCTTGTTCAGCTCCAATTGCATAACCTGCAATAGTCATTGCTTCAATTAGTGAATGTGGGTCACCCTCTAGAATACTTCTATCCATAAAGGCCCCTGGGTCACCTTCATCCGCATTACATACAACATATTTAATATTTCCCGGTGTTTTATAGGCAAATTCCCACTTTAGACCTGTAGGGAATCCACCGCCGCCACGACCACGCAATCCGGACTTTTTAATTTCTTCAATTACTTGCTCTTTAGTCATTTCTTTTAAAACCTTACCTAAGGCAAAATAGCCGTCATGAGCAATATATTCTTCAATTTTTTCCGGATTAATAGCACCACAATTGCGAAGAGCTATTCTCTTTTGATGTTTAAAAAATTCAATTTTCTCAAAATCTGAAACCTTAATTTCTGAGTCAGGTTCACTATAGAGTAATCGTGAAACGATACGACCTTTTAATAAATGTTCCTCCGCGATTTCCTTAACATCTTCCGGTTTCACCTGACAATAGAAAGTACCCTCAGGATAAACTACTACTATTGGGCCTAAATTACAAAAACCAAAACATCCTGTTTCTACAACTTTTACTTCTTTATTTAAATTCAAACGAGTTAATTCATTCCTTAACCCTTCTCGAACCTCTAGGCTATTTGATGAGGTACAACCGGTTCCTGCACATACTAGAACATGGGAACGATAAAAATCCACTTTACTCCCTCCTTGTTGTATTATTCAAGATTTATTAACCATTCTTTTACAGGCTGGTCATTAATTATATGGGAAGAGATAATTTTTTTTACCCGTTCGGGAGTAACCTTTCCATAAACAAATTTAGCCTGATTAGGTTTACTTATAGTAACTAGAGGTTCATGAAAACATAACCCTGGGCAACCTGTTTGGGAAACTTGAACATTGTGTAAATTTCTTACTTTAAGTTCATCAATTACTGCATTTAAAACTTCCCTAGCTCCAGCTGTTATACCACAAGTAGACATAGCAATTTCTATCTTAGCTAAATAATCTTTATCACGAATAGATAATTCCGCTTTAGCCTTTTCTTTTAAAACCAATAATTCTTCAAGAGATTTCACTATATACACCCCCAATTTAGCTATTTTGTTCTTCTTTAAGTTTATAGAATCTTATTAGTCTTGGAACATCATCTTCAGTTAAACGGCCATGAACCTGCTCGTTTACAGTTAAAACCGGTGCTAACCCGCAGGCACCTATACAACGACAACCTTCTAAAGTAAATAAACCATCTGATGTTGTTTCTCCAATACCGACGCCAAGTTCTTTCTTCAGATTATCCATTATTCTACCAGAACCTTTTACATAACAAGCTGTCCCTAAACAGACATTTATTACGTACTTGCCTCGCGGTTCGGTTGTAAATAAGGAATAAAAACTAACAACTCCATAAACTTCACTTAAGGGCAAATTAAGTTTTTCAGCAATATAAATTTGCACCTCTTCTGATAAGTAGCCAAATACACCTTGTGCTTCATGTAATACAGGAATTAATGAGCCTTTGTGGTTTTTGTGCTTATTAATAATTTCGTCAAGCTGCTGGTAACGCGGGTCACCTTTTTTCTCTGCTGTACATTGGCAGTTACAACTCATAACATAGCCTCCTTAAAAATAGATATAAATACTAGCTAAATCGAGCTAATTCAATTAAATTAAGGATGAAAGAAACAATTTGTTTTTGTGACCATTTTCACAAATATTATTGCAATTTATTTTTTTACTATTTAATTTTATAATAAGATTATTAAAATTATAACATTTTAAAACTATTATAACAAGAATATACAATAAATATATTGTTATTTGATAATGAATTCTTATTTGCAAACCAAATTGTTTTTATATTCCTTCTGCGTCTTCCACTAACCCACTAGTGTTATATAAGTTTATTTATAATTCCCTTTAAAAGTGTTATTTGTTTGTTAAACAAATAACAATCTATCTAAATAATAAATAGGTACCGACTACAATTTATTACATCAAAGAATTATCAATCGTTTTCTCTTATCTTCTAAGTAGGTAAGCACATACTCATCAGAAGTTTATTTAGATCAAACCAATACCCAACGAACAGAAGATAGTAAATATAACCCTAAACATAGTCTCTAGCTTGCTATACAAACTTTACCTGAGCTTTTCGCTGTGTAGACAAAGATTGCCCTTCAGGGCAAAAAGAAGATGCCCTAGAGCATAAAGTTAATTACCCTTTTTTAATAAAGATAATGTATATATACTTAATCAAACTTTACCTGCATCATGAAAAAACAACTTGTCCTAATGTAGACAAACTACATATTCATCAACGTTACGCTGGCTCAGACAATTTATTGTGAATGAATTCAACGGCTTCAGGAATTAGCAAAACTCACCTTCGATTATTCAAACAGTTGCTAATTCTGGTCTTCAGCCGTATGCGTTCTTTTTATCTAAACTTGCCAAATGCTTCACTTAGCCTAAATGAAAGAAAAAGTTTTAGGTGGCATAAGTGCAACTATGGCTTTCGCTTAAAGCTTAGCAAAGCAAATTTTACTAATGATAAATTTATAGGAATTTTGTTTTGAATTACTTTGTCAACAGGCTGAACTTGTCATTACTACATTTTTTATAAAAAATTAACTAAAGAATTTTATTTTTCCT
>JBMNUR010000308.1:0-3794 GCA_050946395.1 Peptococcales bacterium
AGAAGAAGCAAAAGAGATAATCGCCAGAGTGATAGCAAATTATAAAGGCACGCTAGCTGAACATCAAGCTATTCAGGAGGCTTTTAGGGCTTTAACCGAAGAAGAAAAGAAAAATAAGTAGCGGATATATAAGTTAGGAATATTAAATTACGGACAAGGGAATTAAATGCCAAAAATAAATCAACTAGATAAGGAGCTTGCCGTGCTTAAAAAACAAATGGAGGAACACTCGGTAAAGCACCGCCAGAATATATCAGAAAGGAGTTAAATGCCACCAGAGTATCTTGATAAGTTATGGTACAACAATTTGTTTTTCTTCCTTTTGGGTTGGTTCTTTGGCACTGTTTACCAAGCTACTTTTATTTACTTGCGAGACCGAATCAATGTCAAGAAAACCAAAACAAAATAAGTACGAGGTACTTTTAAAGGATATTGTGCTGTCGGTAATTGTCGTGGTCTGGATTGTAGCTTTCACGCTAGATTGCGTCTTTAAGGACTACGATATTCCATGGTCGGTACAAACGGGACTGACTATGGCAGCAGGATTCTTATTAGGTGAAAAAGCACTTGAAGCATTAAGGAAAAAATGAACTTCTACAAACAATGCGACCCTAAATGGGGATCAAAAAAACTAGGTACTTGCTCGGATACGATTTGTCAGAGTGGGTGTTTCTTGTGTTGCCTTTCTATGCTTTCTAATATCCCACCAGACCAAGCTAACGAAATGCTAAAAAATGGAGGATATACAGGTGGTTGTTTGATTGACTCCGAACCAGCAGCGAGAATACTAGGGCTTGAATATCACGGAATATCAAAAACAAAGCCTTCTTATGACACTATTGCAGAAACTAATTATTATAAGTCAAGCGGTGTGCCACAGCACTTCTTCATAATTAAAGCTGATGGATCACAAGTTGACCCACTAGGAAAATCAATAGTATATCCGATAGTTTCATATAGATTATTTAAGGGAAAGGATAATATGAACGGACTAAAATTATGGGATAACAACGGACAAGTATGGGCGGAATTTGATAACAAACAATTTTATGTAGAGAACCCCAAGAGTATCGAAGGGCTTTCTATCGTCAAGGGACAACCTTCGGGGGATATTCTTATCAAACAAAAAGACCAAGATGCAAGGTTAGCTCAACTTCGAGCCGAGATGCAGGGGCAGATTGACGCTAGAGATGTTCAAATCAATGGTCTTAATTCAAAGGTAGAGCAACTAAAGAAACAAAACTCTGATCTAGTAACTAGAAATTCTGAACTCTCACAAGAGGTTGAAAGTATGCACGAACTTTTAGAGGACTGTCAATCACAAAAAGATGATTGTGTTATTCAAAAAGACAAACTACAAAAGCAAATTGACGAACACAAATGCGAAGTTAAAGAGATGACAGCTTGGGAACACTTTAAGATGTTTATATCTAAACTAATAGAAAGGAAATGATGGAAAAAATCAAAGACATGCTAACCTCGGTTTCTTTTTGGTTAGCGGTAATCGGTGGAATTGCGTTGGTTTTAGGGCAGTTTGAGGTAATCTCAATGGATGTTGCTACAATCATCGCTGGTTGGTGTGGGTTTTCGGTAACTAAGAGAACAGTTGACAAAGCTATTGAGAAATAAGGTAGAATTATTTATAACAGCTTTTCGGGGCTGGGCAGTATTGGCTTAACAAGTTTTAAGCGGGATAACTATGCGGAATCCGAACAAATTAGGCACTCTGGTTGTGTAAAAACGACTGGAGTGTTCTTTTTAATAGTTGACAAAATATCTTTCAAATAATAAGATGTAATTAATTATGAAAATAACAATTCCACAATTTAACGAATTGTTATCTGCGAGCAACATCGCAAAAAGAATTGTTGTTTTCTATAATTCTAAATTAGTCTAGGGCTTTCCTGGGCTTTTTTAGTTGCTGTAAAGTTGGTTTATAAACCTTTGGAGTATAAATCAACTTATAGCAAATGCTATGCCACTGCTCTAATAGTGGTTGCCAAAGGGCAAGGAAGATTAGAGCCTGACCGAAGACAACTCATTATACCGAAGTAATTTAACCACACAGCAACAAGACCCTGACTTTTTCAGGGAGCGGGACAGAGACCGGTAGAAAGATCAAGCGTATATGTAGAGACAACCTAAACTTCGGGCATTAGATTGGGAGAGGGAAGGGGTTTTATAGGTACTAATCAGTACATAAAAAGGAGGTAAATTGGAATACAAAGAAATATGGAAACCAGTTAAGTTTTTAGCAAGTGAAGAATTAAGAAAAAAGATTAGAAAGAAAGCTAAAGAAAATAAAATGAACATTAGCGACTACTTAAGAAAACTAACAGAGGAGGACAGGTGAGTTACTACACGGATGGGTCGACCTATAAAAATGGGCAAGAAGGACAGGATAGTTTTTATGTTGTTAAATGCCCAAATGGTGAGATTATATCAGAACATCTTGGGAATTTTACTATCAATTATGCTGAACTCTCGGCTATTATTAAAGCCCTAGAAATATGCGAATTAGGTGCGACAATCAAAACTGACTCAAAGATATGCCGAAATTGGGTAAACTTGCCTTATAAACAAACCAAGAAAAACAGTTATTTAAGGGAAAAGATTTTATACGCCCAGAAGCTGAACCACGAAAAAGGAGTACAAATAGAGCTAATCACGAGATGTCAAAACGAAGCTGGGAAAATAATCGAGCAAAAGAATTATAGTGGTAACGTGGAATCAATTATAAGAGCAGATAATAATGAAAGGGTTAAAGTGAAAACGATAGCTTTTGTTAAAGATGCTTGGAATGCTGAAAGAGAATTATTGCAATGTTGTTTGTGTTACGAGAACGATAGAGAAAAATTAGTAGTAGAGCATTTAGTCTTGGGTGCAGGAATGAGCGGGAAAGAATATTCTTTTTGTAAAAAATGTTGGCAATCAAAAACTCTTGGTGAAGATATTTTAAGACTTATTGGATTCGAGGGGAAAATGAAATTAAAAGATGAATGCCTAGATATAGAAGTAATTGGTAATAAGGATAAATGCTAGACGATAAACAAAAAAAATGGATATTAGCTCATAAAGATATGCGACAGCTAGTAACATCAACAAATAAATTATTGAAAGACAACAAACTTGGCTGGGTCGAAGTCAAGGAAATACTGAAATATTATCAAAATATGAAAGAGGAAAAATGAAAATTAGACCTTGGACAACAATGAATTGGCTAGAAAAAACAATGTATGTTATCGGGATTATCGTTAGTGCTTGGATAATCTATATGATTTTCTGGTTTATGATTGGTTTTGCGTTAGGTTTTTGGGGTGGTTTATTAGGTTTAATATAAAGGAGCTATATGGCGACAAGAACCGGAAAGCACAACAGAAAGTTACGCATAGGAATACACCTTAAATTATGGAAAGATGGCAAGTTGGTACTTGCTACCACCAAGAGGATAAAAAATCAAATTATCGTTTCGTTAAGCACGACCCCACACGACAGGGGCTATATTAAGGTAACTTACATCCCTGGATTTTGGAACGATGGATATTACGATGATGATAAAAAACTTTTAGCCGCATTATCGGCTTTTACAGAAAAAACATTAACTGACGAATTTGGTATATGACCGACACTAAACTAACAATAAAAACTATTGTCGCAATAATAGCGTCACTACTCGGAACTTACTACGGGAATATGTTCTATTGACTTTTGTTTAACACTTTGATATAATGGGAGTGCTACAAAATAAATAGTGAGGGAAATTATGAAAGTTTACTACAACGGTGAAGTTATAG
>JBMNUR010000309.1:0-3787 GCA_050946395.1 Peptococcales bacterium
GCTCAACAACAATTTTCCCAATATCAGCCTTTCGGAAACCAAAGCAATTCTTTAGCAACTATGGGACCCTCTACTTACCAAGGTTTCCAAGCTTTTCAACAAAGGCACAATACGAATATAACTCAGCAGCAACAACCAAATTTACAAAATAATGCACATAATTCTTCTGTTGCTACCATGGGACCCGACACCTTCCAGAATAGTCCTTTTACCCAAGGTGGTTTTAATGTGGGCAACCCCAATCAACAGTATAATCAACAAGCTCAAGAACAAAATTATCTGCAAAACGTTCGGCATGAACTTGGTAATCAAAGACCCTTCCAATAGAATTGTGATATAAAGAACTTTAGGGGTGGACGACTCTGTCCACCCTTAGTTATTTTACAGCCGCAAAAGGCTGCATTTTGTTACATACAAAAGATAGAATTACGAAAAAACTGGTAAATTCCACAAATAGTAAAGAGGATATTTTCCCCTCATGTCGAAAGATGATTATGAAAATAATTTTATGAGGGGTGTAGTAGTTTTATGGCAAAATTTGGAAGGTTCTTAATTAGTACACTATTAATTGGAACACTTTTAACTAGTTCTTTTCTTCCAGTTCTAAGTTCTGAATTGGATGATATATATAAACAGCAACAACAAATTGATAAAAAAATCAAAGATACTGAATCAAAGATAAAACAAAAAGAAAAGGAAAAACAAAAAACTTTATCCGAGCTTCAATCCATTAACGCCAATATTGAAAAGACCTACAATGAAATAGAGGAATTGGAAAAACAACTTTCTACCGCGGAAAAGAATATTAATGACACCCAAAAAGAAATAAATATTAAAGAATCAGAAGTAGCAGAAAGAACAGAAGTATTTGAGAACAGATTACGGCAAATATACGAACAAGGTGATATAAATATTCTAGAAGTCTTATTTCAAGCTACCAGTATTAATGATTTTTTAACAAGATTTGAGTTCCTGAAAAAACTAGCTAAAAATGATACCGATTTATTAACTGTTCTTGAATCTGAAAGAACTGCCTTAGAAAACAAAAAGAGAGAATTAGAAGACAAAAAGGCAAATCTATTAGCCCTAAAATCTTCCCGTCAAACTAAAAGCCAACAATTACAAATTGCTAGTGCCAGACAAAAAGATTTAGTAAAAGAAATTGAGTCACAAAAAGAAACCTATGAACAAATGCTGGAAGAATTTGAAAAACAATCCAAACTCATCGCCGATGCTATAAGAAGACTGCAATCAACGGGAGGCCAAAGGCCTAGTCAACTGGCATGGCCCACACCAGGTTATACCAGAATTACATCAAAATATGGGATGCGTATTCACCCTATAACCAAAAAAAGATCTATGCATACAGGAGTTGATATTGCTGCACCTCATGGTTCAAATGCTGTTGCCGGTGCAAACGGCAAAGTAATTTTCACAGGCTGGCAAGGTGCCTATGGCAATACAATTATTGTTGATCACGGTGGTGGAATGTCCACAATGTACCCTCACCTTTCCAAATACTTGGTAAAAGTCGGGGATGAGGTAAAACGTGGACAAGCTATCGGTAAAGTCGGTTCTTCCGGCTGGAGCACCGGGCCCCATATCCATTATGAAGTAAGAATTAATGGAGAACATGTTGATCCCATGCCTTATTTGAAATAGTAATTAAAACCCGGGCAAAATCGCCCGGGTTTAGTTTTCAATGCCTCTTCTTGCTTCTACCCCTTTAGTGTAATAATGTTTTATTTCCCGCATCTCTGTTACCAAATCCGCCACATCTATAATTTCCTGAGGGCAATTACGACCAGTTAAAACTAATTCAACATGCTTTTTTCTATTTTCTATTAACCCTAAAACACGATTTATACTTATAAGCTCATAATACAGAGCTACATTAATCTCATCCAAAATTACCAGGTCATATAACCCGCTCTTTACCCCCTCTTCAGCAATTTTCACTCCTTTTTCTAAAAGTTGAACATATTCTGCAGGAGGATTGCCTTTTTCAAAAATAACACATTTATCTTGCCATTTAGCCAGCATTTCGGGAGCTAAATCTTCCTTTCTAGCAATAAAGAACGGCTTGCCTAAAGTTTCTAAGGTTAGGTTAGGTGAAATTTTATCTAAAATATTGTGTTCACTATAAGATTTTGCTTTCATGAACTGTAAGAAAAGCACCTTCTTTCCTGCTCCTAAGGCACGTATTGCTAAACCGATAGCCGCAGTTGTTTTACCTTTGCCATTGCCTGTATATACTTGGACAAATCCTTCTGGTAGTGACATTTATTTTGCCTCCTTTTTATACAAAAAGTTCTTTTTGTTTGACCTTGGACTTAATTGGTAATTATAATTAAATAAAAGCAATTATTAATTATTTTAATACTTTAGGAGTAACTTATGAACAAATCAGCTGTATTTCTCGATAACATCTCCTTTGCTTATTCCGGCCAAAACTATATTTTACATAATATAACATTAGAAATCCCTTCCGGTCAAATGGTAGGTATCATAGGAACTAATGGGGCAGGAAAAAGTACTTTAATAAAAATTATCTTAGGTTTAGTAAAACCTCAGATTGGACAAGTCTATCTTCAGGGATCACCCTTAAACCAATTTAATAGCTGGACAAAAATAGGTTATCTTTCTCAAAAAGCTACAGCTTTTAATACAAGTTTCCCCGCAAGTGTTGAAGAAGTTATTGCTGCCCCTCTAAATATCCGCACATTGTTACCCTTTATGCCAAAGAAAATAAAGGTACAAGTTCATGAGGTATTAACTTTGGTAGGACTAGAACATTACCGCAAAAGGCTTATCGGCAATCTATCGGGAGGACAGCAACAACGGGTTTTTTTAGCCCGAACATTAGTAACTCAGCCGGAAATTTTAATCCTTGATGAACCTTTTGTAGGGATTGATGAAAATTCCCAAAAATCAATCGCCCAAATTTTGTCTACACTGCGTCAAAAAGGTACCACTATAATATTTGTCTCCCATGATTTGCGTTGGTTAAAAAATGACACTGATGTAATTTTAGCTGTCAATGAAGGTAAAATTAAAAAATATACTAGTGACTAGTCACTAATAATACTAGCCACTTACTGGAGGTTCTATGGAATTTTTAAATTATGCTTTTATGCAACGAGCACTTTTAGCTGGAACAATAATTGGAATAATTTGTCCCTTGGTGGGTTCTTTTTTAATATTAAAAAGGTTGTCCATGATTGGTGATGCTTTAGCCCATATTTCCATGTCGGGAATAGCTTTAGGGCTAATAATAGGCACCAATCCAACCTTTACGGCCTTAATTACTGCTTCATTAGCCAGTTTACTTATAGACTTTTTAAGAAAAAACTTTAAAAAGTATGATGAACTTAGTATTGCCATTATCATGGCAGCAGGTCTTGGTTTAGGAATTGTATTAATAAGCATCGGTGGCAGTAGTACATCTAATGTGATGAGTTATCTCTTTGGCAGTATCATCGCAATATCTACTTTGGATTTAGTGGTAATTTCTTTGGTAGCTTTATTTGTTTTTAGTATAACTATTTTACTTTATAATAAACTTTTCTTTTTAACTTTTGATGAAGAAGCGGCAAAAATTAGAGGTATGCGAGTAGAAACTATCAACATCTTATTTCTATTATTAACCTCCATGACCATTGTGGTCTCCATTAAAATTACCGGTATTTTATTAACATCTGCGTTAATTACCTTACCTGTAGCATGTGGTCTACAACTAGGAAAAAGCTTTCGAAATACTACACTACTTTCTATTTTTTTTGCTGAA
>JBMNUR010000310.1:0-3786 GCA_050946395.1 Peptococcales bacterium
ACAATTTATTGTGAATGAACTCAACGGCTTCAGGAATTAGCAAAACTCACCTTCGGTTCAAACAGTTGCTAATTCTGGTCTTCAGCCGTCTACGTTCTTTTTATCTAAACTCGCCAAATGCTTCACTCATGATAAAATTATATGGATTTTGTTTTGAATAACTTTGTCAACAGGCTGGTTATCACTTGTAAGTGATACTATTTTTATTTTTGGTAATAAATTCCACAGCATTATAGGGAGTCAAATCCATTACCCCTAAATTATTTTTCTTTGCCAAGCCCTCTTCAGCATTTCTGCTCTTTCGTTTTTTCTCGCGCAAAAGCTTTCGATCAGGGTGGGACATTCTATACTCCTCCTCCCTTAATCTTTTTCTCAATTTCCATAATCATGATAAAATCGATAAAATTCTTTCCCATATTGGGCATTATTTAAAATAACTCCTATGACTTTTGTTTTTGCTCTGTTTAACATTTCTATAGAGTAATGAACCAAATCAATTGTTACCATATTACTGTTAATAACCATTAATACCCCATCAACTTTCTCCGCTAAAACTGTGGCATCAGTTACATTTGCAATAGGTGGTGTATCTAAAAGTATATAATCATAATCCTTAATAACTTCTTCAAATAATTGTTCTATTTTACCAAAGCTTAATAACTCCAAAGGATAGAGGGGGATCGGTCCGCTAGTAACTATGTCCAGGTTTTCTATTTTTGTCTTTTGCATTACATCTATAAGACTCATTTTTTCCTCTAAAAAATTAGACAGGCCCAGTAAATTTTCAATTTCGAAAATCCTATGTAAAGCAGGTCTACGCAAATCGGCATCAACTAAAAGTATTCTTTTGCCTGATTGTGCCATAACAACTGCTAAATTACTTAAAACAGTTGATTTACCTTCGCCTGGTCCTACACTGGTAATCAGTATTTTTTTAAAGCAATGATTCATATTCTCATAATAGAGATTGGTTCGTATGGTTCGAAAAGTTTCAGCTTGTGCTGATTTGGGATTCAAAAAGGTTATCAGTTTTTGCTTTTTATTTTTAGATTTATATTTAATTGTGGGAACTTTCCCAAGAACCGGCAAGCCTAAATGATTTTTGACGTCTTCAATATCTGTTATTCTGTTATCAAATAGCTCCAATATAAAAGCTAAGGCTATCCCTAATAGTAAAGTAACTCCAAGGGTTATAGCGATATTTTGTCCTTTCTTGGGACTAACCGGAATAGTCGGCTCAAAAGCTTTGGCGACTATCATAACGTTAGATTTGCCTATGTCAATAGATTCGAAAATCTGAGTTTGGGAAATCTGGTCAGCAAAAAGATTATAATTCTTCTCCAATCTTTCTATTTCTTGTATTTGACGTTGATGTTCCCACTGTTTTTTAATCAATTCCGATTGTAATTCGTCGATTTCAATAGCTATTCTACTAATGATAGGCCGATAATATGCCTCGTTTTTGGATGCAATTAAAGCCCGCCGATTAACATCTAGAATTTCCTGTTTTAGTCTCAACTCTTCCTCAAGATAACTTATATTTCTAAACTGGCTAGTAAAATCATTTAAAGTTTTTTTAGCCTGAACTAACTGTTGTTCAATTGAAACAATCTGTTCCTGAAATATCTGTCTTGATTGTTCTATGCGTTCTAGGCTTTTTTCAGAAATAAAATCTATGAAATTATTACTTAATGTATTGGCGATTAATGCAGCCAAAACTGGGTCATGGTTATTTACTTTAATTTCGAGTAAACTAGTATCTTTAACAACATTAGTAGATATATTTTTCTTTAGGTATTTTATCGTATATTTTTCCTCATTAAGATTTAAATCCTTTACAAGAGATTTTAGTAGTCTTTCGTTTTTCAGTTGTCCCTCATAAGTTTTTAAAGTCATCTGTGGTAAGGTTGCTAAAGTCCTAGCTAATCCCTCTAAAGATTGCTCCTCTCTAGCTGGATAATACTGCTGTTCTGTTGGGTTAGCAATCATCAAGACAGTATTCGCTTCATATACCGGCGAAAACACAAAGTAATTTAATATAATACTAATGACTAGGGCAATTAAGGTCAGAGCAAAAATCATCCATTTTCTTTTTAAAAGAACTTTTAACAATTGTGTTAAGTCTATTTCTCCAAAGTCTTCGGATTTTAGCTTACTTTCCATTAATCTCGCCCCCGTAATGTTCTCTTTTAGTAACTTAATTATTTAAATATTGGGCTGCAATCTCGTTTACTTTATCCATATTTGGCACCCAATAATAAAGTGTTGCTTTAATTAAAGGGTCGGCATGGTATTCTGACCTCCCGGGAATTTGCACATAATTAATGTTTTCCTTTGTTAAACCTTTTAAAAGCCAGGCTAGACTAATTAATTCAATATCCTTAAAATTAGTATCAACAATTTCTTTTCTAGCACTTTTGATAAGCTCTGGTAATTTTGTTAGATACCCAGGACTTAACAGTTTATAAGCTAAAGCATTTAAAACTAGATAATGATTTTTTTGCCTTCCAAAGTCACCATCTGCCATTGAATACCGTTCACGTACAAGATTAAAAGCAAGATTCCCATCGATATTTTGTTTTCCCATCGGTAATGTCACATCAATATGTGACAATTTAACTGGTCGAGTTAGCTCGATTTCTATCCCACCAATAGAATCAATAAAATTTATAAAGCCCTCAATATCTACTTTTACGTAGTAATGGATCATAGTTTGAAAGAAGTCACTAGTGGTTTGGAGGGCTAACTCTGTACCCCCCTTATTGCCGCCCTTTGTCTCACCAATTAAATGGGCATGGTTTATTTTGGTATATCCTACATCCGGAATTTCAACCCTGGTATCTCTAGGTATTGATATGATACTGATTTGTTTGTTTGTGGTATCTACATTAATAAGCATCATTAAATCTGTTCTTGATAATTCATTATCCCAATTATCTATCCCCAGTAAGAGAACATTAAAGCTATTAAGTTGTTTCTGTGTGAAATATTCTAGACCTGGGGCTTCCTCGCTATCTCCATTTTCTACATCTTTATTAGGAGTTACCAGTATAGGAATCTCTTCACTTTGAAATGGTTGCATTGTCTCAAAGTAACAATATATTAAAAGGCTAGATATAGTTAAAGTAATACTTAAACAAAGTATAACCTTTACCCAGAATTTCACTTTTAATCTCCTTTCATAGTTTTAAGTTTTTATTTCTGGGTTCAATCTAATATATTCGCGCTATTATATAATAGTCCATACCTATTACCCAAAATTTTCCTCCTCTTCCTTACCCGTAGGTAGTAAAACTGGAATATGCCGCAAAGCAAATACTTCTAAAAAGAGCAAAAATAAATAATACGGGTTTAAAAATATATAACGCTTAAATAACCTTTTGGGTTCTTGTAAAAACCGATAAAACCATTCCAATCCACTTTTTTGCATCCAAGAAGGGGCTTGACTTAATACCCCTGCATGAAAATCAAAAGCAGCTCCTACAGCTATTAAAGGCATGTTAAGTAAATTACGATATTCAAAAACCCAAGTTTCTTGTCGTGGACAGCCTAAACCTACAAATATTATCTTGGCACCACTTGATTTAATTTCGTTAACTATTTCCATTTTTTCGTTTATAGTGATTCTTCTAAATTTAGAATTTTCTGCTCCGGCTATGATTAAACTAGCAAATTTCCGCTGTAAATTATTTTTCAGTAAATCGATTGTCTTTTCCGTACTTCCATAAAGATAAATAGGTATTTTTTTATCTGCTGCGACTTTTACAACACGTAGCATTAACTCTG
>JBMNUR010000311.1:0-3782 GCA_050946395.1 Peptococcales bacterium
ATGGATAAAGAGGTCTTTGTAATCTATCATGCTTGACCGGTCCAGGTCAACAAAACGGCAGAAACCGCCAGAATATCCGGCGGTTTCCCTACGATGATTGCCATCGAACCTATTTCTTTTTCTTGTGGCGGTTCTTTCTCAGCTTTTTCTTCCGCTTGTGCGTGGCAATCTTATGTCTTTTTCTTTTTCGTCCACAAGGCACTGTAGAGCTCCTTCCTGAGGGGCAAAGCCCCGCGGTTTTGATTACCTTGCCATTATGCGGATAATGGAAAGGAACGTCAAGGGAGTTGATTGCCCTATTTGCTCCTCCTTATCGGAGTATCTGCACAAAGGTCTTGATTTCGAAGGGCATGAACGCGATCTGATCTCCATCTCGATATTCTGTATCGGAAATGGCCTCTTCCAACAAGTTGGCTTCATTGAACACCAGGGTTGAAGCACAATGAAGCGTCACAAAACGCTCTTGCCCGCCTGTTTCAACCGCCCGAAATACCAACGCAGCGCTTGTCTCGGCTTGCTTCAGCACCGACAGTTCCACCCCGTCGCCTTCCAGCGAAAGCGGCTGTGCATCCAGCATGATCGGTTCTTCGGAAAAAACTGCAACGCCGGGATCATTGAGTGCATTGGAAAGAGCGCGGACATGATTGGCCTTGTCAGCGTAGGGATACAACGCGTACACGAACGAGTGCTCTCCGAGATCCGCAAACGGATCGGGATCGAGCGGAGCCCTGAGCAAGCTCATTCCAAGCACTCCGTCTCGGCATGAATACCCGTATTTTGAATCGGAAAGCAGCGCGGCGCCCGTTGTGCCGTCTCCGACATCAACAAACCCTCTGGCGGCAAATTCGAACTGGGCAAAATCCTTCTCATCCTGAATGTGGGTCTTTCTCTTCAGAACTCCATAGGGAATATCGCACGAAGCCCACTCGACCATGGAATCGATCGGGAACTCGACTCGCAAAAGTTTGCGGCATTCATTCCAGTCGACGTGGGTTTTAAAATAGACCTGGCGCCCCTGTTTCGGCAGGATCGCATACTGGAGAATCGTTGAATGTTCGGTCTTATACACGAACCGAAGCGCGGCAAATGATTCATTGTCCACATGGTATTGATGTTCCACCGCCTGAAGGGTCTCGATCTCCTGTTGGCGATAATAAAAATCAATATCCCAGGCCTCCCATTTCTGAGGAGTATCGGCATAGAGTCGCAATACGTTGCCCGAAGCGCCATGCATCCGGTCTCTGCCCGTTGCATGATCGATCGCGTGTATGATCTGTCCGTTGGGAGCAAACTCATACGTGATATGCTCGTTTTCTAGGATCAGTGAGTCCTTGGAAAGCTTGACCGGGTGTTGTTCGCTGATGACAAATGAATTCCACCCCTTCCGAGCGAGCGGAAGATACAGCCAATGGGAATCCCCGAACCGGGTAAGCGGATATCTTCCATCGAGCATGTATGATCTTCCATCCGTATCCAACCCCTCTATCTTGACCAGCTGCATGTCGTCGGAGTCGTTGAATCGATAGATCGAAAGATACTTCGATCGCTTGGTCTCCCGACCTCGAGTAAAAAACGAAGACGATATGAAATTCCAATCCGTCTTGTTGCTCTCAAGATACTCGACGATGAGCTCACCGAGGGTTGCAAACATCCTTGCGTACAGCGAATCCGCCTCCCTGTACACCTTTCCGATGCTTGACCCCGGAAGGATATCATGGAATTGCAGCATCAAGCCGTCTCTCAACACGTGTTTGATTGTTTCCCGGGGATAGCGCTTTTGGGTTGCGAACAGGGACTCGATGACCCGAATCGCTTCTTCAAAGATCCGGTTGTTCTTTTTCGTACGCGCTTGGGTCGTCAGGGTTCCCCGATGCAGCTCCAGATAGAGCTCGCCTCGATAGAGATCCAAGAGCTCTTTTTGAGCCTCCAGCCGCTCAAAGAACCGATCAACCCGGCCAAAGGAGGCTTTCGGAACTCCTTCCAAGTTTTTTGCCAGGATAATGCGTTCGATATGTTCGTCTTTCGGTCCGCCTCCGCCGTCTCCGATCCCTACTGCAGTGAGGAATTCATCAAGACGATCTTTTTCCAGATATCCGCGCTCCGCTCGGATAAGACCGTCGGCTCTTCCGCCCGAATTGTAGGTGCGCTCCGGGAGAAAGTGCGTTACCACCTGCGACCCGTCGATTCCCTCCCAGATAAATGTTTCATAGGGAAATTGAGTATGGGCGTTCCATGATATTTTTTGAGTCAAAAAATATTGAACGTCGGCTTTTCTCAAGATCTGCGGCAATGAAGCGGGATATCCGAACACATCCGGAATCCAGCAGTTCCTCACATCTATCCCGAACTCCTCCTTAAAGAACTGCTTTCCCTCGACAATCTGGCGAACCAATGATTCGCCCGATACCAATGAGCAATCCGGTTCGACCCACATCGCACCCAACGGTTCCCATCGCATTGAGGCAACGGCGCTCCGTATTTGCGCATAGAGAGCCGGGTGTTCTTCTTTGACCCACTGGTAGTGCTGAGGAGTTGAAGCTCCGAAGAGATAGGAGGGGTATCGTTCCAGATTTCGAAGCTGGCTGGCGAATGTCCGAGTCACTTTTCGGTGCGTTTCCGCAATCGGCCAGAGCCAGGCGGTATCGATGTGGGCATGCCCCACCGCCGTAGTCGACAATGCGGAAGGCACGGCAGGTTTGTCAAGGACTTCAGTCAGAACGGATAGAGCGGCTTCCGTTCCCCGAACCGGGTAGATGAGCGCTGCATCAAACAGGGCGCCAAGCACCCGGACAGCGCGTGGAGAATCCTTGTCGATCGATTGATACAGATCAAACAGGAACTCGCTGGCCATGAAGAGCTTCCACCGTTGGTCATCAAAGATTCCAATCCTGGCGTATGCAACTATTCCATTCCAAACCCCTTCGGGATGCTTTCCCGAACGATCGAGCTTCTTTTCATCCCGCTCGATGCCGAACAGGTCGTTGGCGGCAACCTCCACGTAGAGCCGAACCTTCCCTTTGTGGAATCCTATCCGATGAGTATCTTTGAGGTAGTCTTTCTCGTAATGGCTGTAGCTTGTAAGCCCGTAGAGCGGAGTGCCGCTCTCCGAATAGACGAGCATCTCGCCGCCCAGATTGAGCCGGACCGCCAGCTCTTTACCTTCATACTCCTTTGGCAGATCGCAGGAAAGGATGAAATAGGAGGATTGCCAGGCGCTTCCCCACCTCTCGCCTTCCTTGATCGGCAGCCGCTCGAGATCGAACGTATCGACCAGGGGCAATCGCTCATCGCACGTATGCCGAGTCGCCGAAAAGGCCAGTTCACTATGGACATAGCTTCGCTTCAACTCATGAATAAAATCTCTGATCCTGTTGACCGCGGCAATCTGCCGCCCTTGTTGAGACCATCCTCTCATGGTACCTTCCTTTCAAACCGATTCGTATTCTTTCATCAAGAACATCGTCGTTTTTTATTTCTTGTTCTTCCCCATCATACGCGAACGCGTATTAAAATCAAATATGCCAAAAGCATGACATAACAGTTCGATGTCCGCTTGAAATCTGATGTAAAACCTTTATGCTCATAGCTATATCCTCCTTGATCCGCTTGCAATCTTCACTTGACTTATTCCATCACCCAAGCCAATGATAAGAGTTGGACACTACGAACTGTATTTCTAAGGAGCAAGCATGAACATTATCACCAGATCGATTGAACCGATGCACTTTGATCTGTTGCATCAAACAATTACCGACCCGTACAGCCCGGAAACGTACAAAAAT
>JBMNUR010000312.1:0-3765 GCA_050946395.1 Peptococcales bacterium
CCTATTTGCTCTGTTGATTGGGATAGGAGTACCTGGTTGAAGATTTCTTCCAATAATTTGGAAAATGCTTCATCCCTGCCATTTGATAAAAATAATCCGTGCAAAAGTTCTTCGGTTATTGTAATATTATACTGAGCCATGGTTCATCCTCCTCGGTTTGGTATTTGTGTCGCAACTATATTCTAACCGAGGTTGAGCCTTGGCTCAAATTATTTCTCTTTTTACACCATTATACGGACTTAATCTTGGGATAACCATACTTGTAGAATTAGTGATTGGAATAATATTTATACCTATATTAATACACTACAAGGTTAGGCATTTAAAATATTCTGCTTTCGTTTTAAAAGGTCATTAGATAATAGCTGTGATTCAACGTTTTCAAAGCCAAGTCTTTCTATGGTTTCGGATAAGCGTTCTCCAGCCTTACCTTGTTTCTTATAAAAAAGTATGGTTTTTTCCACTATATCCATTACTTCTTCTTCGTCTGTAAATATTTTGTTTAAAGGTATACCGCGGGCAACACGTTTTCCCCATCTACCTCCAATACATACCTTGTAACCCACCTTACCCTCCGGTATAGCATGAAAAGGACATTTTCCGACGCAACGGCCGCAGTTTAGGCATTCGCCTTTGTTTATAGCCAAAACCCCATCCACAATCTTTGCGGCATGAACAGGGCAAGCGGCTTCTACAGTACATTTCTTGCAACCTCTACATAGCTCTTTATCATAGCTTGGTATATTTTGGCCTACAATCCCCAGATCATTTAAGTCTGGCTTAACACAGCTGTTTGGACATCCACCCACTGCAATCTTAAATTTATGGGGTAGTTTAACACCAGAATACCCTTCAAAGAATCTATGGTGAATTTCCTCGGATACTGCAAAGGTATCAATCAAACCAAACCTACAGGTTGTCCCCTTACAGGAAACCACTGGGCGTACCTTGGCGCCTGTTCCACCGGTTACAAGGCATTCTTTCGCTATATATGCCCGAAAGTTCTCAATTTTATCATAGGGAATTCCCTGAACTTCTACAGTTAATCTAGCAGTAAAAGTAATATTACCGTTTCCGAAAAGCTCAGATGCTTCCGATATACATTTGTTTTGGGCAGCTGTAATCTTGCCATTTACAGTAATAACCCTTGCGGAAAAATTATCAGTTCCCTTATTTCGTAAAAATCCTAGTGCTTTTACCCTTTTTTCATCTTCGGCACTAACCGTTAGAGTTGCCATAATCAAAACCCCCGCTTTAAAATAATATTTTTATCCTACACTAATGTACCACTTGTTTCACTAATAATAAAATGATATTATCTTATAATAATTATAGGTAAAACCTATTGATAATTTGCAATTTTTACAGAATAAAAGGAGTCAGTATGACAATAAGGCATTTAAGAATATTTATCGAAGTCGCGGACAGCGGGAAAATGAGCGCAGCGGCATCAAGGCTTTTTATTTCCCAGCCTACGGTAAGCCAAGCTATAAAGGAGTTAGAAGAACATTATGGTATGCTCTTGTTTGAACGCCTTTCCAAAAAGCTTTATATAACGGAAAAGGGTAAAAAGTTGCTTTCCTACGCAAGAAATGTTGTAAAGCAATTTGATGACATGGAGGCAATGATACTTGAGACCGGCTACGCAGAGAAAATAAGGATAGGAGCAACTATTACTGTGGGAGAATGCTTATTAAGCCATACCATCAACTGTCTTCAACAGGCCAATCCTAACATTGAAACCTATACATACATAAACAATACAAAGATTATTGAAGAGAAGCTACTAAAATCTGAGCTAGATATTGGAATAGTTGAGGGTAACATCAAAAACCCGGACTTAGTTAGTATACCGGAAGTAAATGATTTTCTAGTTCTTGCATGCAGTACATCTCATCCTTTTGCCAATAAAAAGACAGTGAAATTATCAGAGTTGGCCGATGAAAGCTTCGCTATGCGTGAAGAGGGCAGCGGCACAAGGGAGCTTTTTGAAAGATATATGATGGATAATGGAGTGAGCATAAAAATAGCTTGGGAAGCCCATAGTTCGGAGGCTATTAAAAAAGCAGTTATAGAAAATCAAAATTTAGCGGTAATCTCTATAAGATTATTGGAAGAAGAGATCAGAAATGGGCAGGTATATGTAATAAGAAATACAGGGTCTGATTGGGATAGGTATTTCAGTATAGTTTACCATAAGAATAAATTTATTACCGATGAAATGAAAAGTCTTATAGAGATAGTAGAAAACTATAAACATACGGATATACTCCGGGGTATAACTACAGGTAGGCTTATTAGATAGTGAAAACTGTCTGAAGTTTCTTGGAAATGTCTCACACCCTGAAGGAATTATATGGGTTAGGGGCGAATTAATATAATACACATCGTTATAACCCTAGAACCGGTGAATATGTATACATAGATAGATATGAGAATAAAGGCATATTGGATTTCCTTCCTCCATCCTCGGGTAGAGGTAAGGATTGGATTTTAATATTGGATAGTGAAAAATAGGATATATAGATGAGGCAGGACTGGATAGTTTGTCCTGAAAACAAATACAATAAAAAAGAAAGAGGGATATATTATGAAGATTGCTGTATCAAGTTGGAGTATGCATCGTGACTTTTTCCAAGGCAAAATCAATATGGTAGAATTCATTAAAAAGGCCAAAGAGGATTTTGGTGTAGACGCTATCGAAACCGTTCACTGGCTGATACCAAACGCCCCCGAACTTAGGGGACAGGTAACTGAAGCTTTCAGCATGTTTGGCTCCGAGGACCCGGAGAAAAGACGGGAAGCAGGTATGATGTTCGGGAAGGCCATGAATGAGCTTAGCACGAAAATGCCCGAGAACTTGGAGGAAGTAAAGGCGGCCCTAGATCAATATGGTGTTAAGGTAGTTAATGTGCCCATTGATTATGGCAACATATCTCAACTGGATGATGAGAAGCGCAAAGCCGATCTTGAGGTCATCAAGCTGTGGATAGATGTTGCTGCTGAATTGGGTAGCCCGGGCGCGCGGGTTAATACCGGACAGCAGCCTGAAGGCGTATTTGACCTTAGTATTCCGGCAGCATCCTATAGGGAGTTAGCAGAATATGCAGCCAGCAAAAACGTTGCATTAGTCTTGGAAAATCATGGCGGTATGTCAGCGGATCCCGACAATATCTTAAAGCTTTTTGGGATGGTAGATCATCCCAACTTTAGAATCTGCCCCGATTTTGGTAACTTTGAGGATAGCATTAGGTACGAGGCATTGGATAAGATTTTTGCTCTTAACCCCTTATTAGTTCATGCGAAAACCTATGATTTTGATGAGCAAGGAAACCACACCAAATTTGATTTTGATAGGTGTATGGATATTGCCAAAAACCATGGATTTAACGGCTATTATTCAGTAGAATTTGAAGGTGAGGGCGAGCAGGTAAGCGGGATAAAAAGCACTATCGAACTGCTCAAAAAACACGCATAACGGGTTGATTTATCATACCTAATAAAAGAAAGCCTTGCTTCTCTGGAAATAGAGGGGTAGGGCTTTTTTAAAAATTTGCGCATATCCTTATTCCTATATATACAATGGGTATAGATGGGGGAAAGGAGGAAGAAAGGATGGAGAATGGTAACAGACCTAATTTAAACCTGAGTTCAAATTCCCCGGCATTTAGCAAGACGACCTATTGGCATCAACAGGATAATACTATGAATAGTATAAAGCAAGAAGGCTTTCAAAAGGAAATGACTGACATCCTATTGAGAATA
>JBMNUR010000313.1:0-3742 GCA_050946395.1 Peptococcales bacterium
CCTATAGCAAAACCTTTACCAATAGCAGCAGTAGTATTACCTACAGCATCAAGGCCATCAGTAATCTTACGAACTTTAGGATCTAATCCGGACATTTCGGCAATACCACCGGCATTATCAGCAACCGGACCATAAGCATCAACGGCAACAACCATTCCGGTAGTAGAAAGCATACCGACAGCGGCAAGTGCTATACCATATAATCCGGCAAATTTAAAGGAGAGTAAAATTGCTATAACAATAACAATTATCGGGAACATTGTACTTAACATACCAACACCAATACCGGCAATAATGTTCGTTGCAGAACCAGTTTGAGAAGCTTTCGCAATATCTTTAACTGGCTGATAATCACCAGAAGTATAGTATTCAGTAATTTTTCCGATAGCAAAACCAGCAATCAAACCAGCAATAGTAGCAATAAATACACCCATACCTGTTACTTCACCTTCGGCAGAAAGTAGGCTAGTACATAGGAAGTAAGTAGCTACCAAAGATAATAGCATAGCAACTAATTCGCCCATGTTTAAAGCTTTAGCTGCATTAGCACCTTCGTCAGTTTTTACAAAGAAGGTACCGATAACAGATGCCACAATACCAGCCGCCGCTATGAGCATAGGTAATAATACAGCACCTTGTCCCAAGTTTAAAGCTACTGCTAAAGCCATACCTGCAATGATAGCACCAACATAGGACTCGAATAAGTCCGCACCCATGCCTGCCACGTCACCTACGTTGTCACCAACGTTATCAGCGATAACGGCTGGGTTTCGGGGATCGTCCTCAGGAATACCGGCTTCTACTTTACCAACAAGGTCAGCACCTACGTCGGCAGCTTTTGTATAAATACCGCCACCTACCCGGCCAAATAAGGCAATGGAACTGGCACCTAAAGCGAAACCGTTTATTGTATTTGGATTGTCAAATAAAAAGGTTACAATACCTAAACCAAGTAATCCTAAACCAACAACAGACATACCCATAACTGCCCCACCGGAGAAAGCTACACCAAGAGCTTTGTTAGCACTTTCTTGAGCAGCATTAGCGGTACGTACATTAGCTTTAGTTGCAATATTCATACCAATATATCCGGCTAATGTAGAACATGCTGCTCCAATTATAAAGGCAACTGCTGTTTCAGGCTGTAAACTTTCCTGTCCTTCTGTTAAAGCGCCTGCAACAAAAATTATCCCAGCCAAAATAATAACAAATACAACTAAAGTTTTATATTGTCTAAACAGAAAAGCCATGGCACCTTCTTGAATAGCTGCAGCAATATCCTGCATTTTTTTATTGCCGGGTGCTACGCTATTGACTCTCGTTGTTAAGTAAAAAGCAAATAAGAGGGCTAAAACACCTGCAACTGGTGCCCAAATTGTAAACATATTCATTTTTTAATATCCTCCTTCAACCCTTTTCATGTCTATCTATATAATTACCAATTTAAACTAAAGAAATAAGTAAAGTTAGTACCATAAACGCTATAGCAAAAATTGTCGATAATCTACTCAAAAGATTATCCATACCTTTCTTTTTGCCAAAGAGGGTTTCAGCACCACCTGCTATTGCCCCTGACAAACCGGCACTTTTTCCAGATTGCAACAAAACAGTAGATATAACACCTATAGACGCAATTATTTGGAAAATAGTTAAGAAAATTTTCAAGTCTACACCTCCCTTGTCTTTAGTGAGTGGTGACTGGTGACTAGTGACTAGATAATTAGGTTAATTTATGGATCGGGTCGATAGTCAATAGTCTATGATCTATGGTCTATGGCCTATTAAAAAATACCATGCATTAGTCCATAACCATCATTTTAGCAAAAAAAATATAAATCGTCTATACGTCTATTGTATAATTCGTCAAATGAGTGAAAAGTCGCTTATGTTAAAAAAGTCGCTTTTCCACTAAAATAAAGGTTTAAGATAGTTATCTATCCTAAACCTTTATTTTTTAGATTACCCTTTAAGATTATATAGATTTTTCATGCCTTTGTAAACAGCTGTCTCATCTAATTCTTCTTCAATCCGCAATAATTGATTATATTTAGCTACTCTATCTGTTCTTGATGGAGCACCAGTCTTAATTTGACCGGCATTAGTAGCAACTGCAATATCGGCGATTGTAGCATCTTCTGTTTCCCCGGAACGATGGGAAATAACACAAGTATAGCCAGCCCGCTTAGCCATTTCAATAGCATCTAAAGTTTCGGTTAAAGTTCCAATTTGATTAACTTTAATTAAAATACTGTTGGCGGTTTCAAGTTCAATACCTTTAGCAAGCCTTTCGGTATTTGTTACAAAAAGGTCATCCCCAACTATTTGAACCTTTTTACCTATTTTATCAGTAAGGAGTTTCCAACCTTCCCAATCATCTTCAGCTAAACCATCTTCTATGGAGATTATTGGGTATTTTTCTGCTAAGCCTGCATAAAAATCCACCATTTCTGCAGCACTTCGAGTTAACCCTTGGCTCTCAAAGTGATAGGCACCATCTTTATAAAGTTCGGTTGCAGCTACATCTAGTGCTAGATAAACATCTTCCCCAGGTTTATAACCTGCCTTATGAATGGCTTCCACAATTACATCCAAGGCTTCTTCATTTGATGCCAGGTTTGGTGCAAAACCACCCTCATCACCTACTGCTGTATTATAGCCTCTTCCTTTTAAAACTTTTTTCAAGTTATGGAAAATTTCTGTACCCATCCTTAAAGCCTCGGCAAAGTTTTCAGCACCTATAGGCATAACCATAAATTCCTGGATGTCCACATTATTATCAGCGTGTTTGCCACCGTTTAAGATGTTCATCATCGGCACAGGTAAGGTTTTGGTGTTAGTTCCGCCAATATATCTGTATAAAGGTACACCTAGACTATCTGCAGCAGCTTTAGCTATTGCCAAAGATACACCTAAAATTGCATTCGCACCTAATTTAGATTTATTGGGTGTTCCGTCCATTTCAATCATTAACTTATCAATGCCCACTTGATCGAAGGCATTCAAGCCGATTACTGCCGGAGCAATTAAAGTATTAACATTGTCCACTGCATTTAAAACGCCTTTACCCATATAGCGCTGGGCGTCATCGTCCCGCATTTCTACCGCCTCAAAAGCCCCGGTAGAAGCACCGGAAGGTACGGCCGCCCGGCCAAAGCTACCATCTTCTAAGTAAACATCAACTTCGACAGTAGGGTTACCCCTAGAATCCAATATTTCTCTTGCATATACATCAGTAATTATACACATTTTTTATACCTCCTTGAATATGTAGCTAGTTATTAGTGGCTGGTGGCTAGCGAAGCGAAACCTTAACCTGTAGCCTCTGTAGGTACGGAAAAGTTGTTCCTTAAAATTATCCCACACTAGAACTTTTCCTAATAAGACAAGTTCCTGTCATTTCCGCCGGTTTTTCCATACCTAATAAGGCTAATACTGTTGGTGCAATATCTTGCAAAGAGCCTGTCCTAAGTGTAGCACCTTTTAAGTCTCTATCAGCCAAAACCAAGGGTACAGGATTTGAGGAATGTGCTGTTTGTGGCTTGCCTGTTTCATCTTCCATAGTTTCTGCATTGCCATGGTCGGCGGTTAGGATTAAACTACCTTCCACTTCCCTAGTGGCATTAAAAATATTGCCGATACATTCGTCCACTACCTCAATAGCAGTAATCGTAGCATCTAAGAAACCAGTATGTCCCACCATATCAGGGTTGGCGAAATTGACTAGGATAAAATCATATTCCTT
>JBMNUR010000314.1:0-3732 GCA_050946395.1 Peptococcales bacterium
ATGAATTCCTTAGGTCTTAAAGGATATTATCAAGGAGCTTATTGTGGCGGCTATGGGTTAGTAGTAGCCGAAGATAACGGTGAAAATCAGACCGGTTTTGGCATGCAATATAATCTTAAATATTGTACCTTAAATCCGGAAAAGATAGGTAAAGAAGCTGGCGAAAGAGCTGTTAGACTTTTGGGGGCCAAAAGCGTTCCTTCCCAAAAAGCTACACTTATTTTAGAACCATATATTGCCACTAATTTTTTAGGTATTATTTCACCTGCTCTTTCTGCAGAGGCAGCGGACAAAGGAAAATCATTTTTAAAAGATAAACTCAACAAAAAAGTAGCAAGTAATTTGCTAACCTTAATCGATGATGGTCAAATGCCAGGTAGAATCCTTTCTGCTCCATTTGACGGAGAAGGTGTACCTACTTCTAAAACTACTTTAGTTGAAGAAGGAGTTTTAAAAAGCTATTTACATAATACCTATACAGCTCATAAGGCCGGTTTGCAATCTACGGGAAATGGCATTAGAGGTTCTTATAAATCTACACCAGAGATAGGAACAACTAATTTTTATCTGGAAAAGGGTACTCTTGATCCTCAGCAAATGATTAAAGAAGTGGAAAAAGGTCTTTATGTGACCGATGTTATGGGTATGCATACGGCAAATCCTATTTCCGGGGACTTTTCCCTAGGTGCCTCCGGGATTTGGATTGAGAAGGGTGAACTAAAATATCCTGTTCGAGGTATTGCTATCGCCGGTAATATTGAACAGCTATTGGAAAATATTGATGGGGTGGGTAATGACCTAACCTTTTTTGTGGGTAAAGGTTCTCCCACTATTAGAATTAATAATATTAGTATTAGTGGTAGTTAAAGCTATTCAAAAATATGTTTCTGTGTTATATTTGTGGATGGGGTGAAAAAGATGAAAATACTGGTAGTAGATGGACCTAATATGAATATGTTAGGATTACGTCTTCCCGACACATATGGTAACTTAACACTCACCACTATCCATAATAAATTGCAAGACTTAGCAATTAATCTTGGTTGTAACCTGGATTTCTTTCAATCTAATCATGAAGGGGACATTGTTTCCGAAATTCAAAAGGCCTATGGAGTATATGATTATATAATAATTAATGCCGCAGCTTATACCCATACCAGTATTGCTATTAGGGATGCTATTGAGACAGTAAACATTCCAACTATCGAAGTTCATTTAAGTAATATCCACGCCAGGGAACCATTTCGCCACAAATCTTTAATTGCTCCGGTTTGCCAGGGTCAAATAGCGGGTTTCGGCTATTTAGGTTATGAAATGGCTCTGAGGATAGCGGTTACAAAGTTAAAGGAGTTGGGTGCTAATGACCCTTAAAAGGACGGATAGTTTTAAAAAAAGGCTGGGACAACTTGGTATAGATAGCTTTTTAGTAATGTCTCCCTTAAATCGTAGATATTTAAGTGGTTTTACTGGCACCAGTGGAGTTTTGTTAATTACAGCTAAACAGAATTTTTTATTTACTGATTTTAGATATATTGAACAGGCAACACTCCAAGCCCCCGCATATCAAATTATCAAACACGGTTTTCCTTTAACTAAAACTTTAGAAGAAATCATAAAAAGGTTACCTATTGAGTCAATGGGGATTGAGAGTGATTTTGTAACTTATAAACAATATGAAGAACTACAAGCAAATTTACCTTTTATAAATATCTTACCCCAGGAAAATTTAATTGAGAGTTTGCGTCTTGTAAAAGATGATGAAGAAAAATCAAACATCAGAAAAGCTGCCAAAATAGCTGATATGGCTTTTTTACATGTCGTAGATATTATCAAACCAGGTATGAAGGAAATTGAGGTAGCTTTAGAACTGGAATTTTTCATGCGGTCAAAGGGAGCATCAGCAGTATCTTTTGAGACTATTGTCGCTTCGGGAAATCGTTCGGCTTTACCTCATGGAGTTGCATCGGAGAAGGTAATCCAATCAGGAGATTTTGTAACCATGGATTTTGGTTGTATCTATAATGGTTATTGTTCAGATATGACTCGTACGATCGTAATCGGAAAACCCACCGATAAACAAAAAGAGGTTTATAATATAGTTTTAGAAGCCCAATTAAAAGGTTTAAATACCATCCGGGCTGGTTTAGCAGCTAATGAAGTAGATGCGAAAAGTCGGGCATATATTACTAGTCGTGGATATGGTGAGTATTTTGGGCATGGCCTTGGTCATGGTGTGGGGCTTAATGTTCACGAAAACCCCAGCCTTTCACCTCGGGATAATACTGAAATATTAACTAATATGGTTATTACTGTAGAGCCGGGTATTTATCTATCTAATTGGGGTGGCGTAAGGATTGAGGATTTAGTAGTTGTGAGTGATACTGGTTGTGAAAATTTAACTAGCGCAACTAAAGAACTAATTATTATCCGATGACTAACTGCCACTAATTTTCCACTTCTAAAGTGGTCGATAAGTAGCACTAAGTCCCTGGATAAATCAACTAAATTTAAGATAGGTTCCTGTACCCGAGGGTAAAAACTCTATCTGAAGTAAAAAATTTCCTATATTTTATTTCTAGGGAGGAAGAAAAGATGATTTCAACAAATGATTTTAGAACAGGCTTAACAATTGAATTAAATGGTGATCCCTGCCAGGTGGTTGATTTCCAGCACGTTAAACCTGGAAAAGGTGCGGCTTTTGTTAGGGCAAAAATTAGAAACTTAAAAAATGGCTCAGTAACTGAACAAACTTTCCGAGCAGGGGAAAAGGTTGCAAAAGCTGTTCTAGATAGAAGACAAATGCAATATTTGTACAATGACGGTGAGAATTACGTATTTATGGACATTGAAAATTTCGAACAAATATTCCTAACTCAAGAACAATTGGGCGATGCTGACAAGTACCTTAAAGAAAATATGGAATGTCAAGTAATGTTATACCAAGGTAAAGTTTTAGGAATGGATTTACCAAATACAGTAGAATTAGAGGTAGTAGAAACAGAACCAGGCATCAAAGGTGATACAGCTTCAGGTGGTAGTAAACCTGCTAAATTAGAAACAGGATTAGTAGTGCAAGTGCCGTTTTTTGTTAATACAGGAGATATTTTAAGAATTGATACACGTTCTGGTCTATATATTGAAAGAGCGTAGAGTTTAAGAAATTGTAGAAGTGGTATACTAAAGAGGTGTAAAAAAACGGAAAGGAGGGAAAACGTGAGAAATTTACATAATAAAATATCTTATTTACAAGGTTTAGTAGAAGGCCTTGACTTGGATACAGCTACCAAGGAAGGACGGATTATAACTAATATCATTGAAATTTTAGATGATATGGCACATACCATTCAAGATTTATATGATGGACAAGTAGAACTAGAAGATTATGTAGAAACAATTGATGAAGACCTCTATGAGCTTGAAGAGGATTTTTATGGCGACGATGAAGAGGACGATGATGAAGATTTTGATGATGAAGAGTATATAGAAATGGAATGCCCTAGCTGTCACGATTTAGTGTATTTTGAAGCAGATTTACTAGATGATGAAGATATTATTGAAATATCCTGTCCCAATTGCGATGAAGTTGTGTTTAGGACTGATGAAGACATTGAAGATATTGAGTGTGAAGAAGAATAAAGAACATATAAAATCCAAAGGATTAATCCTTTGGATTTTTTTTATTATTATTCGTAGAAATTATATTTCACCTTAGCCTATTAATTTCCGTAATAA
>JBMNUR010000315.1:0-3700 GCA_050946395.1 Peptococcales bacterium
ATTAGTGGGTATCTCCCTTAAATAATTAGGCACTAAGGCAGCCGCATCAGTTGGATAAGTACCTTTATCAGCTACATACAACTCAACTGCAGAAGCTACAATTCTAGCATTAGCTTCATTAGTACTTTTTTCGGCAACATCAGCTCTACTACCTATCGTCTGCACCGCTAAAGTAGCCAAAACACCCAAAATAACAACAACTACTAACAATTCAACCAAAGTAAAACCTTTTTGGTCTATTTTTATGCTTTTCCAGAAAAAATTCATCATTTCAATATCACCTCCTTCACTAAGTTAGAATATGTAAACTAAATACAATATTCATCATATTGCCATTTATTTGGGTTGTTTGTTCAACCCAAATCAAATCACGCCCCAATACTTCCCATCACATTAAACATCGGCAGAAGTACTCCCAATACAACTGTCCCAACTACAATCCCCAATAAGACAATCATTATCGGTTCTATTAACTTGGGTAGCCTGTCCGTAGCTTCGGCAACCTCACTATCATAATAATCACTGACCTTAACTAATAATTCATCTAAATTACCTGATTGCTCACCTACGGCTAACATCTGGACAACCATAGGTGGAAACACTTTACCCTCTCGAAAGCTTTCCGCAAGGCCTCGTCCGTCTTTTATGTTCTTCTGACATTTATCAATTTCCTCTTTTAAAGTTGCATTACCGATGGTTCGCTCCACTACTTCTAAGGCTTGGAGAATGGGGACACCACTACGTAATAGATTAGCTAGAGTTCTACAAAAACGGGCCACAATTACTTTTTGGGCTAGATCTTTAATAATAGGTATTACAAATAGTAAATCATCGGTTTTCTTCTTACCCTTGGGGGTCTTTAGATAAAGCATGAAAAGAAATATTAATGTACCAATTGCCAATAATAATAAATACCAGTATTTACGAAATATTAAACTGAAAGCTAAGATAATCTCTGTTCCTAAAGGAATAGGAACATTCATATTCTCTAAAATTCCTCCAAATACAGGAACAACAAATACAAAAACAAGACTTATAGCCAATAGTGCAATTAATAAAACTGTTACCGGGTAAATCATAGCAGTTTTGACTTTTTCTTTAGTCTGGATTTCTTTATCAAAATAATTTGCTAAACGTTCCAGAGCAGTATCCAAAAATCCCCCTACTTCAGCGGCGGCTATCATATCAATTAAAAGAGGTGGTAACTTACCTTTATACTGACTGCAAGATTCCGCAAAACTACGTCCTAACCTTAGCTCTTTAATAAGGTCTTGGGCTAATTTTTTTATGCCGGGTGGGGCCTGGTTATCAGCTATTATCTGCAACCCCATCACTAGGGACACCCCTGCTTCCAGCATAAAACCCAGTTGACGGCAAAATAAGGCAATGTCTTTTAATTTTATTTTTTCCTGTGCAAACAACTGAATATTAAAAGCAGATTTACTGGTAGTTTGCTCAGCTTGCTTAATATCGACAATCAATAAACCTGATTGTTGAAGTTTTACTACTGCCTGATTTAATGTATCGGCTTCCAGTTGTCCGGTACTTAATTTGCCTGATTTTTCTCGTGCTTTATAACTATATATTGCCATTTAAATCAGCTCACTGGAAAAATCATATTGAACAGCACTACGACCTATTAATTCTTGATCATCAGGCAATTCTAAAAGAGCTGTTTCTCTAGTAATTTTACCCTGGAAAAGAAGTTCTTTAATGGCCTTATCCATTGTAACCATTCCTTCTTTGGCGGAGGTTTGAATAATAGATTGAATCTGATGGGTTTTTCCGTCTCTAATAAGACTACGTATAGCAGAATTGGCTATTAAAATTTCTTGAACAGCCGTTCTGCCTCCATTAATTAACGGCAATAGGCGTTGACTTATAATACCTCGCAAGACCGCTGCTAGCTGGACTTTTACTTGTTGTTGTTGAGAAGGAGGAAAAACATCAACAATTCTATCGATGGTCTGAACAGCATTATTAGTGTGAAGAGTGGCAAAAACTAAATGACCGGTTTCAGCAGCTTTGAGAGCAGTCTCCATAGTTTCTATGTCCCGCATTTCACCAATTAAAATCACATCTGGGTCTTGCCGTAAAGAAGCCCTTAGTGCATTAGCAAAGCTTTGGGTATCAGAGCCTAATTCTCGTTGATTGATTATACTATTTTTATGTTTATGTAAATATTCAATAGGATCTTCTAAGGTGATAATATGACAACTTCTTTCCCTATTAATTAAGTCAATTAAAGCAGCCAAAGTGGTACTTTTACCACTACCGGTTGGGCCTGTAACTAAAACCAATCCGTTGGGCAATCGACTAAACTGACTTAAATTATGGGATAGTCCTAAATCAGTTAAAGTAGGAATATTTAAGGGAATGGCTCTAATTGCGATACTAAGACAACCTCTTTGTTTATAGGTATTAACCCGAAAGCGGCCTAGACCGGGTAAAGCATAAGAAAAATCAACTTCACCCTTTTCTTCCAAAATGATTAACTTATCCTCAGGAACTATACTATTTGCAATATCCTTGGTGTTTTCCCGAGACAAATGTTCTATAGGAAAGCTATTATCCAACTCACAAAATTTAATTAACTTGCCATCTTTTCTAAAAATAGGAGGTGAACCAACAGTAATATGTAAGTCTGAACACTTATTTTTCATCATTAACTCTAGTAATTCTCTTACATCCATCTTCATTCCCCCTTTGGATATAAAAAAGCCAGTTAACGGTAAATAATTTAAGTACCGGCAACTGGCTGGCATAGTAGAAAAACTACCTTAGCCCCTGAGCTTTGCGTCGCCACCTTTCAGTGACTTTGCCTTTTATATGACCATAGCCCCTCCGGGGCACATGGATAAACACTGCTTTTTTAAAATTAAACAAATAAGCGAATCTTAATTGTTAAGTATATATTCGAGCGAAAATTTGAATTTCCTACTAAATTACTATAAATTCTCCAAAAAACTAATTATAGAAGAAATTTATGGAAACTAAAATTCCCCTCCATAAGTTACCCTCATTATTTCTTGAACTGTTGTCAGACCCTCTAAGGCCTTACTGATACCATCTTCTTTTAAAGAAATCATACCCTGGGCTATGGCTGATTTTTGAATTGTTTCCCCATCGGCCTTATTGAGAATTAGTTTTCTTTCCTCAGAGGTTATTTGTAAAATTTCATGAATAGCAATCCTTCCTTTATACCCTGTATGATTACAGTACGAACATCCAGTCCCTCGAGTTAAATAAATATCTAAATGTGCGTATTGAGGTCCTAGAAAAAACAATTCGGGAGAGTCTGGCAATAGACGATACTTTTGGCTACATCTAGGGCAGACCCGCCTTACCAAGCGTTGAGCGACCACTCCAGTTACTGAGGATGCTACTAAAAAGGGTTCTACCCCCATATCCACTAGTCTAGTTAGTGTACTTGCTGCATCATTGGTATGCAAGGTAGAAAGAACCAAATGTCCTGAGGTAGCTGCTCTAACAGAAATTTCCGCTGTTTCTGTATCCCTTATTTCCCCCACCATAATTACATCCGGGTCTTGTCGTAAAATTGATCTTAAGCCGGCTGCGAAGGTCATTCCAGATTTAATATTAGTTTGAACTTGATTAATTCCGGGAAGTACATACTCCACCGGATCTTCGATTGTAATAATATTTTTATTAATATTTTGTATTTCATTAAGTGCGGCAT
>JBMNUR010000316.1:0-3699 GCA_050946395.1 Peptococcales bacterium
CATGCCACCATCCCCAATCGGTACGATGGGAGCCACGCCGGTCTGGCAGTGGCGGCGGGTGGATCAGGGATCAACCGCCGCCCTACGACGCATCCCCCCCATACACCGATGGTAAACAGGATGGCTGCGCAAGTAGCAACAATATAGTACTCTACATCCGCTACAGGAATACGCCATGCGACGCCAGTGTACAGCCTATCGCGCAACTGCGGGAGTAGAGCGGGCACTGTGTTCGATGCTGTGTAGTGCAGAAAGACGTGAAGCCCCAAGATGGGCACGACCCCGTGACCGTCCCATGCACGGGCAGAGCGCCCTCCCCCAGCGACCAGGCAGAGCGCCGCAGCAGCGAGGAGCATCTGGGCGAGGACGAGCACTCCAGAAGGGCCCAATTCGCGTGAAGTGAACGGCAGCGCCACAGCCCAGGCAACGCCGGTCAGCGCTGTCCCGCAAACGACGACGCCCATGCGGACGCGTTGGGCCTGCATAGAAGCATGCTCCCTCATGTGATCGCGTCCCACGGCTCAACCTGCGGGCCAATACTGGACCCGCCATCGGGCGAATGGGACAGGCACAGCACTGCCGCCTGGGTCGCGCGGCGTATCTGCGGACGCATTACGAGCCAGAGCCATGCAGCCCACGCCGTGCCGACAACCCCCCAGCCGGCTACGCGCCATACCGCCGATAGCTCGAGGGCCGTCCATATCCGGAACACAAGCCACGCTATGCCGGCGACGGCTACTGATCCGAGGGCTACATGACCGGCCTGCCCCATCAGCAGACGGAAGCTCACCCCCCTACGAAGCAGCATAAAGGCGACGGCCAGTCCGGCAGCCGCGCCGAGGGCCAACCCCCACGCACCCTCAGCCATGCTGGCTCGATTGGTCAGTGCCACTAGAGACGATATGCCAACGACAAACGCCGTTACCATGGCAGTTGCCACGTCCTTCGGCTTGCGCTCGACGAGGGATACATTGATCATGTTGCCCAGAAGCGTGAACAGTCCGGCAAAGACAACGCCCGCGCGAAGAACCTGAATCGTCACCACACTCACGTTGTTCAGGACAACGGCGGCAAGGTGCTCCGCGGCACTCACTGCGACCACCGTAAGGGGGACAAGCGCAGCAAGCAGGATCGCCAGGTACAGGCTGTTCTCTAGCTTCCTTCGTGCTGCGGTGTCGTTTTTCCCGGACGTGTTCTGGTAAAGAACCGGAAGGATGACTGCGGCGTAGAGCCCGTCGACGATGCTCATGAGTGACATCCCGAGGCCCCAGGACGCGAGGAACCCACCGAGCGCGGCTCGCGGCACCAGAGGCTCCAGGAAGTATCTGTTCCCGGTGGTAAGCATCCAGGAGAGCAGTTTGGTGAGACGCAGTGACGAAGCATCCAGCGTTGCGACGATGTTCCGAAGGGACGCCCCTTCGCAGCCACGAACGAGAAAACCGAACGTGATCCTGTGAGCGCCAAGCCTCGTTCGACTGAGCCGATAGGCTACGACAGCCCCGAACAGGCCGGCGAGAACCATCGTCAGGTAGTAGATCCAGGCTTCCTGGACCCCGAGGAGAGAGAGTGCGACGGCGGCCGCTACGCGGGAGACTCCATCCAGGACCGCGTGGGTGGCAAAGGCCAGTCGCTCGCGTAGGATCCATCCTACCAGAAAGACCGTAGCGAGCCCGCTGGCGACTGCTGCCACCACGGCACCCAAGGCGACACCCAGGATCTCCCTTGTACCAATCCAACCAAGAACGGCTGCTACTACCACAACCGCCAGATTGGTGACGAGCTGGGTCGCGGTCACTGCCACAACCAAATGTCCGCAGTTCCGGGCAATAGTGGCTTGCTGGCGCCACTCCCACACCTCGCGCTGGGCGCGGGTAATCGCTGGACCCACGACCACAGTGTGGACAAAGCTCTGTAAACCGGTGATCAGGCCCAGTTGAGCGTACTGCACCTGGCTTAGGGCACGTACCAGCACCATGAACGACGCAAAGGTGCTGACTGCCGCGACAACCCTGCCCACGGCTGCGATGAGGGCCTCGTCACGGCTCACCCCAGTTGTCTGACTGCCACTGGCCATCCCGGGTCCTTCATATCAGTACTCGCGGTTGCGTTAGGCTGGGTACCCTGAAGCGTACCTGGTGTAGAGACACGCACCCCGGCGAACAGTCCGCCTTCGCCACCCACGCCATGGTAGGCGGCATGACCGTCTCCGAGAGGGCGTGATCGCCGCATCGCGACGGCTGGTTCCGGTAGCTGCAGCAGCGGACAGGTGCTCGCGCGCTTCTCGTGCCTCACCCCTATTCGGTCCGTGCGAAGCGGCGGAGTGCTTGATTCTGTGACGGCGCTCGGTAGGCCTTGCCGCAGCCTAGGCTGCCCAGCGTCTGGGCGGCCGACCATGGAGTGGAGCCTCGGAAGGGCGGGGAGTATCACGTGTCCGTCATCGTCCGTCGCACTCGGCCAATCCGACCCGGGCAACCTCCTGCCAATCTTCGTTCAGCGTCAAACGCTCGTATATGGGACGAGCCTTGGCACAGGCACCCTGTTCCTGATAGAACCGCGCTACCCAAAGCTCAAGCGCGGGAGGGGCGCCCAGACGGAGAGCCGCGTCGTAGTGGCTTTCGGCCTCGGTCATCTGGCCTTGGGCAGCGAGTACCCGGGCAAGCCGCGCGTGGTATTCGGCGTTGTCGGGCCATCCCCGAAGCGCCTCCGAAAACCACTTGGCGCTCGTGGCATAGTCCCCCAGCATCTCATGCGCGACGCCCATGGCTCGCAGCGCAGCAACGTGCCTGGGGTTACGAGCCAGCGCCTCCTCCAGGGCAGCTACTGCCCGCAGAGGATTCCCCGCTGCTATCTCCAGCACACCGAGGAGATAGGGCCCCTGCGGATCCTCCGGGTTCTGGCTAGCGTGCCATTGATAGACCATCGACGGGCCCGTATGGCAGCACGGCCGACCACTCTGCTCAAGGCGTCGCGCAACCCACAGTGCGAGGTCCCCCAGGGACCACATGTCCACGGGCACCTCGATCTGCGGCAGCGTCTTACCGTCTAGTGGAATGCCCAGTTGCTGCTGCAATACCGCGAGAAGGTGCGTCGCAAGCGCA
Source organism: Peptococcales bacterium (assembly GCA_050946395.1). Lineage (GTDB taxonomy): Bacteria > Bacillota > Peptococcia > Peptococcales > BICA1-8 > JBMNUR01. Next base: position 3,099 of record JBMNUR010000316.1, read on the forward strand.
ACGGTCTCAACGTCTGTGTCGCCACTCTCCGCGACCCTCGCGGCGAAGGCGGCCGCCACTGACCAGTCTCCGGAACACGACGCACAAACCATCACCCTGGCATGTTGTTCTGTATCCGCCCCAGGCGCGCGGGCAAGTGTTTCGAGCAACGCACACTCGCGATCCAACTGGCTGCGCGTATCTGGAAGGAGCTGTGCCTCCGCGCGAGAACCGAGTGAGACACGCTGCTCAGATAGCGCACCCGCCACGTCGCCCTCGGCCTCGCGAGCATAGCTCGCGAGAAGGTGAGTGGCTGCCCTCTCGACGGGCCACAAGTCTGTACGTAGATGCCCGGAGCGCGCCAGTGTCTCGCACCGCAAGGCTGCACGTGCATAGTCCCGACTTAACATGTCGAGCTCCACCAGATGCTCGACGATCGCGGACGGGGCACCGGGCCAACTGCGCACGTGTTCTAGTGCAGCAGTAAGCGAGCGCAGCCGTGAAGAGATGGCCGGATCCGTCGAGCCATTGTGCTCTACACAGGCCGAGGTCGACTCATGATCAGAGTGAAACCCGGCCGCAGAGAGAGCGGAGACGAGTATCCCAGTCTGCACCAGGCGTG
>JBMNUR010000317.1:0-3690 GCA_050946395.1 Peptococcales bacterium
ATATAAAAGTCTTTTAGATACCATGTTGGCACTGGATTGCTCATGTTGTCAAACCAGGAGAGCACATCCTTTGCCTGGTTTTTCATCGTAGCAATTTCTTCATCTCCAAAGGGTATGGCCCAGTAAATTGACGAGATGGTGTTGCTGGAAATGTAAAAGGCCAGCAGCTTGAAGAATTCAATTGGAGGTTCACCACCAAAATAGCCCCGGATCTGACCTGTTGCAAAATGCGGACTGACAGCGGCACTCCACACAATCCGGTTGAATTCCTCCCATGGATCACCAAAATCCCAACGGTTAAAATCAATGATTGAGAGTTCATTGTCCGGTGAGATTATCATATTACCCACATGATAATCACCATGATGAAAGCACTGTGGTCTTCCGGAAAGGAGATATCGATTGTTTTCAATATAATCAATGATTTTATTATCTCCATCAAATTTAATACCGCAAGCCTTATATCTCTCCAATCTATAGTTTGTTTTCCGATTAAAGTGTGTACTCCATTCTTCAAGCTCTTTTGGAGCAGGGATAGAATGAATCTTCTTAAGTATTTCACCGGATTTTATTCCAAGTACATATTGCTCGGTTTCCGTCAAGCGTGGCAGGTCTATCTCAACATCCTCGCCGTCGCACCAAGTCAGCAGCGAATACACGCTCTTACCATTATCACAAATACCAAAATCTAAAGGCTGTGACATTGGTACACCTAAGGCTGCTACCTGTTTCATCATTTCAAATTCAGTCTTTTTTCTTTCATATTGGGATATGTCTGCAACACGTAGGAGCAATTTTCCCCCGGCTGCAGTTTCGATATAATATTTCTTGTCCTCTGACCAGCCTTTATTTACAGGTTCAATTTCTTTGAAAGTACTATAGCCTCTTATGTCCTGCATATTGCCACCGCCTTTGCCTGTAGTAGCCAATAATCCTTATTTGCTTACAGATTGATTGCAATGGGTTCTTTAAAATCTCTTCTGCACTAATTTTGAATCAGTTTCACTTACCATTACTATTCTCCACATTTACTATTCTCCAAATTTAGCAATTTTCCTCTATTTAACGCCTTGTGTTAGTCAATCCTATGCCGACAAAGCTATATTGACCGTTCAGTAGCATTATAAGGGCAACTGCAATGCTGAAGTTCGAAAAAAAATTTAGTTTTATATAGCAATTGTTTGGTAATGTATTTTAGAACTACCCTCTTCCGGCATCGATTTGGAGAAAATTAAGACTCATTCCATTTGAAAACCCTATAGCTTCCTATCCTGCGTCCTGCCGGAAGGAAATGACTTTGGAGTTTGGCCCTTTCTCTTTTGTATGGGAGGTTGATTTATGTTTCAGTAAAGTAAAAGGAGTGCATATTATAAGAGTATATATGCTGAAAAGAACGAAATCCCATTCAACATTAAATTGAACTACCGTTCATTTAGGGATAATATGTACTTAGGCGCTTGCGCATTAGACTTCTTCATACAAGGGGAGAAATATTATGCATAAAATTCTTATAGTCGATGATGAACGTGCCATATTGGATCTGTTGGAAATGATATTGAAAAGAGAGCAATTTCAAGTGGCCGCAGCGTCTGATGGGAAGTCGGCCATGACACTGTTTGATTCCTTCAACCCCGACCTTGTTCTATTGGACCTTATGCTGCCTGATACAAACGGTCATGATTTATGTAGGGAAATGACAAAGAAACGAAGTGTTCCGATAATAATGCTTACAGCCAAGAATGATGTCATAGACAAGGTTCTCGGTCTTGAGCTGGGAGCTGACGACTATATTACAAAGCCTTTTGATTCAAGAGAATTGGTTGCCCGCATTAAGGCTGTACTGCGACGTCTGGAGAAGAATCAAGCTGCCGACGGAAAAGTCTTTAGGCATCGCGATCTGGTGGTAGATCTGGAAAATCGCACCGTAACAAAAGGCGGCCAACCGGTTGAGCTCACCCTGAAGGAATATGAGCTACTGGAGGTATTGGTCAAAAACCCCCGGAAGGCCTTTGGCCGGGAGGAGCTTCTCCAACAGGCCTGGGGTTATGACTATATGGGCGATACCAGAGCCGTAGATATTTGTGTTACACGACTAAGAAAGAAGATTGAGGATGACAGCAGCAATCCAAAGCACATATTAACCGTATACGGTTTCGGTTACCGGTTTGGGGGTGTGTGAGATGAAGCTTAAGGAAAAGCTGATCATATACTACCTGTCAGCGACATTTGTGATTCTGTTCTTTGTCGGTTTGGCTGCCCTGAATGCAATCAAAAGCCTAAGCATAAATACCCTCGAACAGCAGTTAATTGACCAAAGCAGTATGGCAGAGTTGTACATCTCTCAGCTCCACGCCCTCCAAAACGAAGGTAACGACGGACTGAGCGATGAAACGGCTCAACATGTAATCGGAAAGCTGGGTCTTGTTTTTGGTAATGTCCGTATCTATGACAACAACTTGCGTCTTCAGGTTACGTCTAAAGAAGACACTGAAATTGGAATTACCGATGCGGAAAACACCAAAATACTAAGTGCTGCGGCTAAAGGAAACTATGCTTATCTGGTGAGAAACAGCACTGCCTATTTCGCATCTCCAATCACCTTTGAGGGCAAAACCATCAGTGTCCTGGAGTTCATACACCCAATGAGCTTTCTCGAAAGCCTGATTACCGGAGTTGCAAACATCCTGTTTATAGGTGCTTTCATATTCGCAGTGCTTATGACCCTTATCAGCATCTATATCGCCTCAAGACTGACAAAGCCCATCAATAAGCTGGCTGCGGCCGCCAACAACTACGCCAACAGGAATTTCACACCGGTTGAAATAAAGGGTTCCGACGAAATATCCCAGCTTTCCCGCAGCTTCAATGCAATGGGTATCCAGCTCAACGATTATATTCAAAGGCAAAAGCAATTCGTATCCAATGTGTCCCATGAGCTCAGAACCCCCCTTACAGCCATAAAGGGCTATTCGGAGTTGCTGGCCCATGAAATCGGAGACAGGCCTGATCTGAAGAAGGCCATCTTTCACCTTAATAATGAGTCGGATCGGCTTGCCAGGCTTGTGGACGAGGTGTTGAGGCTATCCAGGTTGGAAACAGGCCGGGAGGAGTTTCATTTAGACAGGCTTAATCTTTCAGGCCTTATCAAGGACACGACCGAAAGAATGCTGCTCCGGGCACAAAAATATGAAATAAAGATAATTTCAAACATAACGCCTGAGGTTTATATAAAAGGGGATAAGGAAAAGCTGGTTCAGGTAATTGTAAATCTGCTGGATAATGCCTTTAAGTATTCTCCCCCACTGTCTACAGTGAGAGTGAGCTTATACAAGGAAACAGCTGAAGCAATCCTTATGATAGTTGACGAAGGAATCGGCATCCCCGAGAAGGACAGGTCAAAGGTGTTCGATCGTTTTTATCGGGCTGAAAATGCCCGCAGCACCTCCGGGACGGGGTTGGGTCTCTCCATAGTAAAGAATATAGTCGATGCTCACGGCGGGTCAATCAAGCTTACAGCAGGAGGCGAAGGTGGTACGGCTGTGATACTGAGGCTTCCAACAGAGGCCTAATTGTTACAAGATTGAAACAAGATCGATGTAAGTATGAAACACCATGCTGTTATACTATAAACAGAGCAAGACATGACAATGCATAATTCAAAACGGAGGTGTTTTCATGAAGAGAAAACTT
>JBMNUR010000318.1:0-3689 GCA_050946395.1 Peptococcales bacterium
CCAAGCCCGAATTAAATCTAAATGAGAAATAAATTTACCTTGACCGGTTTTGCCGTATTTAATTCTTAATTCCACGTGGATTTCCCCCTTTTAAATCCAAAGCTACATCTAAATCCTGGCAAATTCCGCAAACACTACAGTGCTTAAAGCGGCAATCTCCGGTAATAGCAGTCTCCATAGCTTTCTCATATTCTTTTTGTAAATATTGTTTTTTTACTCCCATGTCAATATGTTCCCAAGGTAGTACATCATCAAAATCCAATTCCCGATAAGCATACCAATCTGGGTCTAAACCGGCTTCCTTAATTGCTTCCATCCAAGTATCAAATTTAAAATGCTGGGACCAACCATCAAATTTGCAGCCTTTTTGCCAAGCTAAGTATAAGGCTTCGCCCAACCGCCGGTCACCTTTGGCAAAAATAGCCTCTACGAAGCTTAGGTCTGCATCATGATAATTATAATTAATTCTTTTATTTCTTATTTTACTTCTTAAATATTGCTGTTTTTCTTTTAGCTGACTAAGTCTACTTTGAGGTACCCATTGGAAAGGAGTATGAGCTTTGGGCACAAAACCAGCCACACTGATTGTGACCTGGGGCTGTGGGCCCTTTGCTCCTAATTCTCTACGAACCTTATCACCTAAAGATAGGACTTTGTGAGCTAAGTCTGCAATTCCTTCTAAATCCTCATTAGTTTCCGTTGGTAAGCCTAGCATAAAATAAAGCTTAATTTTATGCCAACCTTCTCTAAAAGCCGCTTCTGTTACCTGCATCAAATTTTCTTCACTAACACCTTTATTAATTACATCTCTCAACCTTTGTGTACCTGCCTCAGGAGCAAAAGTCAGACTACTTCTTCTCACTCTTTGTACTTCTTTAGCTAAATTCATGGAAAAAGAGTCTACCCGTAAAGAAGGTAAAGATATACCAATCCCTTCTTTACTATATTTATCTAAAAGTTCTTTTATTACAGGTTCTATACAGGTATAGTCACTTGTACTTAAAGAAGTCAAGGAAATTTCATTGTATCCCGTATTTTTAATAAGTTTTTCAGCTTGGTCTTTTAAAACATCGGGATGCCTTTCCCGGACAGGCCGATAAAGCATGCCTGCCTGACAAAACCGACAGCCTCGGGTACAACCCCGTAGAACCTCGAGCATAGCCCGATCATGGACAACTTCCAGGTAAGGTACAATAGGTTTAGTGGGGAAATAAGCTTGGTCTAAATTTTTAATAAACCGCTTTTTAATAACTTGGGGTGCTTCGTTAATAATAGGCTCAATAGATTCCACTTTGCCATCCGGCAAATAATTTACATTATAAAACTTCGGGATATACACGCCAGGTATCTTAAGAAGCTCTAAAAGAAGCTTGTCCCGCTCAATTTTACCACTCCTAGCTTCTCGGTGAAGAGCAATTGCCTCTAATACCTCAAGTGTTACCTCTTCTCCTTCCCCAATCACAAAAACATCAATGAAATCTGCTAAAGGTTCAGGATTATAGGCACAAGGTCCACCAGCAATGACTAAAGGGTCGGTATCGCTCCTGTCGGTTGAACGAACAGGAACCTCACCTAAATCCAGCATATTTAATATGTTGGAAAAGCTCATTTCATACTGTAAAGTAAAAGCAACTACGTCAAATTCCTTTAAAGGCTTGTAGGATTCTAAACTAAATAGAGGCAGCTTATTTTTCCGCAGTTCTTCCTCTAAATCTACCCAGGGAGCAAAAACTCTTTCCATTAAAAAATCCTTTTGGTCATTTACTAAATGATAAATTATGCTAAGGCCTAAATGGGACATCCCCACTTCATATATATCAGGAAAAGCAAATACAGTCCTTAATCGCACACTTTCCCAATTCTTTTTTTCCACATTCCATTCATCACCTATGTATCTCAAAGGTTTCTCTACTTTAGGTAAAATCTTTGTTTCGATTAATTCACGCATCTACTAATACCTCTCTAAGTTAAAATATGGTTTTAATATAATAGTACCTTTATTTTTTTAAAAAGGCAAACAGTGTATTAGTCTATTCGTTTATTCGTGGGCGAGTGGGCGCGTTAAAAAAAGACATTACTTATGAAAGAAGCCGCTATTTTGTCATCACGAGGAGCGATAGCGACGTGGCGATCCCGGTTGTGAAGATAATCAAGTAAAGGCGGATTACTTCACTAACCCTCGTAATGGCAAGGAACATTATAATAGACCATGTTTATATTCCTTTAGAAGATGAAATAAGATCCATGGGGTTTACTGGTTCTCCAAGTTTATTAGCTTCAAAATAAAGTTTACCTTGTTTAGCTCCATCTAAAGTCCCGATTTTGGCAATAACTTGCCCTTGAGTTACCTGTTGATCCTCTTTGATTAAAATTTCACTACAGTAACCATATGTAGTCACTAAGCCGCCCTTATGGGAGATTACAACTACTCGGCCGAGCTTCTCATGATTTTTTATCTCTAGTACTGTCCCGTCATATGCCGCTTTGACTGCAGAACCTAAAGGTGCCTCAATTTCAATACCATTATGAAAGCTAGACTTGCCTTCTATCATGGTCCAGCCATAAGGCTTAGTAACAGTACCTGATACCGGTATTGTCATTTGTTCAAGTACAGGAATATTAGCTTCCGGAGCTATTACCTCATATCCCGCCCTTTCAAAAGAATCACCATATAAACCAATCTTTTTTATGACATTGACTACCGGAGTAAGGTCAGTATCTTCTGTGAACCAGGTTCGGATAGTTTTTTGCATTCCTATAAACATAGGTCCATTAAATTGAAAAGTTACCCAAATAAATATAAATATGAACAACACCGAAGCGGTTTGAATAAACAATTTACTTCTAAGAAAATTTCTACTTCTTCTTGTTCTCCCCCGATAGTAACGGGTCTGATCTCCCATGGCTCCCAAATTTTTCGGTCTTTGTGGCTTCCAAAGCTCAGCCATATAAATTCCTCCCTATCTTAAGCTTGGTCAAACCAAGTATTCTCCATCCTTATTTAAATATATGGACCAGCTAGAGAGAATATGAATAAAAAAAGCCCCCCCAGGGGCTTAACTTTATGAATTTTTATTAAAAGCAATCAGATAGTATTTATTTCCTAGTTTTTGCTCCAGGTTTTTTATTTCTTGGAGTTCCTGCTGTGAGACATTTCCAAGAGGGACCTCATTTAATTTATTTTTTTGTTCCATTTTATTGCCCCCTTTTTTTAGTTTCATAAATTATTATTTCGTTTTAATTAAAAATTATTACTCAATTATTTTTTCCTCCTGAGTCGTGCAAAAGTTTTTTTAAAATAGATAATAATATATCAAGTTCTTCATCATTAATATTTTTAAAACGCTCCACCTGCATTTCTATTCTAATTTTTTCCACCTTTTCTAGTAACTCTTTCCCATTTTTATTAAGCTTTAACCATACTATCCTTCTATCTTTTTCACTTCTAGTTCTTTCAATCCAGTTATTCTTATACAGTCTTTCTACCATATTAGAGGCCGCAGCCGGGGAAATATGGAAAATTTCAGCTATATCAGCAGCCTTGCAGTCTCTATCATTAATTAAATTTAGGAGGAAATATTGAGTAGGTGTTATATTATCTGGAAGCATAGCAGTATATTGTAAGCTAAATTCTTTAGATATTTGGTTAACTAATTTGTCTAGTTCCAACAACTTAGCCTTTTTATAAT
>JBMNUR010000319.1:0-3659 GCA_050946395.1 Peptococcales bacterium
ATGGCTATCCCCGGATTATTATATTTTTTAGTATTTAGATATATCCCCATGCTTGGTATAATCATTGCTTTTAAAGAGGAGAATATTTTTAAAAGTATTTGGGAGACTAGCTTTGTTGGATTGAAATACTTTAAAAACTTTTTGCATTACCCGGTATTTTGGCGGATTTTTCGTAACACAATGATAATAGCTATTTACGACATAGTATTTAGTTTCCCCGGTCCAATAATTGTAGCGCTTTTGCTAAATGAAGTAAGACGTAAATATTTCAAAAAAACATTACAAACAGTTTTATATTTGCCCCATTTCTTGTCATGGGTTATTGTTGCCGGTATTTTTATGTCAGCACTTTCTCCATCGTCTGGAATTGTAAATCAAATAATGGGATTATTTGGAATAGAACCTATATATTTTATGGCTAAACCAAAGTACATACGTGCTATATTAATTAGCTCAGGTATCTGGAAAGAGCTTGGATGGGGTACAATAATATATACTGCTGCAATAGCGGGAATTGACCAAAACCTATATGAGGCTGCTTATGTGGATGGCGCAGGAAAACTACGGCAGGCAATGGTGATTACTATACCCGGTATACTCTCAACAATTGTTGTTATGTTGCTGTTAAGGATAGGTCATATTTTAGATTTTGGTTTTGATCGGACATATGTGTTTATGAATGGACTTAATAGCGAGCTGATAGACATATTTGATACATATATCTATAGAGTTGGTTTAGTTAACTCACAATTTTCATATACAACTGCTATAGGTATGTTCAAATCTGTTATTGGCATGACGCTTCTACTTTCAGCTAATAAAATTAGTAAAAGTTTAACTGAGAAAAGCTTGTTTTAATTTGCATTAAGGAGGAAATAGACAATATGAAACAGTCAAGTTCATATAAAACATTTAGCTTATTCAATTATATATTCTTATCTCTTCTTGGATTAATTATAATTATTCCATTCATGAATATTATAGCAAAATCACTGAGTTCATATAGTGCGATAGCAGCTAATAAGGTATTTATTTGGCCTGTGGAATTCAATATTGATAGCTACAGAATAATTTTTCGTGACAAAGCACTTATACGCTCTCTTTTCGTGACTATTTTCATTACATTGACAGGGACTATTATAAGTTTAGTTTCTACACTAACTTTGGCATACCCTTTATCAAGACCGTATTTTATGTACAGAGGTGTTATTCTAAAGTTGATTTTGTTTACTTTTTTATTTGGTGCTCCAATGATTCCTACTTTCCTCTGGATTAGAACACTGGGGTTATATGATAGTATATGGGCATTAATGTTACCTGTTGCTATCGCTCCTTATTACTTTTTTATATTAAGCAGTTTCTTAAATGAATTTCCCAATGAACTTATTGAAGCAGCAAGAATAGATGGTTGCAGTGAAATAAGATCTTTATTCCTAATTGTGATTCCTCTTATTAAACCTGCTCTGGCGACCTTTTCATTGTTTTATGCTGTTGGTTATTGGAATACATATATGAGAGCAATAATGTATTTGAAGAATAAAAAATTAATGCCTCTTCAAGTCAGACTTATGAGTATTTTACTTGAAACAGAGATGCGTACTGATGGAGTCGAGCATATCGGTATATTTAGGATGTCGCCTGAAAGCGTAAGGATGGCAACAATATTATTTTCCACAGTACCAATATTAGCAGTATATCCCTATCTACAAAAGTACTTTACAGCAGGTTTACAGATGGGTGCGATCAAAGGTTAACAACATAACTGTCCGGACGGTTGTGTTAATAATAAATCAAAAAAGGAGAGATAAGAAAATGAAATTTAAACGAGCACTATGTGCAATCATAATCTTGACAATATTCTTTACATTGCTTACAGCTTGTACTAAAGACAAAGGAAAAACTGTTGATAATACTACTAAAACCACTGACTCTGCAACTACGCAAACTGATAAAAAAGAGCCACCAATGGTTGTTACTGCAAACTTTAATTCTAGTGGTTCAAAATACTATGAAGCTATGGCAGATACTAGTAATGACAAATACATTAAGAAACTCGAAGAACTTACTAATATCAGGCTGGACCTAACGGTTCGCGAACATTCAAAAGATGAAGAACTTGTAAATTTAATGTTTGCGTCAAGAGAAATTCCTGATTTATTTTGTACCGGTAACATATATCCTATTACAAAACAAGCAGTTAAAAATGGAATATTTATGAATCTGAAGCCATACATAAATGAGGAAAACACCCCCAATCTTATTGCATCAGTACCTGAGAGAGCCTGGCCATTGGCAGATGAATTGAAAGATGGGAGCATTTATTTTCTCCCGGTTTATAACAAAGTTTTAACTAATTATGCTCTTTATATCAGAGAAGATCTTTTGGAAAAATACAATCTGGAAGTTCCGGTAACTCTGGATGAACTTACAGATGTTATGAGAGTATTTAAGAAAAATGGTGTAAAATATCCTATAATTGGACGAGAATCTGTAAATAATCTTCGCCCGATTTTTGGGGCATTTGGTGTACTTATAGACTATTACATCATGACGGATGAAGAGAAAATAGAACCGGCAGGAATACAACCCGGTATGAAACAAGCACTTGCTTATATAAGAAGTATCTATGAGGAAGGCCTATTAGATCCTGAATTTTTGACCAACTCCCTTGATCCTTTTACAAATAAAATTATGAATGGTGACGTTGGTATATTCAATCATGGTGCAAGCAATTACACTATGTGGCAAGAAGGTATTGTAAAAAATGTACCAGATGCAAAGTTCAAGATGATATTAGGTCCTGTAGGTCCAGATGGCAAAAGTGCAGTAGAGTACGCATATTCACCAGTTAGCGACAGAACATATGTCAGTAAAGATATAAAGGATCCTGCTAGGATTGCAAGATTTTTCGACTGGATGTGCACCGATGAGGCAGCGGAATTTTTTAGTTTTGGTATCGAAGGTGATACATATACCAAAGTCGATGGTAAAATCAATTTCACTTATCCAACTACAGCTGAAGGTGAGGATGAATTAATTGCAAGAACATATAATTTATGGAGAGTAAGAGATGTGTATGACAATCCGTTATTAGCTCCATATATTCCATATGCTCAATATATACAGGAATATCGGAATGAAGTAGCAAAAGCTGACAATGTATTACACGCTGTGCACCTACAAGGAGATGATTTAGAAATCTATAATACCAGCCCCGAACTTAGATGCTCGTATGCAAAGGATTGCTTATTCCAGGAAATAGCTATTAAAATAATATTTGGAAAGGTAGAAGTGGATGAATTCGATAACTGGGTAGAAGAGTGGAAGGAACGCGGCGGTGATAAGGTACTTGAGCAACTGGAAGAAAAAAGAGTAGCTGGTGAATATATTATTTATTAGTTAGTTTTTATATTCGGAGTTTATTGGTACATTGGTTTTCAATAAACTCCGAATGTCTCTGCTTTTCTTGTAAAATGTATTGAAACAGCTACAGTAAAAAGAGAATTTGAGTAAATGTAAATCCAAGTCATGTATATTTTTAGTTTGACTGTAAGGTAAAAATAAAGTACAAGTTAGAATTTACTAGCAAGAAAATTTGCTTCCATGTTTAAGTTATGAACTGAACAAAATTTCTTGATATTGTGGTACAACATATTATA
>JBMNUR010000320.1:0-3655 GCA_050946395.1 Peptococcales bacterium
CTACAAATAAAGAACTATTAGTTGGTAAATTTTTAATTCATGTGATAATAGAAGAATTATTTGTTATTTAAAATTTGCCAAAAGCAAACATATTAAAATAAAAACAACTTCAGTAATTTCATTTACAGCTCCATAGGTATCCCCTGTGTGTCCTCCCATAAAATTTACGATTCCAAGAATAGGTGTCAACATAACTAGAAAAGTTATTAATAAAGATATCATTTGACTAAAAGGCAGTAAAAGGAGAAAAAGAATTAAAGTAAAAAGAGTAGCGAATAACCAATGACCTTTATTAGTATTTTGACAGAAGGCTTTACCCAATCCCTCCCCTTTTGCATATGGGAAAAAAGCTAAGCAATATAAAAGCATCCATCGACCTACTACAGGCATTATTAACAAATAAAAAGGTGCAAAAATTCCAGGCAAGGAAACAATCACACTAAACTTTAAAAGAAGTAAAATGAATAAGGCTGTTACACTATGTGCTCCAACCCTGCTATCCTTCATTATTTTAATTGCCTCATCTTTGGGTCTAGATGACATAAGTCCATCAACAGTATCCATAAAACCATCTAAATGAAGTCCCCCTGTGAGAATTATTTCAGCGATAATAATCAAGGCACCCATAACTAAGGGGGGGAAGAAAAAAACACCTATTTTATATACCAAAGCTAGAAAAAAACCAATGATTAAGCCTACTAAAGGAAAAAATCTACTTGAACTACCAAAAGTTTTTTCATCTATATCTAAACTAATCGGAATTGGAATCCGGGTCATAAATTGTAGGGCAACCACTAAGCCACGCATTTCAACCGGCCTCCATCTTTATTTATATCTGATTTGATATCCATTTTATCATATTTAAACCCTCATTAAATTTGGTTTTATTTGTAATGGGATTCCTGCCCATGTAAGAAAAACCTGATCTGCTTCCTTGGCAAATAATTGATTAGCTCGTCCTACAATATCACGATATACCCTACTCAAATTATTAGCCGGTACTATCCCTAGACCTACTTCATTAGTTACAACAATTAAATGTTTATTATTGTTTTTTACCCAATCAGTTAAATTTATAATTTCATTGGTTATTATTGTTTCTTTTGCACTTTGAATTTCCCAGGTTATATTATCAGAATTCAGATCTTTAAGTAGAATATTTGAAATATACAAAGTTAAACAATCTAAAAGAAAAACATCATGTTTTTCTGACAAGGAACTAATTACCGAGTAAAGGTTAATAGGAACTTCATAAGTTGTCCAACTTCCAGGCCTTTGGGCCTGGTGCATCTCTATGCGATGTTCCATTTCTGTATCAAAAGCTTCGGCAGTAGCAATATAGGCCACATTATTAGAAAAAGAAGCAGCCAGTGCCTCTCCATACGTACTTTTACCACTTCGCGCTCCCCCGATTATTAAACTAACAGACATAAATTCCTCCGTTATAAATTTTCTTTTTCTATTTTTGACTCCAACTCGATTATTTTGCGGTTTTTATTCCATAACCAATTTGCATATTTTACATTATTTTGTTGTAACCGCCTGTTTTCTTTTTCTAAACTAGATAACAAAAGCCTTTTTTCTCGTTCAATTTTTTCGATTAAATTCATTAATACTCTTCGACTAATTCTTAAATGTTCTACCTGTTCTTCTAATTCTTTGACTCTATTTATCAATAGTTCTTTACTATAACTTTCATACATCACCCTAACCCCCAGATTAGTTTTTTAAATATTATATTCCAGGGTAAGGTTTTCTAGTCTAAAAATGCGAAGCAAAACTTCGAAGAAATAAAATTTTGCGCAGCAAAGCCGCACAAGATTGAGGTTTAGCTTCGCTAGGTTAAGTTCAAAAAAACCACAAAGTAATTATAAATAAAGCTAAACCTAAACCTAAATATTGCGAAGCTTTGCTTCGCAATATTTACAAAATACGCTTTATTCGGTCAACGGCTTCAACTAAAAGCTCTTCTTTTTGCACTAAACCAATACGCACATATCCTTCACCAGCTTGACCAAAAGCAATACCGGGAACAACTATTATGCCGGTTTTTTCAGCAAATTGTTTGGTAAATTCCAAAGATGATGGAAATTCTCTAGGGATTGGTGCCCAAATAAACATGGAGGCTTTAGGCTTGGGAATCTGCCACCCTAAGGCATTTAAACCGTCAACTAAAATATCCCTACGTCTTTGGTATATTTGAGCGGTTTCCAGCACATGATCTTGTGGACCATTTAAGATAAAAGCTCCAGCCTTTAATATTGGTTTAAAACTACCGAAATCAATATTAGTTTTAATTTTTCGTAAAGTAGCTATTACTTCTTTATTACCTACCACAAAACCTAACCTGCATCCTGCTAAATTATATGTTTTAGAAAGGGAATGAAATTCAACCCCTACTTCTTTAGCCCCGGGTACAGCTAAAAAGCTCAAGGGTTTATATCCATCATAAGCTAATTCCGAATAAGCAAAATCATGGCAGATAACGATATTATATTTCTTAGCAAATTCGATTAATTCTTGAAAGAACTCATAAGTACTAGTAGCTGCCAAAGGATTACTAGGGTAATTTAGAAACATAATTTTTGCTTTTGCTCTGATTTCAGGTGGAATATTTTTTAAGTTAGGTAAAAAATTGTTTTCTTTTGTCAACGGCATATAATAAGGAACGGCCTCAGTTAAAAGTACACCGGCGGAATAAATAGGATATCCCGGATCAGGTACAAGAGCTACATCACCCTGATTAAGGTAGCCCCAATAAATATGACTTAAACCATCTTGAGAGCCCATAAGAGGTAAAACTTCAGTCTGAGGGTTTAAGTCAACTCCATCACGTTTTTGATACCAATTAGCCACTGCCTCTCTAAATTCTAAAAGACCATCCGTCAAGGCATAACCGTAATTATCGGGATCTAAAACAAATTCAGCAAGTTTTCGGCGAAATTCTAAAGAAGGAGGTAAATCCGGGCTTCCAATACTTAAGTTGATAATATCTACCCCTTGGGAAAGTAACCTTTTACCCAGATTATCTACCTCTGTAAAAATTCCCCCTGATAAATTATCTAACCTTTTAGCAGTTTGCATTTTCATTCCTCCTTATCTTCAGCATTTCAACTAAGGAATAATCTATTTTAATTGCGCCGAGAGAAAATTGTAAATCTTTATTACCACCGTGCCAATCTGAACCCCCGGTCATTAATAAATTATAATCCTTGGCCAAATTATAATATTTATCTACTGCTTGAGTGTTATGTTCGGGATGCCAAACCTCCAAGCCTAATAAACCCATTTTCTTTAAAAAAGGTATAATATTATCATCGGGATTTACACCTGGGTGCGCCAATACAGGAATTCCCTGGGCATCTAATATTAACTTAATTGCTTCCTCAGGTGTTATCTTGTATCTGGGAATATATGCAGGACAACCAGGACTTAGTAATTTATTGAAAGCTTCTTTGATATTTTTAACATATCCTTTATCTAGAAGCACTTTGGCAATATGAGGGCGACCAATGGCATCTGAGCGTAAAGTCTCCGTAACATCCGAAATGTTAATATCAAATCCAAGTTTTTTTAACTTAATGACCATTTTATTTATTCTTTCCGAGCGGGAATTTCGCATTTCTGCTAACTTTAAAGCTAATTTATTATTTTG
>JBMNUR010000321.1:0-3648 GCA_050946395.1 Peptococcales bacterium
ATAATACAGTCCAGATGTAATAATGGAATAATACTAACTGGGAATAATCAGCGGAGTGATCTATTTGCCATTGTGGGAATATGATATTTTTATAATTTGATGACAAACGAAACGTCCCCTTGACATAAAGGCTGCAGGGAATATGAAGCTGCCGGCAAGCTCCTGGAACTGATGGACAGGGTTATGGTAAATGACGGGGTATGCACTAGGATAGATCTGGCAGTGGATGACAGGACCGGGGACTTTATAAGATTTAACGAAATGATCAAATCAGCTAATGCGGGTCATGTCATATCAAAATGGAAAACCTCCATGGAGATAATTAAAAGGGAGTTAAAGGATGGGAGAATCATCGGTCATACTCTTTCAATCGGCTCCCGCTCGTCAAAGATGTATTTAAGAGTCTATAACAAGGCTATGGAGCAGAACCAGGACCCCGGGCAAAAATGGTACAGGATGGAGCTTGAAATAAAGGATGACAGAGCAGAA
The DNA here is from genome assembly GCA_050946395.1 of Peptococcales bacterium. Classification (GTDB taxonomy): domain Bacteria; phylum Bacillota; class Peptococcia; order Peptococcales; family BICA1-8; genus JBMNUR01. The sequence goes on from JBMNUR010000321.1 coordinate 490, forward strand.
GTGCTACAAAATATTTTACTTTTTGAAACAGGGGTTGGCAGAATTATCAGCGGAATCTTGAATCAGTATATTAGATTTGTAAAGCCCGGCAACGATAAAAACAAAAGCAGATGGGAAACAGAAATATGGTGGACTGATTTAGTGGATAGCATGGACAAGCTCACCCTTACCAAGAAACCGGAGGACAAGACCATTGAAGAAATCAGGGAGTGGGTTAATAAGCAGATTGGTCCTACCTTGGCCATGCTGATGCTTTATGACGAGGGAGATTTAGAACAACTCTTTAAGATCATAAATTCCGGTAAACACAGGCTGAAACAAAGGCATCTTAGAATCCTGCAAAATTCCCAGGGAGTGTAAATCATAAAGGGCAAATTATAAAAGGGGGTCAAAAAATGGCAGACAGAATATTGAAAACTGAAGAACTTTTAAAGGAACTTGAAAAGTATAAATTTAGGCAACTCCATATACATCATACTTGGAAACCGACACACAAAGATTTTAATGGCAAAAACCATCTTAGCCTTCAACAAGGCATGAGAAACTATCACATAAACACAAGAGGCTGAAAGGATATCGGTCATCATTTGGCTTTAATGCCTGATGGCCTTTGGGTAACGGGAAGACCCTTGGACCAAACGCCGGCCAGTATTAAGGGCTGGAATACCGGGGCTCTGGCGGTGGAGATGGTAGGCAATTTCGATAAGCCTGGTACAGGCGCTTCTAATTCCTCCGGGTATGATACATTGATGGGGAAACAGAAAGCCAGCATATTGGCTCTTATAAAGTATTATGGAGACAAATTCAGTTATGATGGGGTCAAATTTCACAATGAAGGCCCCGGGGTCACAAAAACCTGCCCAGGGACAAGCCTTATAAAAGCGGAAATGATTAGAGAGGCAAAGGCGTTGAATGCCGGTACAGGAGCAAGCAAAGAAGATAACAAAAATAGAGAAATGGGGAGTAAAACAATGGCAACCTTAAAAAGGGGCGATAAAGGATCAGAGGTAAAAAGATTGCAACAGGATCTAATAATATTGGGATATGGAAAGCCTATGGGTGATTACGGGGCAGATAGTAGCTTCGGCCCAGCCACGGAGGAGGCGGTTAAATTGTTTCAAAAGAGCAATGGCCTGGGGGTGGACGGTAGGGCAGGTCCTAAAACTCAGGGGAAGGTTGAAGAGATGCTGAAACGAAGAATGGCTGAAATTCTTGCCTCGTCGGGGGAAATAGATTATAAAGAAAAGTTTGTAGAGGCTAAAAGCAAGTTGGATGAAATCAAGAAGATCGTGGAATAGGTAGGCGAAATAATGGGTTAGACATTAGCCCAGATTAAGCCCTTGGGAGACCCTAGGGCTTTGTCTCTTGTATGATTTAGTGACATAATTCAAAAAGCTATTATGGGAAATTCCCTAATATGGTATATTTTGTTGAAAAAGTATATTTAGAATGATATTATTATATATAGATAAACTTATTCAAGAATTATTCAGTTTTAATAAATACATAAATAAAGCAAATTTGCACATAGACCTAAGAGTTAAAAATATTGTTTTTGGAAATATCTGCGTATTATCCAACAATAAGCCGACAAGCTATTAAGGAAAATTCAATATGATCTACAAAAATAAAATGAAGCCATTTAAGATAGTTCTAGGTATTAGTTTTATCAGTGTTATTTTAGGGTTTTTAATTTATTTACTATTAAGGCCAGTCGAAATACCAATAGTGAGCTATTTGATATCGAAAGCACCAATAATCGGTAGACTTAGGAAGGAAATAGGCAGATTTAGAATTCCCGCATGGATCATATATAATCTTCCTGATGCTATTTGGGCATATTCATTTGTGTTAATTATGACCACCATCTGGGGATCGAAGAAAAGAAAAGAAAATATACTTTGGATATTGCTCACAATCATTATAAGCATAGGTTATGAAGTCGGACAGCTGTTCAATATAGTGCCAGGTACCTTTGATTTCTTAGATCTGATTTTTATAATCCTCGGTATAGGGATGGGGATTGGAACTGTAGTTTATATTAACTATTTTGCTACCAAGAAATATTTAAATATTATAATATAAATAGGAGGATGAGATATGTTAAGGAAAAAAAGAATTTTATCAGTCTTGTTCGTTTTGCTATTTGTTCTGATAGCAGTAGCGAGCGGTGAATCTACTGATACAAAAGGATCTAATGACGAAGGTGACCAAGTTGAAAGCCAGGCTGTAAGCCAAAAGGAAGATAATGGGGAAAAGGTCTATTTAGATGAAGAGGAGATACAGTATATATATTCTGATCCCCGCAAATACAAGGGAAAGCACGTTATTATTACAGGGAAAGTATTTGTAGAGCCTGAAAGAAACGGCGATGAAGTTGCTGTCCAGATGTTCCAAAAGCCAACAAACTCAGAAAACAACACTCTAATTATGTATAAAGGAAATATAGATATTGAAGATGGGGATTATATACGTGTCGATGGGGTTATAGAGGGTGAATTTAAAGGAACAAATGCTTTTGGTGGGACAATTACGACTCCAAAAATCCTAGCAAATGAATTAGAAGTTTTATCTTATATAGAGGTTATGGCCCCCACAGAAAAGGAGCTAATAATAGGGGAAAAACAAGACCAATATGGATATGAGGTTATCATAGATAAAATTGAATTGTCAGAACCTGAAACCAGGGTCTATATAACAATTAATAACAATGGGGGTTCCAATTTCTCTGCATATTCTTTTAATGCAAAATTATTACAAGGGAAGAATCAATTTGAAGCAGAGTCTAATTGGGAAGCGGATTACCCAGAAATACAATCTGATCTAAGACCTGGGGCCTCTACCAGTGGAATCATTTGCTTTCCGGCCATTGATCATTCTGAAAGTTTCACCCTGTATATAGACGGATATAGTGATAATTGGGAAGAAGATTTTAAGGAATATGAGTTTGAGGTAGAAATAAATTAGCTATAATAGTAAATTCTTTGTGAAACTACTTAGCAAGGCCATATTCGGAAGTCAAGTCCAAAATAGTGTGTAAAATGCCTCGGTAGTTAATTAATTTGAAATTCTTTAAAACGATATTTTTTGCACCTTGAAAAAAATAAGCGTTTATGCCGCGAAAGCCTGTTGATACGGTGGAGTCCCCTCTGGTATAAT
>JBMNUR010000322.1:0-3645 GCA_050946395.1 Peptococcales bacterium
CCTATGGAAATATCAGCAATTTAGGTATGTATGTGTTAAACGAAAAGACGGGGAAATGGGATTACCTAGGAGGATCTGTGGATCGGGAGAACAGGGTGTTCAGTTGTCAAACAAATGTCCCCGGATTGTATATTATTCTTTCCGGTAAAAATTCCTCCGGACAAAAGGGAGAAGGTTTTACCGATATTAAAGGTCATTGGGCAGAAAGCGACATCCTATATATGATGCAGAAAAATGTAGTTGAGGTGACCGACGAGAAAAGGTTTTATCCCAATCGAGAAATAACCCGAGCGGAATTTGCCGGGTTTTTGGTAAGAACCTTAGGAATCCAGGGTAATAATCAAAACAGTAAAAGTTTTAAAGATGTTGCCCCTGATAAGCCATATTATAAAGAGGTGTTAATAGCTGCTGATTCCGGTATTATTGTCGGGGTAGGTGAGGGGAAGTTTAACCCGGATATGAAAATTACTCGTCAGGAAATGGCTGTAATGCTAGACAGAGCTTTAAAATACAAAAAAGTTCCTGTTGAAATTAATAATGATTCGTTAATTAAATATACGGATAGTAAACAAATTGCTGACTGGGCAAAGGACGGTGTTGCGGCGGCAGTAACCTCAGGCTTGATGGGGGGCAGGGAAAATGACAATTTTGTGCCAAAGTCTTTTACCAGCAAAGCGGAAGCAGTGGTGATTTTGCATCGTTTTATCAAAATTACAAATTAAAAAAGGTTTTTTGCAGGAAAATTATATAATATATAGAAGCTAATAGGCTAAGAAAAAAATTCCAGCAGTCTAAATTTAATTATGAAGTAATAATTTTGTCAAATTATATTCTAATTTTCAATTCACAAAAGGAGTTGATAGATATATTTTAGTGTATTTGTAATTGTGTATTTATAAATATTGTTAAAAAAACAGGGATAGGAGGAGAAACATGAGAAAATTGATTATTAACAAAAATGCGCGTTTAGTTTCAGTAGTACTAATAGTGTTTATGATGTTTGGCATGTTTCCGGTAAATGTTTTTGCATATGAGCCTGATGTGGATGATTTAATCTATGCTTTAAACAAGGTTAAAGAGTCTATAAAAGATTTAAAGGAAAATAATCCTGATTTGGACATTGATGAAGTTCTGATAACATTGGAGGAACGTTTGGATAGTATTGAATATGAGCATCTTCAGTTTTTATTAAATAAAATGTATGTGTTGATAAATACTCCAAAGGAAAGTTTTATTCCTACAAAAGCAAAAGAAAAGCTGAAGGAATATGGTGTTAATTCCCAAACGGTAGAAAGTTTTTTAGAAGATGTATTTGAGGATAACGGTATTTTTGCATCCCGTGAAAATTTTCAAAGATTTGTGGATAATTTAGGACATATTGTGAGAAATGATTTTTCAGAAATTGATTATGATTACCTATTAGAATGCTATAACGGGATAAATGATGCATTTACAAATAATTTTCCTGATGCAGTTGGTGCAGTGAAAGACAAATTAACAAAAAGAGACGTATTTGATTTGGCAATAATGGCCTTTGAACTGGTAGTTGTACCAATGGCGGTTGACCCGATTGATCCTTTTGATCTTACTAATGAGGATAAAGAATATATCGAATCGGTAATAGATAAGTTACCGGGAGACGTTAAGGCAAAGCTCCAGCTATATGGTATTAACTGGGCGGCATATGATAAGGCAATTAATGACAGGAACATAATAAATGATAAAGACAAAGCTTTGATCCGTGATATTTTAGGAATAACGGCCGAGGTGATACCACCAATAGCAGATCCTAAACCTGGTACATATGAAAAAGGCACTATTAATAATGTGACATTAGCCTCTCTGACACTTGGAGCAGAGATATATTATACGCTAGATGGTAGTACGCCTACGACCGGTAGTTACAAATACACAGGACCTATAGAGATTGATGGAGATATTGTAATTAAGGCCATTGCTGTAAAAAATGGGGTCAGCAGTCCGGTGGCTACATTTATTTACAAATTTGTCAATAAAGTGGTTACAATTACTCCCGATGATATCGTGATTGGTGAGGGGACCGCAGAAGTAGAAATCCCTAACGTTACTGTAGGAGCTGATGGAAAAACCGAGCCTGTACTGGCAAAAATTGAAGTTTCACAGGAGTTGAGTGAAGCGCTTGGTATTCCGAAAGAAAAAACCTTGCAGATTACCTTGCCGCCTATAACGCTATCAGAAGGGCAGACAGCGCCTAAACTAACAATTGCCAAACCTTCTCAAGATGTATTAGATACAATAGCAGGATTAGGTGATAGTGTTCTCGCTATTGAAATATCCGTTGATGGTTTGGAAGGCCAGACGGTAGTGTTGGTATTGCCTCTTCCCCAGGGTTTAACAGAAAATGATAACGTGGGAGCTTTTCACTATGATGAGGGTACCGGAAGATGGGAATTCAGAGCAGCAACTGTCACTGAGGACGGTGTGATGTTTGAAACCGGTTTAAATCCAGTAGCCGTTACAGAGGCAGTGGAGATACCAAGAATCTCTAAGGCTGAACCAACTGCCAATTCAGTTGCTTTGGAATGGACGGATCAACTGAATGAAGCGGAATATGAGATTTACCAGGGAGATATTTTGATAGATACAACCGAGGAAAAATCCTATACAGTTACCGGCTTAAGAGCAAGTACCAGTTATACCTTTAAAGTACGAGCTATTGTAAACAATTTCGAGTCAGACTTTGACCAAATCAGCGTCACCACATTATCTTCTGGAAGTCCCGGTGGCTCAGGTGGCGGCGGTGGTACTGAACGTTCAGTTACCATCAGTGACAGTGAAGTAACTAAGCAGTTAAATGCTGGATATAAAGAAATTACCTTTACCGCACCAAAAGGAACCACGACAATAAGTATTGATGCTAAGATTTATAACAAAATTTCTAAGGCAGGCAAAGACCTAGTTATTATTACCGATAAGGTAACTTTAAGGATTCCGGCCGAAACATTTGCGGTCAGCGATTCTTCTGAGAAAATTACTTTTGAGGTTAGAGAACTATCAGAATCAGCATCAAAGGATGCGGTTAATAAGCTCGATGCTAACAGATTCCTTTTAGGTAAAGTATTTGAGATTAACATTTCTACTAAACTTCAAAAAGAAGTTACCGTTAGCTTATCATATAGCGGATTAGACCTTACCAGTGTATTAGAAGAATTATTAGATGTGTACTGGTTTGACGATACAACGGGAACTTGGGTAGCGATGAATGGAACAGTACATAAAGATGAAAAGAAAATAGAATTTACAACTACCCATTTTAGTAAGTATGGAATAATTGCTTTTAAAGGAACCTTTGAAGATATTAAGGATCACTGGGCAAAAGATGATATTGAATTCATGGTGGGTAAAGGTGTAATTAAAGGAATCAGTGCCACTATGTTTGCTCCTAATGATTTAATTACAAGGGCTCAATTTGCGGCATTGCTGGTAAGGGCTATAGGTCTTGTGGCTGATACGGAATATGATTTACCCTTTAACGACGTGAGCAAGTCCCAGTGGTATTACGGTGAAGTGGCTGCCGCCTTTAAGTCCGGTATAGTTAAAGGAATAAGTGACACAATCTTTGCACCTAATGCCAACATTACCCGGGAGGAAATGGCAACGATGATT
>JBMNUR010000323.1:0-3645 GCA_050946395.1 Peptococcales bacterium
TTCTTACAAAGGTCATTAGGAGAAATTCCTTACTTAAAGGGGAATCCGGCTGGATTGGAGTCAGCCATAATTAATTTATTAAAAAATTCTATCCAAGCTTTTTCCCAAAGTGAAACAAAAGAAAAACAAATAGTAATTAATACCTATTCAAAAAATCACAATATTTATATAGAGGTAAGGGATAACGCTATTGGGATAGATAATAAATTGCTGGATAGAGTCTATGATCCTTTTTTTACAACTAAAGAAATAAATGAAGGCATGGGATTAGGATTAACAATGGTTCATTGGGTAATAAGTTTGCATAATGGTGAAATTGAGATAAATAACAATTCCCAGGGAGGATTAACCTGTAAGATAAAAATTCCATATTAACTACTAGGAATATATTTACTTACAAAAAGTTCAGGCTAAAAGTCCTGAACTTTTTGTATATACAGCAAAATTGGACAACTGTCTATTGATTTATAGACGAATGTCTATAATTATATTAAACAAAAAGATGTAAAATATAGTTGTAATTTGTCAAAAAAAGCACTTATTTGGAGGTCTCTATTAATGATATTTAATTTATCCAGAAAAATTGCATTATATGTAGGAATGCTTGTTTTAGTTGTTTGCCTAGGACTTGGTTTAACAGCGTATAAATTCAGTACTAATTCAACAATTAATGAGGCGGAAAAATCATTGCTTTTATTAGCAAAAGAAGGTGTAAACAATGTGGAAGCTGCCATTAAGGGCAACATTAATATTGTTGAAACAATTGCAAATATGCATGAGGTAAGAAGTATGGTTTGGGAGGAACAATTGCCTCTTTTGGAAAGAGAATTAGAAAGACTAAAAAAGCATGGTTATTTGGGGATCGGCGTTGTAACACCTGACGGAGTGGCAAGGTATGTTGATGGGGCGGAAACTGATTTGGGAGATAGAGATTATGTTATAAAAGCCTTTAAGGGAGAAAGCAATGTTTCAGATGTAATTGTAAGTAGGGTAACAAATTCTACAGTATTAATGTATGCTACACCTATTTACAATTTAGAAGGGAAAATAGGAGGGGTTTTGGTTGCTCGCCGTCCCGGGGATGCTCTAAACGATATTACCGATCAATTGGGTTATGGTGAAAAGGGCTATGCATATATCTTCGGGGCTAATGGGACATTATTTTCTCATCCCAACCGGGAATATATTATGGAGCAAAGAAATGTTGTAACAGAAATTGAAAATGATGGAGAACTGAAAGATTGGGCATTAGCAGTCGAAGGTATAGGACTGGGGAACTCGGGTGTAGCTAAATATGAACTCGCTGGCTCTAATATATATATGGGCCTTGAAGTTTTCCCTAGTACGGGTTGGACTTTAGGGGTTGTAGCTACGGAAGCCGAACTTTTGGAGCCTTTAGGTTTCCTTAGAAATGTTATGCTTATCGGTTCTATTATTTTTATCGTATTAGGTATTGGATTTGCTATGTTTATTGGAAGAATAATCGCAAAGCCTATCAAATTAGTAACAGCACATGCCATTAATTTGGCTTCCGGCGATTTCACACAAGATGTTCCGGAAAAATATTTAAAAAGCAATGATGAGATTGGTGAACTAAGTAAAGCTTTTAACACAATGAGTCAGAACTTCCGTGAAATGATTGGCGAGATTAATGCATCTGCTCAAGAATTGGCAGCATCTAGTGAGGAAATGTCAGCAATTGCTCAAAACTCCTCAGCAAATATGGAAGAAGTATCGGCTTCAACAGAAGAAATATCTGCCGGTATAGAAGAAGTATCTGCAGCTGCGGAAGAAATTTCAGCATCTAGTCAACAAATGAATGCTTCCTCTGGGCAACTTGTTGAAAATATGAAAAATGGTAATAGAATCGCTAAAGAAATAGAAGAAAAAGCCACTAAAGTGCAGAGAGAAGTGGTAAATAGCCAGGAGAGGGCTTTAGACATTTATTTGGAACTAGATAAAAAATTAAAAGAAAGTATTGAAAAAGCTAAAGTTGTAGATGAGATTTCCGATATGGCCAATCAAATTGCGGGGATTGCTACCCAAACCAATCTTTTAGCCCTAAATGCTGCTATTGAAGCGGCTCGGGCAGGTGATCAGGGTAGAGGCTTCGCCGTTGTAGCAGAAGAAGTTCGTAAACTAGCTACGGATGCAACGGAGACTGTGGCAAATATTCAAAACTTAACTATACAGGTCCAAAACAACATCAAATCTTTAATTGAAGACACTAATGAAATATTAAGTTTTATGTCTACTGACGTAGATAGCGATTATAAAAAGTTTTTAGAAACTGCAGAAGAATATAAAAAGGATGCCAATACCTTTTATAATTTAACCCATCAGGCTTATCAGATGGGTGATGAGGTATTAAATGCAGTTAATGAAGTGACAAATTCTATTAATGAAGTAGCCACAACAATTGGACAAAGTGCTGAAGAAACAAGCCAAATTGCTAAGGGCACAGATGAAACTTCTAAATCAATGGTGGAAATAAGTGAGGCTTCTGATAGATTAGCTAAAATGTCCGAAGAATTAACAAGGTTAATGGGCCGGTTCAAGATATAGATCTTTAATTGAAGTGGTATGAGCTAATAGTTTTTTTGGAAAGGTGCGTTTATGTGAATAAAGAAAAAAGGTTTATTTTATATGGAATAGATAATTTAAATCAAATATCTGCGGAAATATCAAACCTTTTAAAAAATTCCTTAGATGACTTTGATCTAAAGCTCATACTTTCGGAAGCTCTTTCTAATGCATTTATTCATGGAAACAAAAAGGATAAATCTAAACCGATTTATTTATGTTTCACACTTAAGGGAAATCTAATTAAGTTTGAAATAAAAGATGCCGGAGCGGCTTCTGGGGAATTTATAATTCCAGATGAAATTTCGGAAGAAAACATTCTAAATGACCATGGAAGAGGACTTTTCTTACTTAAATGTTTTACAGATAGTATAGAGTTCAAAAATAATACATTAATTTTAACTAAAAAAATTAGTTAAAAGGATTTATCTAACTATTTATATAGAGATAACAAGCCTTGTTTTTACTAAGTAGAATAGTATAACATTGCGGACATTGAAATGTGTAATCTTTTTGATAAATAATGATAGTGGTGAAAATTATGCATTATGATGTAAAAAATTTGACTCATCAAATCTGGTCTAACGGAATTAAAAATTATAAGGAAAATCTTGATTACTTGAGAGGTCTCTTTATTATTAAAAATCTTTTAGATACGAAAGATCATTATACATATATCCATTCTGTTCATGTGAGTAGATATGCTTATTTGATTGGTCGTGAACTTAAGTTGAGTGAAAAAGAATTACAAGAACTATACCTAACAGCATTGTTACATGATATTGGCAAATCAGAAATACCTACTGATATACTTTTAAAAAATGACCATCTAACCCAACAGGAGTATATAGAGGTCAAGAAACATGTTTTTTTTGGTGCCGAGATAGTTAAAGATTATAAAATATACGAGAATCTATCTCAAAACATTCTTTACCACCATGAACGGTGGGATGGAGAAGGTTACCCATTAGGTCTAAAAGGTAAAGAAATTCCTTTGATATCAAGAATAGTAAATTTAGCCGATAGCTTTGACGCTATGACCACTGTTCGGCCTTATAAAGC
>JBMNUR010000324.1:0-3643 GCA_050946395.1 Peptococcales bacterium
CCTCAAATTATGGTGCTTGATTTTTAAAATAGGTATGAAAAACACCTCAACGTTTGGTATAGTTGATTTGTCAAATATCCACAAATACCATACAGAAGAGGTGTCCCCTATATGATAAAGGATAATAGCCCAAACAAGCAACTACCAAATGAATTAAAATCAATATTCAAGGAACTTAAGATGCTAGAACATTTAAGAAAAGCTGGTATTACCAAGTCTTCCGGCTTTACTTGTTCTTACCTTTTTTAATTAATTTTTTGTTTAATCTTTGAAAACAAGAATTGGTTCAGAGTTCTTGAAAGCAAGAAAGCTGCAGATTTTCCAGCTAAAGATGCGGTCTATCGTTTCTTAAATCAATCTACCTTTGCATGGCGGGAGTTTTTGCTTTTCCTTGGCTTACACACAGTTGAAAAAGTTACAAAGCTTACAAGTCATGACCGCCCAAAAGTTTTAATTTTAGATGATTCGTCCTATGAAAGAAATCGCAGCAAGTCTGTAGAGTTACTAGCCCGTTGCTTTAATCATGCCTCTCAAAAGATGCGGTTTTATAGGGGATTTCGTATGCTTACTCTTGGTTGGTCGGATGGTGCTACCTTTATCGCCATAGACTTAAGCTCAACGAAAAGCCGGATTAATGGAATATCATCCAAAATTGATAAGCGTAGTTCAGGTTATAAGCGGCGGGTGGAAGCACTACAAACAGCACCAGAACAAATTCCTAATATGATTAAACGTGCTATGGATGCTGGAATTGACGCCTCTTATGTATTAATGGATACCTAGTTTACTCAAAAGCCGCTTATCAAAGCTATCAAGGATCAGGGGCTTGATATTATAGGTATGGTAAAGAACTTAAAACAACGCTACTTAGTTAATGGTGAAAAGGTAAGCTTAGAGCAGCTTTACCGTTTAGCGAAGCTAACGGCAGGTAAGAAAGATATTCTCCGCTCTATTTATACATCATAAGTCAATGGTGTTCAGTTTAAAGTTGTCTTTGTCCGTAACCGCAAAAAAAAGTGATTGGTTAGCTATTTTAAGCACAGATCTTACTCTAAGTAATCAAGAGATTATTCGTATTTATGGCATGCGGTGGGATATTGAGGTATTTTTTAAAGCTACTAAATCTTTGTTAAAGCTTCAAAAGGAATTTCAAAGCCGTTCCTATGATGCCTTAATTAGTCATACAACCATTGTCTTTGCAAGATATATTGTTCTTTCATGGCAAAGTAGATGTAGCACAGACGAACGGACACTGGGTGGCATATTTTATGAACTTTGTGATGAAATCAATGACCTCGATTGGGCTGTTGCGCTCCAACAATTAATTGAGCTTATTGAAGATACCCTAAAAAAGAGTAGCAAAAACTTGCAAAAATTAATCAAAAGTCAACTACAACAATGGATCGCGGGTTTACCGAATTATATTAAGGCATATCTGCCTATTTCAGCCTGCGAAAGTTGAGTAATTATCAAATATGAAGATAGTAAATGGTTTAAAAAATGGAAAACCTTATTTGATTTTGTGGGGAGGTTATAATGAATAAAATCAATAAAATTTCTACAGATGTACTCATCGTTGGGGGTGGTTCTGCTGCGGCAATGGCAGCAATAAGAGCACAAGAACATGGTGCTGAGGTAATACTTATTACAAAGTCAGGATTTCCTTCCGGATGTTCATCTATGGCTAGAAGTGGATTTCAGGCAGCATTTGGACATTCTAATTCCAGTGATAGTCCAGATATACATTATCAAGACACTATAAAAGCAGGTTTAGGGTTAAATAATCCTAAGCTTGTGAGAAAAATGGCTGATGAAATAATTAGAATTGTTAAGGATTTAGATAAATGGGGGACTCCATTTATTAAAGATGGTGAAAAATTTAATCAACGCCATAGAGTTGGTTGTACTTATCCACGCCACATTCACCACTATGACAGTACCGGAAAAGTAATGATGCAGAATTTGAAGGAACAAGTTCTGAAAAGGGATATTAACGTGTTATCAGGTATAACAGTCATCGACCTATTATCTAAAGATGGACATCTTTGTGGCGCGATTGGATTTGATGAAAAAAACTATTGTTGGCTTGCTGTCAGGGCGAAATCTGTCGTATTGGCGACAGGCGGGGCTGGTCATTTATATTCAGTTAGCGATAATCCAAGGGGAATTGTGGGAGATGGGTATTCCATAGCTTTGCGCCAGGGAGTTTCATTAATAGATATGGAAATGATTGATTTTCAGTTATTAGTTTGCTCACCTTCCGCCATAAATGGGTATGCCCCGAATTCCAGTGCTTGGGTAGCAGATGGTGCCAGGTTTTATAATGGTTTAGGCGAAAGATATATGAAAAAATATCAGCCAGAAACTTTGGAGAAAAGCAGCAGAGCAATGATTAATAGGGCTGCTGGAATTGAAATACATGAAGGACGTGGAACTAAAAACGGAGGAGTTTATTTAGATACTTCTAGTATTCCTGCCGAGAAATTATCTAAAATTGGTCCTACTATTTTCAGAGTATTAGCAAACAATGGTGTTAATTTAACATATCAGCCAATGGAATTAGCTCCAGGAGCACATACATTTCTCGGTGGCATTGTAATTGACGAAAATGGAGCAACCGAAATCCCAGGCTTATTTGCAGCAGGAGAAGTAGCAGGGGGAGTTCATGGAGCAAATAGATTAGGAGGAAATGCAGTTACCGATCCCTTAGTATTTGGCGATTTAGCAGGTGTGGCAGCTGCAGAATACTCTAAAGTAAGTAATACTTTAGAATTGGATGAGGAAGAAGTAAACAATTATATCAATTCATTTACAAAGTTAATTTCAAATACTACTAATGGTCCATCTCCGAGTGAATTAGTTATTAAAGTTCAAAATATTATGTCGGAAAATGTTGGAATTGTCCGTAGTGGAGATAAACTTGAAAAGGCAATTTCCTTATTAGATGGACTTGAAAAAGAAGAGTTTAGCAGAATCACTCTTTTGGGAGAAAATCTAAAAGAAGCATCTAAAGAATTAAGACATTATTTTGAATTAAGAAACATGCTTCTCCTTGGCAAAGCAATTGCACTTTCAGCTATTGAACGCCGTGAAAGTAGAGGAACTCATTACCGACAAGATTTCCCGAAACTAGGTGGTTCAGAGTGGATAAAAAACATTGCAGTTTATTCGGGAAAGGGAGGACAGCTTAATACAAAAGGCTTGCAAGTTGAAAGATAAAGTAAAAAAAAGATAGCCAGTGATACTAAGACCAAAAGGGAAAATCGAACTAAGTTTGACCAAAAACTTGTCGCAAAGTATTCGTAAGGTAAAGGGTTTGAATTTCTTACACGAATAGCTTTTAATAAATATAAATTATAGAATTCGGATATAAGGAGGTGTTTAAAAGTGCCACATATCCAGATAACAATGGCTGAGGGTAGAAGTATAGAACAAAAAAGAGAGATAGCAAAAGTTATTACAAGGGAGATTGCAAGGATAGCTTGTACTCAGGAAAATAAGGTTAAAATATATTTTACCGACATTAAACCTGAAAATGTTTCTAGTGGAGGCCAACTAAGGATAGATAAATAGAAAATTATATCAAGGAGCGTTAAGTAAATTTATTCCATTGACTAGAGACAGGAGGGTATTAAATTGAGAA
>JBMNUR010000325.1:0-3629 GCA_050946395.1 Peptococcales bacterium
CCCCTGGCAGATATTAAACTCAGAGTACGAGAAAAATTATCACAAAATATTCTCTTACCACTCCCTAGCGATATCATAAATCACTGGGCCCGAAAAGAATTGGAGATGGCTCGAAAATTAAGCTGGATGGGAGGATACCAAGATGGCACAATGCGTCCTGATAATCCTATTAGCAGAGGAGAATTTGCCTCACTTTTAGAAAGAGCACTTTATTTAAAAACCCCTAATCGCTCCGTTAGTTTTACCGATACTCAAAACCATTGGGCTAAAGAAAGCATTGCGATCCTTGCCAACCTGGGGGTAGTGCCTATAGATAGTACACGAGTTTTTCGACCTAATGATCCTATTACCCGAGGGGAAATTGCTCAGATCATGAACAATTTAATCCAAGTGAGAGCTGATAGTTATTATCAATTTCTTGATGTACCACCCGAGCATTTCTTAGCTACCCCTATAGCAAATACGGTCCAAGCAGGTATCATGGGAGGTATGGATAATCTATACTTTAAACCCGAGGAAAAAGCTACCCGGGCCCAGGCCCTTTCCGTGCTTTTGCGTTTTCTGAAAACTGACCCGGAATTACAAGGTATATTAGCGTCAATTCGTTAATTCTTTCCTTTATTGTGATGGTGGTAATGCAAACGATAATTGCGAACGTAGCGTGGCAATCTCTAACCCAAGAGATTGCCACGCACAACACTCGCTCACTTACTCACTTTACGACTCAAATACTCCTTCACTTTTTCAACCGGTAAGGCATTAAATACATCTTTTGCTTCCAGCCAGCCTTTTCTAGCCATTTTTATACCAAATATAGTATCATAAAGTTCCTCCTTACGATGAGCATCAGGATTTATGCTAATTAAAACACCTTTTTCTTTGGCATATTTTAAATAACGCCAGTCCATATCCAGTCGATAGGGACTGGCATTCAACTCAATTATTACCTTATTTTCCTTAGCTGCCTCAATAATCTTCTTTATATCAGGGTTGTAGCCCTCACGACCTAAAAGAATACGACCGGTAGGATGTCCCAATATTGTCACATAGGGGTTTTCCATGGCTTTAATTAAGCGTTGGGTTGCCTTTTCTCCGGTAATGGAAAAACCGGAATGAATAGAAGCAATGACAAAATCAAATTCTTTTAGTACATCATCAGGATAATCAAGGCTTCCATTAGCATGGATATCAGACTCTATTCCGTGGAAAACGTAAAAGTCCGGATGAGCCATATTCAACATTTTTATTTCCTGTCTCTGCTCCAATATTTTTTCAACACTTAAACCACCAGCATAAATAGCAGTCTGGCTATGGTCAGAAATACCCAAATACTTAAATCCGGCTTTTTTTGCTTCCTGCACTAATGTTTCTAAGGTATCCTTGCCATCACTAAAATTAGTATGAATATGAAATACCCCTTGAATATCACCATACTCTACTAAATCAGGCAACCATTTTTTTTCGGCAATTTCTATTTCTCCCATATTTTCTCTAAGTTCGGGGGGAATATAGGAAAGTCCCAAAACTTCAAAAAACTCTTTTTCACTATTTATCTCTATTTTCTCTTCGTCTTGAAACAAACCATACTCATTTATTTTAATGCCCATATTTTTAGCTCGATGCCTAAGAGCGGTGTTATGCTCTTTACTACCGGTGAAATGATGCAACGCTGAGAAAAACTGTTCAGGACTGACAACCCTTAAATCCACATTGATACCCGTATGTAAGGTTACTGACATTTTGGTTTCCCCTTGAACAATCACTTCAGCAACTCGGGAAAGCCCCGAAAAATAGTCCATGACTTTAGAGGGTTTAGTAGATGAAGCTACGATATCAATATCTTTAACCACTTCTTTAAACCTGCGTAAACTTCCCGCAATACTAACTTGGTGAACATCTGAACACTTTTTTAATTCACCAACTAACTTCTCCCCTTCTAAGAAAACATCAGCATAGATAAACTGGCCTCGATACTTTTTGATATGCTCAATACCTTTTAAAATGTTTTCTTGAGACTTGGAACCAAAACCTTTTAATTCAACTAATCTGTTTTCTCGACAAGCATATTCTAATTCCGCTACACTGGAAATCCCTAGTGTTTCAAAAAGTTTTCCGGCTTTTTTGGGTCCTACTCCCGGTATAGTTATGACTTCCAATAAGCCGGCGGGAACGGATTTTTTAAGCTCTTGAAAAAGAGAAAGATTACCTGTAATAACTAATTCAGTAATGTTATCAGCCAGAGTTTTACCTATACCTTTAACTTCTTTAATTTTACCGGTTGTGATTAGTTCCCTCAAATCTTCATTAAGTAGTTCAATAGTTCGGGCTGCATTTTGATATGCCCGTACTTTAAATTGATTTTCCCCTTTTAATTCTAAATATAATGCTATTTCAGTTAAAACCTGAGCAACCACTCTTTTATCCATAGCCACCACCCCATGTTTTATCTAACCATATAATAACCTATTTTCTGTCCGATGACTAACTGCCACTAAGGCCCTACTATATCCTAAACGAATTAATAATATAGAGAAATTTCTACCTTCGAAGAGGAATAAAAAAAGATATAGCGAAGATATAATTAAGTAAATAAAGCGAGGTGGTCAAAGGCGTGTTTAAAAAAATCCTTTTCCCTACCAGTGGTTCACCAATTTCCGCAAAAATCGCTAAAACAATCGTAAATGGACTATTCATTGATCAAAACGATTTGGAAATAACAATTCTTTATGTTTTGGAAGTAACTCCTTTTCATCGTTCTGTTTCTTATCAGCTTGAGGATAAGGGTATTGATTCAACTAAATTAGCCTTAGACGAAGTGCGGGGTATACTTGCAAAAGCCACTAAAGTATTTAATGACGAAAACATCCCTTATAAAATTAGGGTAGAGTTGGGTGAGCCAGTAGAGACAATTTTGAAAGTAGCTGATGAAATTAAATGTGATTTAATGGTTGTCGGTTATCATGGTCAAAGTTCTTTAAGTGATTACCTCTTTAAAGGCAATATAACTAATGAGCTTATGGATGGAGCAAATTGCCCCATTATGGTTGTAAAATAGTAATTCCTTGGCATAGGCTACCATTGGACATCGTTTAGAGCTGTTTTCCGGCTTAGCTTGAAAAATAAAAGGAACCTATTCCTTAAGGCCATAAGGCCTAGTGAACAAGGTTCCTTTTTTTGGGTTTAGATTAACAATCAGTACATGTCAAACATTCTTTACAGCGGAATTCAAAAGCTTGTTTTTCCTTTTTAGCAAGAACATTGTAAATGGTTTCAAAAAGTGAAAAAGATTGTCTATATTCAATGGCACATTCATAAATGCATTGAGATTCTGATTTAGGATAAAGTTCTCCGACTACGTCCGAATAATTTTTCCCTTCTTTTATTCCATTAGCAATTCTTTGAATTTCGTCTCTACTGTAGCCGTACATCTAAATCATCCCTCCTTATCTATTTTACTATCCAATTCAAATTGATTTATATACTAAAAATATATGATGCTTATCTTTGTGGTAATTTTTCTTCTTTAATTAAATTATAAAACTAACCGGATACCAAGTAAAATTCAGACTTTTAATTAAAATTATAAAAACTAGACTTATAATTAAAATTAGGAAATAAATATAAAATAA
>JBMNUR010000326.1:0-3592 GCA_050946395.1 Peptococcales bacterium
CAAAAACAAAACCGTACATACCATATAAATACAAAAGTCACTCCGAAAAGCTACTAAATGAAAGCAATGACTATTTCTCTACACAATAGTATATTCCTTTGTACTCTTTATAACTGTTATTCAAATCAATATAAACTGTGTTATGCTTAGGTACTCTTTCTTCTATCGGGGGCAATTCCATATAATTTCCAAAGGCCATCCTCAAGTATTCATCATATCCAATAGGAACAGGCATCATATGCCCTTCAAACATTAACCAAGATTGCTCCTTAAAAATTTTTGCAGGATATCTGATTTTCATATATCGATAGGGCGAACATAACTCAGTAATATATTTTGTACTTTCATTGATTGGGTACTTGGTCATCCTTTTCTCAGCATATTTCCATATTTTATATCTGCTTTCACGCTTTCTAATTATCTTAAGAATAAACGATGAAATCTTACCTACAAACTTTGAAAAACCAACAGAAGTTGCTTCACGATTGAATAAGTGAAATATGAACGCCCATCCAATTTGAATTAATCTTTGTATTTTTGATTCCGGACAACCATCTAATGGTAGTATTTCCAAGCGTATTCCGTGATTTATATCCAAATCTGCTTGGTAATCCCTTATAAAACACGTATTATTATCACGAATAGTTGCAACACAATGTCTAAGGTTAATTTCTTTATTAGTGATACAATAAGAGTATCTATCTGTATCAGCATATTTATTCCATAATTCCCCTAGCCTATTGTAATCATCTCGTGGCATAAAAACATCGATATCATCATCCCAAGGAATAAAACCTTTATGTCTTACTGCCCCAATACATGCTCCGCCGCACAAAAAAAAAGTTAGTCCATGTTCCATACAGAATTCTTTGAAATATACTAAAATTTCTAGGGATTTAAGCTGTAAATCACGCAATTTAATATTATTTTGACTTAACTTTCCCATTTCCATAATTCTTGGTCCCTCCATCCGTCAATCCTTACAATAGTATATACCCTTAAATTTCTTATAACTTTCCTTAACGTTAATATACACGGTATCATGTCTAGGGACACGTTGCTCTTGAGGCGGTAATTTCATGTAATCCCCAAAAGCCATCTTTAGATATTCATCATAACCTACGGGTACAGGCATCTTATATCCCTCAAATTCCTTGTATATAGCCTTTTCAAATATATGCTTGGAATATTTGTTTTTCATATAACGAAATCCTGTAACCAGCTCCGTTATATAATCACAATCTTCAATTTTATACTTTGTCATCTGCTTTTCAGCATAGCTCCATATCCAGTACCTTAGCTTATGAGAACGAACTATTGATAGAATTATTTTAGACATTACTCTAATGAACTTGCCCTGATTATTAGGCAGTCTTTGTGCATTAAACAAAGAAAATAACATAGCAAAAAACATCTGCTTTATCCGTTCCATTTTATTATCTGGACAGCCATCTAGAGGCAATATTTCAAGAGCTATTCCATGATTTATATCTAACTCTTTACTATGCTTATTTATAAAAGTTGTGTTATTATCCCTTATAGATGCTCCTAAATGGCGATAATTAGTTTCTTTATTAGATCTACAAAACGAATACCTGTCAGTATCAGCATATTTATTCCATAGATCGCCTAACTTTTCATAGTCTTCCCGTGGCATAAACACATCAATATCATCATCCCATGGGATAAAGCCTTTATGACGTATTGCACCAATACATGCTCCACCGCATAAAAAGAATCGCAGATTATGCTTTTCACAAAAATCTTTAAAATATAAAAGAATCTCTAAACATTTTAGCTGTAAATCACGAAGCTTCACATTGTTATCTATTTTCCCCACAGTTATATCATCAGACATCCTATCACCTATTTTTTCCTTTTACCGCATAGTATATACCTTTAAACTTTTTATAACTTTCCTTAACATTAATATATACAGTATCATGCCTAGGTACTCGTTCCTCTAGAGGAGGTAATTTCATATAATCCCCAAAAGCCATTTTTAGATATTCATCATATCCTATAGGCACAGGCATCTTATAGCCCTCAAATTCTTTGTATATAGCCTTCTCAAATATACACTTAGGATATTTGTTTTTCATATAACGAAATCCCGTAACCAATTCCGTTATATAGTTACAATCTTCAATTTTATATTTTGTCATCTGTTTTTCAGAATAGCTCCATATCCAGTACCTTAATTTTTGAGAACGGACTATTGATAAAATTATTTTCGACATTATCCTGATAAACTTGCCTTGATTGTTAGGTAATCTTTGTGCGTTAAACAAAGAAAATAACATAGCAAAAAATATTTGCTTTATCCGTTTCATTTTATTATCTGGACAACCATCTAGAGGTAATATTTCAAGAGCTATTCCATGATTTATATCTAGATTTTTACTATGTTTATTGATAAAAGTTGTGTTATTATCCCTTATAGATGCTCCTAAATGACGATAATTAGTTTCTTTATTAGATCTACAAAATGAATACCTATCAGTATCAGCGTATTTATTCCATAGATCTCCTAATTTTTCATAGTCTTCCCGTGGCATAAAGACATCTATATCATCATCCCATGGAATAAATCCTTTATGACGTATTGCACCAATACAACATCCACCACACAAATAAAAGGTTAAATTGTATTTTTCACAGAAATCTCTGAAGTATACCAATATTTCCAATGCTTTTGATTGTAACATCTTTATTTGCTCATCTGAAGCATTTCTTAAATCAAAAATTTCGCACATATCAAACACTTCCTTTAAAGCAGGTACAAACACTGTTTATATTATTGCACAATCAAGAATTAAAATCCATTACTTAATTTGCGACAGTATTTCAATAGTCCTAGATATTCCATCCTTTATATCGTATTTAGATTCCCATCCTAGCTTCTGCAGTTTTGTTGAATCTAATACTGCCTTAGTTGCTTTAGAATATCCAGCTTTTTCCGTCTCATCTGGTAATTCAAAAACTACATCTTTACCTACAAATTCTGCTATAATCTTTGCCAATTCCTTCAAAGTTATATCAGAAGCCTGGTCAGATATATTGTAAGCCTGTCCACAGTCGCCTTTGAGAAGTATGGTGAGCACACCTGAAACAGCATCTGCAACATAAGAATAGGAGTAGAACTGAGTTCCTTCACTCTTTAGAACTATATCTTGTTTTACTACTCCATTTTTAATAAACTGGGAAATAGCTTTAGTATCTGTTTCCAGCATAGTAGGCCCATAGGTGCGTGATAGTCTAGCAATAACAACATCCAAGCCATATTGCTTTATAAAAGCTTGGCAAAGGGCTTCTCCCGCTCTTTTGCTCTCAGGATAGCCAGCGCGAAGCGTATTACAATCTATATAGCCGCAATAGGATTCATGGAATTTTTCCACGTCACCTCTATTTTCACCATAAATTTCAACACTAGAAGTAAAAAGAAATCTCTCTGTCTTGTGCTCTACTGCATAATTTAGCAAGTTATATGTTCCCATAATATTAGTCGTCATTGTTCCTACTGGGTCCGTAGCATATGCTACTGGATGGGTATTGCTAGCTGCATGAATTATAAAGTCAATATTTCCAATAT
>JBMNUR010000327.1:0-3589 GCA_050946395.1 Peptococcales bacterium
AATAGAAATCAAAAGAATATAGGAACCGAACAAACCAAATATTTTCATAGTTAACCAGCATATTGAACCACCTAGGAAACCTCCACCTAAACCATATTTTAAACCATTTATGATAGTTTGTTCTTCTATAGGAAGTCTCAGATGTAAAACCGCTAGTAGCGTTAAAAGGAAAATAATCTGTACTACATAAAAACCGAAAATGTTAGGGATAGCCCTTTTATACATAATTTTAAGTCCATTTATTAACAAAAGTAAAGGTACTAAAATTTTTCCCTGGCCTGTTAATCCTTTTAAAACTCTCAGTAAAAACTGTCCTAACCATCCAATACTTTCTTCTGGTAATGGATAGGGACCGGAAGGCTTTTGAAAAATGATCCAAAATAGGTAAATAGCTATTCCAACTAACAATACACCAATTAATTCAAATTTAATTTCTTCTTTTATTTGCTGCTTCTTTGTTTTAGCCATGTTTCCACTCCTTTTCTCTACTATTAGAAAATTCAACAAATGTAGAGAAAATCCTGCCAAAATTGGTCATACCAACAAACTGAGACAAAAAACTCCCCACCACTGGGGAGTTTAAAATTTAACGATGAGAAAAGAATAAACAAATTGACGAATTGACGATTTGACTATATTGAAATTATTGATCCCGGTTGCAAGTTGGCATCTAAATAATCTTGAGGATCAGTACTATAAAGTCTAACAATCCTAAACTTATTAAATTCTAAAGGCTCTACTTGCATTTCAATACCTTGATAGGAAATGTTTTTAAGGGTAATTTGATTTTCCTTGTTTTCCTCAAGAACCATATCTAGTGGATAAGTCGTATATAAAACATCCATCTTAATGGATCCCACCTTGCAACTTTTTCTCGTCGATTAAGGTTTTTAGTTTGTTTATAGCTTGTGAAATTGTGCCTACTTCATTGATCAAACCATATTTTACTGCATCCTCACCCACTAAAACTGTACCAATATCTTGTGATAATTCTCCAACCTTAAACATTAGGTTGCGAAAATCTTGTTCGGTAATGTTTGAATTTTGGGTCACAAATTGGACAACACGATCTTGCATTCTCTCAAGATAATCCATGGTAGCAGGTACACCGATAACTAATCCTGTTAAACGTATAGGATGAATAGTCATAGTAGCTGTTGGTGCTATAAATGAATAAGTAGATGAAACCGCAATAGGTGTACCAATACTATGCCCACCACCCATAACAATGGATACTGTTGGTTTTGACAAACCTCTAATTGTTTCAGCAATTGCTAACCCCGCTTCCACATCACCGCCAACGGTATTTAAAACAACTAGCATTCCTTCTATTTCGGGATTTTGCTCGACTGCAACAATTTGAGGTATTAGGTGTTCATATTTTGTTGTTTTATTTTGTGGTGGCAGGATCATGTGTCCTTCCACCTGACCAACTATACTCATGCAATGAATATTGCTTTGAAAATTTACTGGCAGTGATGTTTGCCCTAATTCCGTAATAGTTTCTACTTTTTTATTATTAGTTTTAGCTTTACGTCTTATTGGACTTGTCGGTTGAGGTTGCATGTATGGAGGGTTTACGGGAGCATTTCTATCAAACATGTTATAATCATTATTTGCAAAAAAACCAGGTTTATAATACATTTACTTCTTCTCTCCTTTAACTTAATTACTTATAAAGATAGTATGTAAAAATAAACAAAAAAAATGCACAGAGTTAATCTCTGTGCTAGATTTCCATTATTATTGGTAAAATCATAGGTCGTCTTCTGGTTTTTTCATATAAGAATTTGCCTAATGTGTCTCTAATGTTCGACTTTATAGCAGCCCACTCGGTAATATTCTTTTCAGCACATTTATCTAGAGCTTGTTTTACTTTTTCTTTTGCTTCATCCATCAATTCTTCAGCTTCTCTAACATAGACAAATCCTCGCGAAACAATATCTGGTCCTGCAATTACTTGTTTTAATTCTTTATTTAAGGTAACAACAACTATTAAAATTCCATCTTGGGATAATTGTTTGCGGTCTCTTAAAACAATATTACCCACATCGCCGATACCTAAACCATCTACTAAAACCCGGCCAGAGGTCACTTTTCCGGCTATTGCACCTTTGTCTCGGGAAAATTCCAGTATATTTCCATTTTCGGCTACGAAAATATTACTACTAGGCACACCAACCTCACGTGCTAGTTGGGCATGTTTTATTAACATCCTATATTCACCATGGACAGGTAGAAAAAATTTAGGTTTTACTAGATTCAACATTAATTTTAATTCTTCTCGACTGGCATGACCGGACACATGGATACCTGAAACTGATTCGTAAATAACTTCGGCACCTAATTTAAATAATTGATCAATAGTACGAGAAACGAGTTTTTCATTTCCCGGTATTGGGTTAGCCGAAATAATTACTGTATCCCCAGGCTCAATCTCTACCCTCCGGTGATCACTCATCGCCATCCTAGTTAAAGCCGACATTGGTTCACCCTGGCTACCGGTAGTAATAATTGTGACTTCATCTCTAGGATAATTATTAATTTCGTCGAGCTCTATTAACATATCATTAGGAATGGATAAATAACCTAAATCGGAAGCAATACTAACAACATTTACCATACTACGCCCAGCAATAGCTACTTTCCTTCCATACCGATAAGAAGAATCTATTGCTTGTTGGATACGATGTACATTTGATGCAAATGTGGCAATAATAATCCTTTCTTTGGCCACTCGGAAAATATCATCAAAAGTTTGCCCTACAACCTTTTCCGACATTGTAAAACCAGCTCTTTCTACATTAGTGCTGTCTGATAGTAGAACTAGCACACCTTGGGAACCTAATTCAGTGATCCTGCAAAAATCAGCTACTTTGCCGTCAACAGGTGTTTGGTCAAATTTAAAATCTCCTGTATGAAGAATTATCCCTACCGGTGTATGAATACCTAAACCAACGGAATCAGGAATACTATGACTCACTCTGAAAAACTCTATTTCAAAACAACCTAATCGGATAACATCCAATGGTTTGACAACATTAAGTTTATAACCGGAAGAAAGATTAGCTTCATTTAATTTACCTTCCAATAGTCCAAGTGTGAGTTTAGTGCCAAATACAGGTACATTTAGCTCTTTTAATACATATGGTAAAGCACCTATATGATCTTCGTGCCCGTGTGTTAAGACTATTCCTTTAACCATTTCTTTATTTTCGATTAAGTACGTAATGTCTGGAATGACCACATCAATTCCTAACAACTCATCCTCCGGAAACATTAACCCTGCATCAATAACAATTATTTCGTCTTGATACCGTACAACCATCATATTTTTCCCTACTTCCCCAAGACCGCCCAGGGGAATTAGCGAAATTTTTTCGTCTTTTATTATTATTCCTCCTTTCAAATATTTACCGAACCAGAAAACACCTTTATATATTATATGATATTTAATTATTAAGAACAAGGAAAAGAATGTCTAATAACAACTCTTATTTATTATTACCCGTTTAAAAATAATAAAGCATTAATAATAGAAAACTATAAAGGAAATCGAGTAGGAGGTAATTAATTATTTTAATTACCG
>JBMNUR010000328.1:0-3585 GCA_050946395.1 Peptococcales bacterium
ATCAGGTCGGAGACCGGGTTGTTCGCGGTGTTCGCCCACTCGATGGACAGCGGCATGAGCTCGCCGTCAACTTTCTTGTAGCGGATCTGATCGACGCCCTTGACGAATGCCTTGCCGTCCTTGTTCAGGGTCCAGCCGTCTTTGACCAGCTCGTCCTCAGCCTTCTGGAGGTTGTATGCATAGCTGTTCAGCTCTTTGTCCAGGCGATCCTTGTTCTCCCGGTATTCCCACATCGAAGCGCCATAGTATCCGTTGACGACGATTCCATATCCACCTGTGTACTGGCGGGCGAACTCGTTTCGGTCGAGGCTGTAGGCGATCGCTCGGCGGACTGCCGGGAACTGGGTCGGTCCGAAGTCACAGGCGAAGGCGATCTTTCCATAGCCGTAGCGGGGATAGGAAGCGAAGTTGACGATTCCCTGATCGTGGAGGTCGAGACCGCGGGTGATCTGCGCTCCGCCGCTGATTCCCTGCAGCATGTCGATCGCGCCGGTCTTCAGCTCGTCCATCTGCGTCGCGGTGTTGGTCAGCTTGATGATGATCCGGTAGATATTGCCCTTGGCACCGTCATATGCGCCCAGGAATTTGGGGTTGAGAATGACCGATGCGGTGGAGTCGGCGGGGTCGTAGCTCTCGAACTGGTAAGGACCGCTGGTGACGAGCGGGCGATAGCGGTAGCCGGTGTTCGGCGTAAGCACGGTCTCGCGCAGCAGGTCGGTGGTGAAATTGTCGGAAAGCTTGGCACCGTTCGGGGTGTCGGTCACGGTGACTCCGGGGGCGATGACGTGCAGCGGGAGCGGGCCGACGGAGACCAGAGATAGGTCATAGTAGTAGGGAAGCTCTTCCGCCGCGATCTGGATCGAGAAGGAGTAATCGCCAAGGAGGCGGATTCCTTTGAACTCTTTTGCAGATCCGTCGTGGTATGCGGCATAGCCGACGTACTCGGGGCCGACTCCGTAGCGGGCGCCGATTTCAACAACCTGGGGAGAAGCCGCATAGAGAATGTTGAAGACATAATCTTTCGCGGTGATTTTCGTTCCGTCGTTGTACACGAGGTTGTTGGCGATGTTGAACACGTACGTCTTCGATCCGTCGGCGTTGTCAGTGGCCTTCCAGGACTTGACGGCGGTGGGGTTGATCGCGTAGCGGCCTTCCTTCGTCCAGGATACCGTCTCGTATCCACCCATCAGCGTCTTGAGGTAGCTGTTGGTCGCGCTGTTGGTCCAGCCGCTGAAGAAGTCGGCGTTGACCTGGGTCGACGAACCGAGGATTACCTGCGTTTCAACTTTTGGTGCAACCGTTTCTCCTGCGGCCATAGCAAAGAGGCTCGCGGAGAAGATTGCCACCAGAACCAGAATAAACAGTTTCTTGTTCATGTAAAAATCTCCTTTCTTATATTATCCAGCCCAAAGGCCAGTATTCTTCATTATATTATAGTGAATAAGCGTTCTTCTGTCAGCTAATATCTGTTAACAGTATAAAACATTTGTTTTTACGGCAACAAAGATTTCTCTTAGGATAATCCAGGAATGAAAAAGAGTAAAGAAGTGGAGGGAATCGATAAAAAGATACTTGTATGCAAAAGACTTAGATTGGTGTTTTCACTTTCCAAGCCTCTTGGCGAGATCCTCTTCATGCTTGTGGAAATCGGCCGTACACTGCTCGACCGCCTTTTTGAGTTTCGCCTTATCGCCCAAGGCGGTTCGGATCCGCTTTTCGAACCGCTTGTCCAGCGTTCGGGCTGCGTCTGCGGCCTTGATGCGCTCCTGGGCCGAGCTTCGCAGCAGGGCGTTGGTGAGATCCTGGCGCTTCTTCGCATCTTCATAGCTGTTCTTCTCTTCCCAGATGCCGTCGATTCCGAAGATGATCGGAACGAAGGGATGGTATTGGGGAAGGGGGGCGGGGCACGACCAGATGAGAATGTTCTTTTCAGGATATTCCACCACCATCGAAGCGGTCGTCCGGGTTGGCTTGGGGAAGGAGGCGTTGATGGCGATCGACTTCATCGACC
The DNA here is from genome assembly GCA_050946395.1 of Peptococcales bacterium. GTDB lineage: Bacteria > Bacillota > Peptococcia > Peptococcales > BICA1-8 > JBMNUR01. The sequence goes on from JBMNUR010000328.1 coordinate 2,012, forward strand.
GATCCATTTTTCCAAGCGTTCCTCTGTTGTATAGGAGAACATCCCGCATCCCCATCCATGTCGGTTCGGCGTTCGCCAACAGATTGGATGTCGTCTTCTGGCGAACCCGGCCCTTTGAGAAGAACTCCATAAGTCCATCCCGCCACGTTTCGGCGAAGTGCTTGCCGCTGCTGACGGCATCACTTCTCTCATACGATGTTCCGATCCTGTACGCGTTGCTGATCGCATCATGGGTCTTGATCTGCTTTACCGCCCATCGACTTCCCGCGGTCTCCAGGATAAAGAGCCGGTTCTTGTCGCCGATAATGAAGGAGTTGGAGTAGGAAAGCTTCCCGATGAAGGCTCCGTCGCCGCCTTGCCCATAGCAATCAAGCAGATTCAGGATGAACTCGACCGCGGCTTCGGCAGTGGAAGCATTGTGAAGGGCGAGCCGGAGCATATCCATGCCGAGCAACCCTTCCTTCAGGCTTCGTTGTTTGGTGAAGACCGCTTCGTTTCCGATGACGACTCCCCGGTCATTGACGCCCATCTCGGCGCCCCAGATCCACGACGGGCGGCTGATGAGGGCAGGGTAGGGATGCTCAAAATGCCGGTGGGCTTTTTCCAAGGTTTCAAACTGGGGGGTATATTTCTCCAAGGCCGGATACCGGTCGGATTCAAGAGTTCCGGTGACGAACTCGAGAACCTGGACTTCCTTGGGATGACGGTCGCTGTTCTTTCCGAAGAGAACCGATTGTTCATCCATGATTCGGCCGATCGTATCACACATTGCAAACCTCCATTGCTCCCAGTATACACTCACTTTGGGGATAAACCGATTATGAAATAGGGCTTTTGTTTTGATAAGTGACAATGAATGACACTAAAAAGAGGGTATGCACCGATACCCTCTCAGTCGCAGAATCCTCGCTTGCGTTACTGGAAGCGCCACACGGCTCCGATATAGGCGTCGATGTGGAAGCCGAGATCAGGAAGGATTTTAACGCCGGGCTGTACCCGCAGGTAGAAATCAAGGGGAAAATCCCTGTTCTCGAGGCGGTAGACCAATCCGACCGGTACGATCGCCGCCAGGCCGAACGCTTTGTTCACCATTGCGAGGTTCGCTCCGGCACCCGCGGTCACCCCGAAGCGGGCCTTGTTGATGTTGAACTCGTACACCTGATAGTCCGCAAAGACATCAGCGGCGACATACTTGTTGACGAAGCCGTATCCAAGGTTGACATTGAGCTTGAACTTGTCCATCTGGAACTGGCCGGCAAGGCTGGCGCCCGTTCCGATGTTGAGTCCCGCAGCCCACGAAGTCGATGCGGCCGCAACCGGGAAAACCACGATGAGAGCCAGCACCGCTATGATAAGAATCCGTTTCATGTAATACCTCCCGCATACTGATAATGCATACATCAAGTGTAACATCGGGAGAGAACATCTGCCAAGTCTTGCATCTTATCCCATGATTCCGCAGTTACCAGTGAAAAGGTGTCATGAATAAAGCTTTGCCTGAAAAAGGTTAGAGCTTTTTATTTTGCTTTTTTGAAAACATTGGCTATTACGGTGTTGCACTGTGTTTCGTTTTG
>JBMNUR010000329.1:0-3544 GCA_050946395.1 Peptococcales bacterium
AAATGTCAGAAGAACATAAAAGACGGACGAGGCCTTGCGGAAAGCTTTCGAGAGGGTAAAGTGTTTCCTCCTATGGTTGTCCAAATGTTAGCCGTAGGTGAGCAATCAGGTAATTTAGATGAATTATTAGTTAAGGTCAGTGATTATTATGATAGTGAGGTTGCCGAAGCTACGGACAGGCTACCTAAGTTAATAGAACCGATAATGATTGTCTTATTGGGGATTGTAGTTGGCACAGTGGTTTTGGGAGTACTTCTGCCCATGTTTAATGTGATGGGGAGTATTGGGGAATGATTTGGATTTGGGGTTGAACAAACAACCCAAATAAATGGCAATATGATGAATATTGTATTTAATTTACATATTCTAACTTAGTGAAGGAGGTGATATTGAAATGATGAATTTTTTCTGGAGAAACATGAAGAAGAACCAAAAGGGTTTTACTTTGGTTGAATTGTTGGTGGTTGTAGTTATTTTGGGTATTTTGGCGACATTGGCAGTGCAAGTGGTAGGTAATAGAATGATGCAGAAATAGCCACAAATGAGGCTAATCTGAGAATAGTTGCATCGGCTGTGGAATTGTTTATTGCGGATGATAATCCCACTCCAAGTGATGACCAGCCAGATTTTATAACAACATCATTGGTGGATAAATATTTACGGGTAAAACCGGAAACGGTAACTGCTGTATACACCGCAGAATCAAAATCGGTACTGATTACAGCTGATGTTGGGAAAGACGAGAATATAAAAACTCTTAAAATTACTCTTCCCTAATACTTCTTAAAATAATTTCTTGCCCCCCGGTGGGGGGCACACTTTCTTTTTTGTGAGGCAAATTTATGGAATACATAATAGCGTTTATTTTTGGCATTACCATAGGCAGCTTCCTGAATGTCTGCATTTACCGGTTACCCAGAGGGGAGAGTATAGTTCGTCCTCCTTCTCACTGTGCGGTTTGCGGGTATCAATTGAAAGCCTGGGATTTAGTTCCCATTTTAAGTTATATATTTTTACACGGTAAATGTAGAAACTGTGAAGTTGAAATTTCACTAAGATACCCACTTATTGAGCTGTTAACAGGTTTAATGTTTACTTTTGTTGTTTATAAATTTGGGTTTAATGTGAGTGCTTTGTTTTATTCCTTATTTGTAGCAGCGCTGATTGTTGTTACTTTTATTGACTTGGAACATTTCTTGATTCCTAATAGTGTAGTGATAGCTATATTAGTTTTAGGAATAGGTTTACATATATTTATTAGGCCTTTTAGTATTTTTAATGCCCTTATGACTTTTTTAGGTGTAATATTGTTTTTTTTAGCTTTCCAAATTCTTTCCCGGGGAGGCCTGGGGGGAGGAGATGTAAAGCTCTCAGGAGTCTTAGGCTTATGGTTGGGTTGGCCTGATACGGCCTTAGCTATTTTTTTAGGTTCTTTGGTAGGGATGATTATAAGTTTGGCAATGATTGCTTTAAGGGTAAAGAAAAGAAAAGAGCCTATTCCTTACGGACCTTATTTAGTATTGGGGACTTTAATTGTTCTCTTTGCAGGTGAAAAGATATGGCAGTGGTATCTAAATCTAATTTTTTAAAAGAACAGCAGGGCTTTACCTTAATAGAATTATTAATAGTGATATTTACTTTAGGCTTACTTACTTCTCTTGCTTTTCCTAATGCAGCGGATATAATTAATCGGCATCGTTTAGAAAGTGCTACAAAAGAAATAGCCTCAGATTTACGGCTTGCTCAACAGATGGCTATATCTAAAGAGAAAAATTTTCGGGTAATTATGAATGATAGTAGATCTAATCCCCAAAACACGTATTTTATTTTAGAGGTAAATGGCCAAACATTGAAAACTGTTCAATTACCCGCCAATATTATTTTTTCTACTTCCCATTATTTCGATTTTTCCTCTAGTGGCCAAACTCCTAATAGAACAATTCGTTTGGTCAATAAGAATAGCAATCAAGCTAAGTATATAGTTATTTATCGAACAGGTAGAATTAGAATTTCTGACAAACTGCCAAGCTCAGGTGATGGTTATGAATAATCAAAAAGGGATGACTCTTGTGGAATTAATGGTGGCTGTTGTCATCATTTCATTAGCCTTAATTACCATGATGAATATGTTTGATTTAGGACTAAATACGACAATAAAAGCCAAAAAAGAAACAAAAGCAGTTACTTTAGCTCAAATTAAAATGGAAGAGGCCAAGTACAAACTAAATCAGGGTGAATCTCCAAGGGTAACCAGAACAGAATTTACGGAAGTGGAGAACCAAGGTTATGAGTATGAAGTAGAGGTTAGTGGTGATAGCTTAAAAACAATTGAAGTTATTGTTTATTATGATGATAAATCTGTTAAACTTATGACCAAACTAGGTGAACGCTAATGAATAATAAAGGTTTTACCTTAATAGAAGTAATTGTAGTAATTGCTATTTTAAGCTTAGTTATAGCTTCTTTAGCGGGAATCTTGGAAAGTGGGATGTATTCCTTTCATAGGGTGAATAATCAATCAGAGCTTCAGCAAAACTTAAGAACTTCTTTGAATTTAATTATTAGTGATATTCAAACTGCTAAAAGCATAAAAAGTATAAGCACCAATGAAATAACTCTTAATAATGACGAAGGTGTAAAGACTTTTTTTTTAGATTATGATAATAAGGCCAGCGAACATCCTTATCACATAAAGGGTAAAACACTTTATTATAAAAAGAATAACTCATCTCCGGAACCGGTCACTCTATTTATTAAAGAATTAAATTTCGATTGGCAACCTAAAGATGGAGACCCCCAGGATATTAATTTTGTGGTGGTTACGATAAAGGGTGAATTACCCAATGGTAAAGAGATGATTTTTAATTCAGGGGCTGAAATTAAATGGAAAAGTTTTGGTTTCTTAACAGAATAATAAGCTTCTGGGAAGACCGGCAAGGTATGGTGCTGGTCTTTTCAATAATGGTTCTAATTATGATTAGTGTCTGGGGTGCAGCAACCTTAACATTAAGTACCAATGAATATAAAATTACCAGGAGTTCTAAAAAGGCTATGCAAGCTTATTATCTTGCCGAAGCAGGATTAGAAGAGGCAATAGCGAAAATAAAAGCTAATCCTGAAAGTTTTAATGAGTTTTCAAGCAATTTGGAAACGGGCAGTTATTCTGTTGGTAAAAGCGGAACAATACCAGGGATCATAACCTTAACCTCGGTGGGAACGGTGACTGGGGGGGTTAACAAGACTTTGACAGCCCAACTGGAAGTAATACGTACAGGTAGCGGTAGTATAGAAGCTCCGGTTATTGGTAGTTTTGGCACCAGTTATCTAAATGTCAAAGGCGGTGCTACCATTTATGGTGATTTGGTTTATAACGGTGATTTTAAAGTCAATGGAAGTAACCGGATAAGCGGTAATATATATTGTAATGGATATTTGGAAATGGCTGGGGGTTCCGTAGTAGGCGGTAATATATATAGTAAAGATGGGGTACTGTTAACCTCAACTGAAGTAGTAGGGGCAGTTTATACTGATGGATTTGTTAACC
>JBMNUR010000330.1:0-3544 GCA_050946395.1 Peptococcales bacterium
ATTGTATAGTCAAATAGCCGGCGAAGAAATTGACATTGATGATGTCAAAGCAAGCTTGGCAATAATTGCTAATTTCCCCAAGTTTAAAGTAGAAACTGTTGTTACACCGGTTGTTCGGCAAGATGGCACTATTAGCTATTTAACTCCCGATGAAATTGCAGAAACAGCAAAACTTATCGAAGAAGGTTCAGGAACTAAAAAAATCCCATATATGTTAAAAGCTTTTAATCCTAAAGAGGCCAAAAAACGAGAGTTTGTAGCACTTGAACCATTGGCTAACTTATTTTCTTATAGGACAAAGGCTAGAACTTATCAAGTTTTCGCTGACATTGAAAAATAAATAATTAAAATTACTAGGGGACATTCCTCCGATCTAAAATTGATCCTTAATGGAGGTATGTCCCCTTTTATAATTTACACTTGATTATGCTTGGATATCCAAGTATAATCAAGTGTAAATTAATTATTGATTTTCTAAGGCAGGTGAAAATTATGCGTTTAGATAATAGCTTTGCTTTAATTAGTCGAGTTAGGGAAAGTACTAATAAGTTTCTGTTAAACGAGTTGGAAGATTTGGGTTTAAGGGATCTTGCGCCCTCTCATGGCGATGTTTTTGCAGCATTATTTATTCATGGAGAATTAACCATGACTGAGATTGCTGATCAAATTAATCGGGATCGCTCCACGGTAACTACTTTAGTTAACAAGCTTACCCAACTTGGTTTCGTAAGTTCAAAGAAAAATGAGAAAGATGGGAGATCAAATATAATCTTTCTTACCGCAAAGGGAAGGAAATTGGAAGATGGTTTTAAGAGAATTTCCGGAAAATTATTTAATAAAGCATATCATGGTATAACACTGGAGGAAAGGGAGGTATTTTTAACAATATTAAGAAAGATCTGCGAAAATCTAAAATAGTATTTATTCCAATACTTTAAAAAATACTAATATAATGGAGGATATGATGAGAAAGTTATCAATATATTTATTAATTTTAATATGTTTGATGCTAGTCGGCTCCGGTTGTGGTGAAAAAGAAGATAATACCCTAGTAGTAGGCATGGAATTGGCATATCCGCCTTTTGAAACTACTGATAAAAATGGTAACCCCGAAGGAATTAGTGTAGATTTAGCTAATGCCTTAGGTGAGTACCTAAAACGCCCTGTTAAAATAGAAAACATGGCATTTACTGGTTTGATTCCCGCTTTGACTACTAAGAAAATAGATATGATTATCTCATCTATGACTATTACGGAGAAAAGATTGGAGACTGTAGATTTTTCAGATCCTTACTGTAAAGCTTATTTAGCTTTATTGGTCAATGCTTATTCCGATGTTGATAAAGTAACCGACTTAAATCAGAAAGGCAAGAAAATAGCAGTTAAAAAAGGGAGTACAGGATATTTTTATGCTACTGAAAATTTAAAAGAAGGGGAAATCCTAGTCTTTGATAAAGAAACTGCCTGTGTTTTGGAAGTTGTCCAAGGTAGAGCCGATGCTTTTATTTATGACCAAATGACCATTTTTAAAAACTGGCAGCAGTATCCCGATAGTACCAAAGCTTTACTAGAACCCTTTAATGATTACGAATATTGGGGGATCGCATTGAGAAAAGAAGATACAAAATTAAAAGAACAAATTAATACCTTTCTTAAAGAATTTAAAAATGAGCAAGGATTTGAAAAGTTAGGGGAGAAATATTTAGGAGAAATAAAAGGAGAATTCGCTAAAAGAGATATTCCGTTCTTTTTTGGTAATTAAGGAGTATTTATAATGTTCGATTTAAAAAAAATATTAAATATTTTACTTGTGGCTGGAATATTTGCTGCGATAGTATTATTCTCAATAAATAGGTTGGATTACAATTTTGTTTGGGAAGGTGTTTATACATATAAAAATAAACTAATTAAAGGTTTTATGATTACCTTACTTATTAGTTCCTGTTCGATGCTTGTTTCGCTGGTAATAGGGGTAGTGTCTACAATTTTATTAAATTCACAAATTTTAGTTCTGAATTATCTAGTTCGGGGGTATATAGGATTAATCAGGGGTACCCCCTTTTTAGTCCAGATTTACTTCCTATATTATATAATTGCTACGGCATTAAATATTAGTAACAAATATATCCTAGGTATTTTGATTCTTTCTGTATTTTCAGGTGCCTATGTGACTGAAATAATTCGCGGTGGTCTAGAGAGTATTGACAAGACCCAACATTTAACTGCTAAAGCATTAGGCTTTACTACCCTGCAAAAATATGTCTATGTCATTATCCCCCAAGTTATCAAAAGGATTTTACCGGCTCTGACCGGGCAAATGTCCTCGTTGATAAAGGATTCATCTCTTTTATCAGTGATCGCTGTTAGTGAATTTACTATGAATGTTTTGGAAGTTGATTCTATTAACTTTAGGACTTTTGAAAACCTCACTGTGTTAGGTTTAGGCTACCTTTTGATTACTATCCCTATTTCCCAAATATCTAAAAAGCTGGAGAGGAAATTTAATTATGAAGCTTGAACTAAATAAGGTTTGTAAAAGCTATGATCATAAAGAGGTTTTAAAAGAAATTACTTTAAAATTGGTAGATGTTCATACCTTAGGGATTATTGGACCTTCGGGCGGTGGCAAATCTACCCTATTAAGGCTTGTAGCTGGATTGGAAAAAGCAGATTGTGGGACAATAACAGTAAATGATACTACTCTGAAAAATGATGAAAAATATCTCCATAATTACCGCAAAACCCTAGGAATGGTTTTCCAATCCTATAATCTTTTTCCCCATTTAACTGTAAAGGAAAATGTAACATTACCTCTTATTAAGATTCATCGGTATAGTGAAGCAGAGGCAGGGAAGATAGCGGTTAAGCTTTTTGAGAGGTTTTTACTTACAGAACATATCCATAAAAAGCCTAACCAATTATCTGGAGGACAGCAGCAAAGGGTGGCAATTATTCGAGCTTTAGCGGCAAATCCGCAAATGCTTTTATTTGATGAGCCTACATCAGCACTAGACCCCGAACTTACTGATGAAGTGTTAAATACCATCTATGACGTCAAAAAAGAAGGGAAGGACTTGATCCTAGTCACCCACCAAATAGAATTTGCTCAAAAAACATGTGATTATATGCTTTTTATAGAAGACGGGAAAATAATTGAACATGACTTTAGTGAGGTCTTTTTTACCAAGCCAAAAACTAATCGGCTACGTAACTTTTTGAACCTAGTATGGTGGAAAAGGGATAAGGTGGTATAGTATAGAAATAAGGAGCAAATATCTATGAATAAAATATCCTTTAAATACCAGTTAGACGAAATCCCCTCTTGGCGGGACCTGTTACTTTTAGGGCTACAATGGCTGGTTATCACCATTCCTACTATTATTATTATCGGTAAAGTGGTGGCAGGACTTCATTTTAATGATTCTTGGGAGCAAACTATTTATCTCCAGAAACTATTTTTTGTGACAGCAATAACCTTACTTGCTCAAATTTATTGGGGACATGGCTTGCCTTTAATAGTGGGTCCGGCTTCGGTGCTTTTGGT
>JBMNUR010000331.1:0-3514 GCA_050946395.1 Peptococcales bacterium
TATATCAATATTTCTATTTGACACAGCTATAGAATTTTTAAATGAATCATAATTTAATTCCGCTGGTGAAGAATTATTAACACTATTTACTAATGAAGATATATTGGGTGATTTAACACCAGTTGCGACATCTGAATCTTTTTTAGCTTTAGATGAAGATTTATTAATTGTTGGTGAAGTTCTCATACTTGCTGATGGAGCATGCACGTCAGCCATCTGAACACCAAATAATAAAGCTGGATTTTTAGCTAAATTAAATTCATTAGTCAATAATGAATCCCCATCTTTTGCATACCATCCATAAGTAAATAAATTAATGAATCTTATTGTACCATTGATAACTAAAGGAAAAACGGAACCATCTTCTAACGTTATCACATCTTCTGAGAATGATAATTCTACACTAGTTATATATCCTTTAAAACCGCTATAAATATTACCAACTTTCACTTTTAACATCGGTGGATATAAAGATAAAACTCCTTTAGGATAGACTAAACCTTGTAAAGCTCCGAGTTTTTTTCTAACTTCATTAACCCATTTTATATTTGGTTCTTTTATATTTCCAGTTAAAGGTAAGATAAAATCTAATCCTATTTCTTTTTTTAAACTTTCTGGATGATACTCTGTGGTTAAAAATTGGGCGGCGATATCATTACTTAATAAACTAGCTAAAAATTGTCTACCAATATTTTCTATATTATTACCAGTTTTATTCTTTTTACTAAAACTAACGCTCACTGAATCTCTAAGTTCTTGTGGTTTCCATGGTAATATAATTTTAACCTTTAATCCACTGTCATCTTCTTCATCAACATTATCCGCAAACCCATTACTATTATTAATAGCAGTACTAAATTTTGTAGTTGAGATCTCAATTGGAATATAACCTAAAAAAGTGTCACTCGCTTTTGATGTTTTTGTCAAACCAGAAATTTTATTTTCATAATCTCTAATCGCACTAGTTGAGATACTCCCGCTACTAGGGGCTACAGGGCTCTCCTGTGTAGACCCCGTGTATTTAGGTAATCCGTATAATGCAAAAAAATCAGCATTAGCAGTTACGTCACCTAACCAAGGATTAGATGTGCTAGAAGTTGTTGTTGATTTTGGTTTATCATTAAATCCTTGTCTATTACTTGGACCTTGATGAGGCTTGTAATTTCCTCTGGGTCTAGCCCTGTCATTTGGTAGTTTAGGTTTAGGTTTAGGATTAGCAATATCTTTTTGTCCCATTTATATATTATCTCCAATCAAAGTATAACAAATATTAAGCAAGTACATCATTATCCCCACCTATTTTAACTGCAAACTGATATTGCATAATTGCTTTTGGTATACCAAGTACACTATCATTACTACTTGCAATTATATTATTTATATTATTCATTTCTTTTGATTTTGAAGATTCTTTATCTTTATCCACTAAATTAGGGAATTTTGCAGATAAATCAGACATTAATTTTTCAAGATAAGAATCTTTCTTTTGTTGCTGTTTTATATCTAATTGTTTCTTTTCGGCATCTATTTTAGCTAAATCAGTACTAGTTTTTGTTTGTTTAGCTAGTAAAACTTCATTTTCTTCATATAATTTACCAACTTTATACATACTGGTTACATATATATCATTATATTTTTGAGCTTTCTTTGACCATTCTGCAATTGATGTTTCAATTACTCCTTTACCAGATGTAGATTCCCTCACCACTAATTCGCCCTTTTTATTTCTTGCTACCATAGCAATGTGGTCTATCCCACGTTGTCTACCTCTATCCCAGCTTTTCTGCCCAGAATCAATACCTATTACATCTCCTTCTTTAAGATTACCTGCCTGTAAACTTCCTTTTTTATATCTAGTTTCCCCGCCACCGTGTTTTACTAAATTTTGGAATTGTCCCGCCGCATGCGTTCCCATACCTTTCATAACTTCATCAGTAAAAGCCTTTTTATTTAAAGCTGTATTAATATCTTTCATGGTTGCAACACTTACAGCACCCACAAAACCACTACAATCTAATAAACCATTTTTCCAACCTTTTTCACCCATCTTATAATTAACAAAATCTGTTTTATCAAAAGATTCTTGTAATGAAGCAGTAGCAACATCAAATACATTATTATATACTGCTGTAGTTATACCATCTGTATTAATTTTTAGATTTTTCAAACCTTCTAAATTTTTAAGTCTTTCTTTATGCCCTGCAATATTTTTTGTATATAATTTATACATTGAATCAAAATCAGTTTTACCTTCAAAAATTTCATTAGCCCCTTTTGCTCCTCTTAAATTTCTAGCATCGGCATATAAAGCAATTGCTCTTGGGTCTGTGATACCTAGTTTTTTACCTGCTTCTATATAACCAATAGTATCTGCTCTAGCTTTGTCTTCGTCTATTTTAGTATATTTTTCTTTATCAGAAGCAATTAATGTTTCAAAATTCTTTTTCTTTTTTTCATCCCATGCTATTTTTCCATCAAACCATTTTTTAGTATCACTTAACGAGTTTACAACATCTTGACCCATGATTTTAGTAAACTTCTCTTTATCAGCGTTGTATATTTTTGTTAAATAATCTAAACCTCTATCTCTAGTCCAACCCATAGACCCTAAAGCAACGTTCTCTTTACCTTTATTAATATTAACGGTTGCCGCTCCTGCTTTACCTTCATTTTTTTGTATGAGATTCTTTGTAATATCTATTAAATCTTTATTTGAGTTTTGTTCTTCGACAAATTTACCATTTGAACCTAAAACAACTTTATTACTTAATCCTAAACCTTCCGATTTATTTATATACACATTATGTGATTTAGATGAATCTGTTGTGGTTGCTCCTGAATGAGATGGTGAACCATAAATATTTGTTATATTTGGATTTATTTTAGTATCTTCTTGTTTACTGAAGAAATTTTTAACAATTTTATAAAATCCAAAAGCTAACAATCCAGCTAAAATTGCTGGTAATATATAAGGCAAAGCGGCAGTAAATATAGGTAATATTGATTTTGTTATGAAACTACTCATCATACCACCAATACCCACTTCTGCGACATCACCTAAACTAAATTTATCTTTTATAACTGCTTCGGCTTTATCTTTCAAACCACCTTTAACAGTTTTTATTCCAAAATTCTTTTTAAGTTCTTCATTAAACCAAACTAAAGCTACGCCAACAGCAGAACTTTTTTTAACCTTATTAATATCTAATGTTGTTTTAACTATACCTGCTACTTCTAATTCTTTTTTATTATCTTTTTTGCCTAATCCTAACCAATCTGACATACCTTCCATTGGGTTCTTTAAGAAGTCTATTGTACTTGATATATTCTCTTTAATATCTGTATATAATTTTATAGGTGTGGTAATCACATCCATAAATTTATGCCCCATATCCTTCATTTTATTACCAAAATTTGTTTGCATCTGATAAGCTAATCGATTAGTTTTAATTAAATCATTAACATTTTTATTATTATTAACTACTGAATCTTGCATAGTTTTAATCATTGAATT
>JBMNUR010000332.1:0-3508 GCA_050946395.1 Peptococcales bacterium
CTCATCCACTGTACCTCTCGGATCCTTCATTGTATAAAAAACCAGCATTTGATTATCATCCAGCATGATACCGTCCAAGGTGATACTTACCCCGTTTTTAAAGGAGCAGCTTTTGCCGATGGTTTGCCCGCTGCCTAATTCGTTTAGTTCTCTTAAGGTCCCTGTCATGACTTGATCATACCCCAATAATTTCTTTCCGTAATAGGCAAAGGTATCAATTTGGGAACTAAAAAGGAATAATATCATAAAAAGTACGGCCACCTTGGGGAACCACATTTTTCTGATCCGTTTTCTCCTTGAGGAGTTTTCCAGGGCCAGGCGCATCCGCTCTTCCATTTCCGGAGGGGCTTCTATCTGGTAAATTTTTTCTCCCTGCTTTCGGAGCATATCTTCAATTTCCGTCATAATCTTCATCTCCCAGAATAATTTTTAATTTTGCAAGACCGGTAGAGATACGGGATTTAACCGTGCCTACCGGTATTTTCAAAATTTCAGCAATAGTTTGGTACTCAAAATCCAGGAAAAAACGGAGTTTTAAGACCTCTTGATGTTTTGGGCTCAACTTTGAAAGGGCTGAGTCTAGTATTATTTCTTGCTCTTTCCGACGAATTTCTCCCTCATGGGATATCTCAGGTATCTTGTTGAAAAGAATTATTTTTTTCTTTTTTCGTAAAATTTTTTTACAGCAGTTAACCAATATGGTCCGGCTCCAAGTGTCAAAACGTGCTTCGTTCTTTAAATCAGGTATTTTCTCATACAAAATGACAATCATATCTGCCAAAGCATCTAAAGCATCGGCCTGATTTTTGGTATAGGCATAGGCCAGTCGAAAATAATCTTGTTTTTCATCCATAATTAACCGGACCAGGGCATGCTTGCTGCCTCTTTTTGCTTCTTTTACAAGAGTTATATCCACGTGAGCACCTCACTCTCAACTATAAGAGTAATTAGAGGAGTAAAAAGTTCATTTTTAAAATAAAAAATTTAGATTAAATACCGGGCACGAATCATGAATCATCTAGGGTTAATTAAAAACTGCCGGGTGGGGTCTCACCCTGGGTTTTTTGGTATAAACCTTAGCTGCATTGTTAACTATTACGATTTTACTTAGAGAAAAAACACTCTCCTTAGATTTTATAGCCTAAAGAGAGTGTTGCGAACAGTTTTCACTTTACCGGTATTATTAACTAATGGAATTCTAATTTTGTACGCAGCACAATAATGACCGGGGTTACCACTTACAGAACCAGGATCTATAAATGCTTTTTTATGTTAAGAGATTATCAGTAATGCCGTAAGAAATACTATAAGATACTCTCAATTTCCTACCTGATAAGGAGGAAATAATATTAAGAATGCGCATCCAAAGCCTTTCCCCCAGGGGACTAAATCCGAAAAAGGCAGATTTTATTCTGCCTTTTTCGGTAAGAATATTTTAAACTCAGTTCCTTCATTTAACTTGCTTTTTACTTCAATCTTACCTTTATGAGCCTCGACAATGGCCTTTACAATGGTAAGTCCGATTCCCGAACCTCCGGTTAATCGTGTTCTTGATTTATCAGCTCGATAGAATCTTTCAAAAATATAAGGCAAATCTTCTTCGGAAATCCCTATTCCGTTATCCTTAACAATAATCTGTATAAAATCGCCTGTATCCTCAACATCTATATTGATGATACCTCCTTGCGGAGTGTATTTTATAGCATTGGATAGAAGATTGGAAATCACTTGTATAATTTTATCCTTATCTGCCGTAATTAGTTCTCTGTTTTCCGAGAAGCAAACTTTAATATCTTTCTTTAAATAATCTCCTTCAAAATTTTGCACAACTTGTCCAATCAGAGCGGAGATATCAAACTCTGTTTCCTTTAGATATAGATTATTGTTTTCATGTTGAGCCAGCATTTCCATGTCTCCTACCAATCGGCTCAGCCGAATAATTTCCTCGTGGCAGCTCTTCAACCTGTCAATACTGGGTTTCCAAATTCCGTCAATCATTGCTTCCAATTGTCCCCTCAAAGTAGCCAAAGGAGTACGAAGTTCATGTGCCACATCAGCAGTAAGTCTTTTGCGCAAATTTTCCTGGTTCTCTAAATTTTGTGCCAGGTTGTTAATAGTTTCAGTCAGCCGTAATATCTCTTTGGTATTTGATTTTTCCTGTATCCGGCCCCCAAAATATCCTAAGGCAATCATTTCCGCTTTTATAATTACTCTGGAAATGGGCGTGCTTAACCTCTTTGCCATAATAAATCCTAAAATAAGGGCAAAACACATTGCCAATATTCCTGCAACAAGGTTTAGCTTGTTTAGGGTTTTAATAAACGTCAGATCGTTATTGTTTAGATAAAAAGGCCCGTAATAACCAATATTTACTGTGCCTACTTTTTTGTTATCGATTATAACAGGATACGGCTTTTCTACATATCCTCCTTTAATGTGCGGGAATTGACTGTTCATATTTTGCGACATCTGCATGATAATACGCTGGCACATTCCATGGTTATGAATTTGGGCATCCCATATTACCTCACCTGATGCTTCAGTTACTTTGATGATTAGCCCGTTCTCAAGAGCGTCTATCCCAATATTTTCCACACCAAGGTAATTCCACTTGCCCTCATTCAGATATTGTTTGCTTATGGAGGACATAATCGCTTGATTTTTTTCTTCTTGATTTTGTTGGATATATTCTGTAAATTGTCTTTCCAGAAACTTATTAGTCATTATGCTGACTAATAAAATACTTATCAAGGCTACCATAACATAGGAAAACGACAATTTAGTCTTAAGACTGTATTTCATTTTTAAACACCGCCAAATCTATAGCCAACCCCATAAACGGTTAATATATATTTTGGATTTTTTGGATCAGTCTCAATTTTATGCCTTAAATTTTTTATATGAGAATCTATGGTCCTATCAAAACCATCAAAATCCTTCCCGAGAACAAGAGAAATCAGTTCATCTCTGGTAAAGGTCTTGGCCGGGTATTTAATAAGAGTCATCAGCAATTTATACTCATTAGGGGTGAGATTAATAATTTTTCCCTTTTTCCGTACCTCATGCTTTAAACTGTCTATAACCAAATCTTGATCGTAATAAGACAAAAGATTGGCAAGAGGAAAAGGTTCTACAGAAGACCGTCGCAGCAATGCTACCACTCTGGCAACCAGCTCTCGGGGACTGAAAGGTTTTGTCACATAATCATCCGCTCCGATGCCAAGCCCGTTTAAGACATCTTCTTCATCGACCTTGGCAGTTAGCATTATAACCGGTACTCTTGACCTTTTTCTTATTAACTGACAAATCTCTTCACCTGAAATGTCAGGAAGCATTAAATCCAGCACTACCAATGAAAAATTTTCTTTTTCAAATAGTTCCAGCGCTTCTTTTCCCGAAAAGGCACTAAAAACCATATAGCCGCTATGCTCCAGATATGATTTAACCACTTCGACTATTTTTTCTTCGTCATCAACTACCAGTATTTTTTTCTTTCCACCGGTCATTA
>JBMNUR010000333.1:0-3504 GCA_050946395.1 Peptococcales bacterium
CAAAAACAAAACCGTACATACCATATAAATACAAAAGTCACTCCGAAAAGCTACTAAATGAAAGCAATGACTATTTCTCTACACAATAGTATATTCCTTTGTACTCTTTATAACTGTTATTCAAATCTACAAATACTGCATCATGTTTTGGTACTCTTTCATCCTTAGGAGGCAATTGCATATAATCACCAAAAGCCATTCTCAAATATTGATCATATCCAACAGGAACTGGCATTAAATGTCCTTCAAATTCCTTATATACTGCTCTTTCAAAAATTCTCTTTGGGTATAGGTTTTTTACGTATTTAAAGTTAACACATAATTCTGTCATATATTTTGTATTTTCATCAACAGGATATTTTGTCATTTGCTTTTCAGCAAACCGCCATAGCTTGTACCTTATTTTAGGACCTCTAAATATCAGCTGAATCACATGGCAATCCTTGTCTAAAAAAATCCTTCTGGTCCATGCTTCTTATAATAAATGTATCATCATTAAAATAAACAAATCTATCAGATAATCCCCTGATCCTGTGTAGATTTAACTCTATTGTATGGGAATTGAATGTGGGTAAATATTTTTCTGGTATATAATCTTCATGATAAACAATATTCAGTTTAGGGTTGTTGGTATCCAACCATGGAGGTAAATGTCCCCAGGTAATAAAATGGATTTTGTTAACCCAAGGTGTAAATCTTTCTACCCCCCTAAACCAATACTGCAAATTGTCCCAATCTCTATAACGTATTTCTCGGTTATCCCCATCATTCTTATGGGCATATTTGTTTCTAATTTCTTGCCATTTTGGATCGTTTCCATCCACCCAAGGTATCACAAAATCTATTTTATACTCCACTGCATCTCCTCCGCCTATTTCACTTACTTGTACATTATTTTTTCCTTGTTTAAGAATTTCCCTTTCATAGGTTGATTCAAAATTCAACCCTTTTAAGAGTTATATATATTTTGTATATGGCGTATTACAATCAACTATAGTCGCATTGTGTATATTCTGACGTTTTTCGGGTGGTGGTAGTTGCATATAGTTGCCGTAAATTCTTGTCATATAGCTATCATAGTGTTTAGGAACTTTTATTTCAATGTCTTCAAACTCCAGACTAACACCTTCGCCAAACAAAAAACTAGGTACAATTTCCCTCCAGCCATAGGCGCCAAAGTAATTTACTACATATTTAGAGCTATCATAGTTTCTCTTACTGCTTATGACCTCTATTTTCTTATTTATTTTATATTTCGATATCTTAGACAATAGTTTTTTAACATACCTTCCTATAAAATTACCCAGCCTATATTCAGGAATCATTTTAAAACACAAAATATAGTGATAAAATTTTATTATCTTGGCATTAATCATGCCTATAAACTTGTTATTGCCGATACCATCTAGTGGAAATATGTCAATAAAAATCCCATGATTTAAATTGAGGTTTTTCAAAGATTCCTCAATAAATGTTGTGTTTGAATTCCTCAATTTTGCATAACTAAAAAAGTAGTCTTTATCACTTTTATAGGTCTGCAAAAAAAAATCTGAATCCAACTCTTCTTCTGCTATTTCAAGAAACCGATTATAGTCTGTTCTGGGCATTCCTATATCAATATCATCATCCCATGGAATAAACCCTTTGTGCCTGACAGCTCCCAGACAGGTACCGCCAATAGCATAATATCTTAAATTATGTTTTTTACAAATACTGTCTACAGCCTTTAGCATCTCCAATTGTATTGAATGGATGTCTTTTAGCATCTCGTCTGTCATACATCTCCCCCCATAGAGGTCTATTTTACTGCTGCTTACCTAATATTTTACTTTATTAACATACTAATTAATTCATTTAGGGGTTTATCTTCTATCTTCTCAATAAAACTTCATATATTTTCTGCCTCAATCTATTGGGTATCAAGCAAACCAAGCTGTGTCCCAATACCGAATATAAAAAATCTAGCCAGCCTGAAAACCCAGATTTCTTCATATACCAACGAAATCTCCACATAGATTTTAAATATTTTATTCCACCACGCCGATCATACATCTCAGAACCAGCGCGCATATATAAAATAGGCTCATTTATATTATAACCCCTTGCCCCATTCATCAATGCACGAACCCACAGGTAATAATCCTCAAATAAATAGAAATCCTGATAGCCAACTGATATAATAGAATCCTTGCGATACATAACAGCGGGATGATTAAAAGGATTTCTTCTTTTTGCAAATTCATATATATCATCATGGTTTTCGGGCAAAACTCTCTGTGTGGTAACATTGCTTATACTGCCATCAAACTCCTGAACAGTCCCCCCTACTATATCTACATTATAGCGTTGAAATATCTTTAGCTGTTTTTCACATCGATCCGGATACGAAATATCGTCAGAGTCCATTCTTGCTATAAGATTATTTTTGCAATATCTCATCCCGATGTTGAGTGCTGTACCCAACCCTTGATTCTCTTCAAGTCTAATAACCTGAAATAGCCCAGGATTTCCTTCATTAAACTCATCAATTACAGCATCCAAGTCTTTTGTCAAAGGACCATCGCATACTAGAACAAAATCGTTTGTTGGTATTGTCTGATTCAACATGCTACTGATGCTATCTCTAAGGTGTTGGGGATCTTCTTTATAAT
The DNA here is from genome assembly GCA_050946395.1 of Peptococcales bacterium. Lineage (GTDB taxonomy): Bacteria > Bacillota > Peptococcia > Peptococcales > BICA1-8 > JBMNUR01. The sequence goes on from JBMNUR010000333.1 coordinate 2,652, forward strand.
AGACTGACATCAAAACAGAATAATGGGTCATATTCTCACCTTATAATAAAATATTATTTATAAGCTTGTCAAATATAGACTATAGCTTATTCTAGTTTGGATAATATCTCAATAGTTCTCTCTAGTCCACTTCTTATATTATATTTGGCTTCCCATCCCAGGCTCTTAAGCTTTTCAGAGCTCATCACAGCTTTTGTTGCTTTTGAATAACCAGCTTGCTCTATTTTATCAGGCAGCTCAAAAACCACATTTTTTCCTACATAGGATGCAATAATCTTTGCCAATTCCTTCAAAGTTATATCAGAAGCCTGGTCAGATATATTATATGCTTGTCCACACTCTCCCTTTAGAAGTATCGTTAGGACACCAGAAACAGCATCTGCAACATAAGAATAGGAATAGAATTGAGTTCCTTCACTCTTTAAAACTACATCTTTTTTTTCTACTCCCCTTTTGATAAACTGGGAAATAGCTTTTGTATCTGTTTTAAGCATAGTTGGTCCGTAGGTACGCGAAAGCCTGGCAATAACCACATCTAGTCCATACTGCTTTATAAACGCTTGACAAAGAGCTTCTCCTGCTCTTTTACTCTCAGGATATCCGGCACGGAGTGTATTACAATCTATATAACCGCAATAAGATTCATCAAATTTCTCCACGTCACCTCTATTTTCTCCATAAACCTCCACACTAGATGTAAAAAGAAATCTTTCCGTCTTATGTTTCACTGCATAATTTAGCAAGTTATATGTTCCCATAATATTAGTCGTCATTGTTCCTACTGGGTCCGTAGCATATGCTACTGGATGGGTATTGCTAGCTGCATGAATTATAAAGTCAATATTTCCAATAT
>JBMNUR010000334.1:0-3493 GCA_050946395.1 Peptococcales bacterium
TTAGTAAATTAAATAGTGTGATGGGAGGTGTCTACCGAAAATATAGTTTAAAAAAGTAAAGGAGGTTGATAGATACCCAAGATAATGTTTTATAAAAGGTAATCGAGTAGGAGGTAATTAATTATTTTAATTACCGTCCTCTCACACCACCGTACGTACCGTTCGGTATACGGCGGTTCATTAAGTGTAAATCGTAAAATTAATACCTCTTAATCCTTTAACATCTAGTCAAAATATAATAGTTATCCTAAAATAAATACGGTTCTATTGTGACGATGTTTTGTGAATTTAAGTCCGTTTTTTTTTAGGAGATTTTTCGTTATGCAAAAAATTTTTAAAGTTAATGTATCACCAGATACATATCAAACTCAGGATAAGTCTTTCCCATTTCCTGACCTCACTCATACTCTTTGTCCCCATTGCCATAAACAGCATCTTCGCCGTCATGGGTTCTATAGGAGGTATCTGATTGCTAAAGGCTTTGAAGGGGTTATTCTGGTACGCCGTTACATCTGTCCGGAATGCGGCCAGACAGTATCCCTCCTTCCGTGGTTTTGTCATCCCAAGAGAACGTATTCCATGGCATTCATCCACTATTCCCTGTCCGGATTTTTTGGCTGGACCGGCACTATGGTTTCTTTCATTCGGAACTTTGCCCTAGACTACGGTATCTCTTTTTCCAGGCAGCTTCTATATCAATATCAAAAACGGATTCTAAAAAATTGCAGCCGGATTTTGATGGATCTTGTCCGCCAGTTTCACCTTGATGCTCCGGTTTCAGCCTCTATGGATAACAAAAAAAGAGTTAAAGATGCGCTCAACCTAATAGAAACAGCGGCTCCTACCCCGTACTCCGTTTCTATGGACATGTTCTCACATGGGTCCGGCACATATTTAACCCTTTCAGCACTTTAAAATATATCATATGTAGCCCATTATGAGAAGCATTTCCGGAAGTATCTCTGCAACACTAGTTTTTCCTTTGCAGCTCTTTTCGAGGGTGATAGGCTTTACCTATACGAAAGGAGGTACTCTTATGCTTGATGAAGCAACCCGAAATGCGATTGCACTTAAGAAGTTTTCCATTATCAGCCCTTTGCTAAACGGCCAGGTGGAACATCAGGGGGAATACTGTGCCAAAGTGGCTTCCTCCGTAATTGATATGCCCCACTATGGCCCTAAGAATTATTCACCAAAGACCATTTCCTCATGGTACACCGACTATCTCCGCCTTGGGCTTGATGCCTTAAAACCCAAACCAAGAACCGATAAAGGTGGTACACGTAAGGTCACTACTGAGATATCAGATGCCTTAGCTGAAAAATGTCGTAAATATCCAAGGGCTCCCGCCACCGTCATTTATGACATGATGGTAAAGGAAGGCTTTTTTACGCCGAAAGAATTATCACTCTCCACTCTTACCCGTTACCTGAACCGAACACGGGCCTCTTTCCAAGATACTTCCGAGGTTCCTAAAGATATGAAACGATTTGCCCATGGTAAGATTAATCAGCTTTGGCAGACGGATGTAATGTACGGACCCTACATAAAGAAAGATGGTAAAAAGGTGCAGACCTACCTCTTGGCCTTTATTGATGACTGCTCACGATTGATTCTTCATGCACAGTTTTACTACTCCCAGGATTTCATGAGCCTACGGCATTCCTTCCGGGAGGCTGTTTTAAGACGAGGTATTCCGAAACTTCTGTATACCGATAACGGAAAAATCTACCGTTGTGCTAACTTCGAATACCTGTGTGCTAATCTGGGTGTCACATTGCTCCGGGCAGAGCCTTTCACGCCAACCAGTAAAGGGAAAATAGAACGTTTTTTCCGGAGCTGCCGTCTTCGCTTTCTGTCAATATTGGAAGTGGATAAAATACAGGACATTGATCACCTAAATACTATGTTTTGGGACTGGCTTTCTTCTGATTACAACGAAAAGCCCCATTCGGGCCTTGGCATGTCACCCCTCGACTGTTTTCTAGCACAGGCGGAATCCATTATCTTGCCAACGGACCTTTCCCTGTTTAACGAAAAATTCCTTGTACAGGTACCTCGGACCATTAAACATGATGCTACTCTTAGTCTTAACAATGTCCTGTATGAGACCTCCCCTGCCTTTGCTGGTAGAAAAATTAATGTCCGTTATGACCCAGACATGCTTGAACGTGGGCTTGAAGAAATCTTCCTCTATTCAGATGACAAATGCATTGGTACGGCTAAAAAAATTCATTTCTCTGATAATGCCAACATGAAACGTAAAGGAAGGCCATCATCTACTGCCAAAAAAGACTGCGGGAAAGATTCTACTATAACTTTATCAGACGTTTCTTCTATTCACATGCCAAAAAACACAATCTCTTTTTCATCAATGGATAAGAAGGAGGTAACCTCATGATGTTTACTCAATTCTTTGGTCTTAAATACAATCCCTTTACCAAGGAAATTCCTGTGTCAGAACTTTTTCAGGGATCCGATTATCTTGAATTAGAGTCGCGCCTAAAATATATTCAGTCTACTCGTGGTATTTTTCTTCTTACGGCGGAAGCCGGTACCGGAAAAACAACTGCTCTCCGTCGGTTCTGTGATAGCCTTAATCCTGGGCTGTACAAACCCTGTTATTATTCGCTGACCACAGTTACGGTAATGGACTTCTACCGTGGTCTCATCATGAAGCTTGGCGAAGAACCTACTCATAAAAAGGTGACCATGTTTGAACAGTTGCAGAAATTGATTTACTCTTCCTATCACGATCAAAGAATAACACCACTCATTATCATCGATGAAGCTCAAAGCCTTAACAACAAGGTGCTGGATGACCTGCGCATTCTGTTCAATTTTTCTATGGACAGTGAGAACCCTTTTATTCTCATCCTTGCTGGGCAGACATCACTGAGAAACCGCCTACAAATGGGAATTAATACTCCACTTCGCCAAAGAATTAATGTGAAATATCATTTACAGGGACTGAAAAAGAATGAGCTAAAAGATTACATTCACACCCGCCTAAAATACGCCGGTGCTATGGAAACTAGTTTATTCTCAGATAGTGCTCTGGATTCTATTTTTACCATTACCAAAGGGGCTCCCCGACAGGTCAACAATCTTGTGACCAGCTGCCTTATGTACGCTTGTGCCAACCAGATGCGTTCACTGGATGAAGAGGTTGTTTACCAGGCAAACCGTGATATTGAATTATAAAATCTAAACTTAAGCGGTCCGGAAATGGCCGCTTCTTTTCTGTTCTAAAGTGAATTGGGTAAGATAATTCTTATATATTAGGCCGTTCTAGTTTGACTGAAAAGGTATGATTTAATAGGGAATAAAGTGCTTACGATGTCAGTTTTATTTTGACGATTCACAATTAAGAATTATGCATTAGTTGATATCTTCTAGATATGCTTTTGTATCCTAAAATTTCGAGATATTTATTATTTAAGGTTGTACTAAGGATTGGGCTGTTGGATATTCTCCAATAGCCTTTTCTTGT
>JBMNUR010000335.1:0-3487 GCA_050946395.1 Peptococcales bacterium
TGTCAAGTGTTTTTGAAAATGTCTCAAAAACATCAAATTATTAGCACCAAAATGTAAAAATTGGTGCTTTAATTTTTGATTTAACTTAGACAATTAAAATCTTGACTGCAGGAACCCGTATATACGCTAAAACAGGCTTGGCAACAGACTTCGCCACCCAGGAAAAGCACCTGGGCGACAAAGCCTGTTGGCACCTTGTGCTAGCCTAGCATACATACCCCTACAGTAAAGACATGAAACGCCATATTAAATCAAACTTGTATAAGGTAGTATTAATTTTAGGTACATCGAATAAACCATGGGATTTCTCCGCAAGCTAACTGTTTAGATATGGATACTTTTAAAAAACGGCATTAAGCTGTTAAGTCTTTTCTGTGAGCTTGTTTTCTCATATACTGCTCAAAAGAGGCTTGTTTCCAAGGATGACTCATCGGGGGTATATATTTCTTCTTTGGCTTGATTTCCGGAGTATCAAAATCAAAGTTTTTAGATTTACTTTCATGCACAGGGATTTCCTCTAAAGCATAAACAATTTCTCCCACACTAAAATATAACTCTTTACTAAATGCTTTAATCACCATGCCAGATGTTCCTTTGCGATAATATACTTGATTGCTATTAGCATCTATTAACTTAAAATACTTATTATCAAACCTGACACAGTGGCCGTTATCCACCTTACGACTTGTTAACACAGCCAACGTTAAATTAATTTTTTCTTCATCTGGTTGTGTTTCAAACACAGATTTGATACTATTTACAGGCAAAGCAAATATGCCGTTATATTCTTTTATGTAGGAGTTCAAGAATATATTGGCCTCTTCAATAGTAGTTATGCCGTTAAGCCTAAGCTCAATGGTAAGACGTGATTGGAGAGTTTGGAACACTCTTTCTACACGTCCCTTAGCTTGCGGTACACTACTAGTCTCAATTTCAATGCCTAACTGCTTGCAGGCATAACCAAATTGAGTGAAAGTATCCTCTTCTACGGAAGGGGATGCTTTCTTTTTATATTCAAAAACAGTACGCCTATCGGTAAAGAACATATAGGGGATTCCATATTTTCTAAGTATTTGGCTCAACACATTATAATAGCCATTTAATGTTTCTTGTTGATCAAAATATGCGCCAACAATTACGCCAGTAGCGTCATCTATAGCAAGATGCAACTGTGTTTTAATTCCACCAAACCAAATATGTTCAGATGCATCCATCTGAAGCAACTCCCCAAAATAAGCACATCTAGGCCTTCTAGGATGAGCATCTTCTATATCAATAATTTTATTCATAATCTCATTTACTTCTTTTTTCGTAGAAGCATTAATTTTTTTCTCTTCCAATATCTTTTTAACTCTTTTTTTAGTAGAACGAGTAGCTTTAGGAGAAACAATAAATTCCTCCATAAGGATAGAACGAACAGTACTTGGAGAAACTTTAATTCCTTCATACTTCTCTAATAGCTCGGAGTAATGTTGAAAGTTGGCATCCCAATATTTATTACGATAAAAGTCTAATATTAAATTTTTTGTTTCTTCATCAATGGTATGAATAGGTTTTCTACCACGATTACCATGAATAAAGAAAGCCTTTCCTTCTTCTTTATAGCCCTTAATCATGCGATTAACATGCCTTAAAGAGCAACCCAATGTCAAAGCTACTCTCTTCTTATTGCCATTTGTCTCAACTAACTTTTTGATAGTTTCATACTTTTGATTTTCATCCATTTTAAGATCCACCTTTTTCATTTATGTCACCCCACCAATTATTGTAGGGTTATACTATACCATCTTTATGTTGGGACATAGTCAAAAATGGTATAATAGGACATTATCATAAAAGGATCACTAGTTAGATATTTCCTTTAAAAAATCCTTTGACAAGTGTAATAAAATTGTGTATAATAAGTTTTGTCGGTAAGAGACGGGCGATTAGCTCAGCTGGGAGAGCACCTGCCTTACAAGCAGGGGGTCGGCAGTTCGATCCTGTCATCGCCCACCAAAACGGAAGTCGGTAATCAGAAATCAGAGGTCTGAAAAAATCTGACATCTAATTTCGGACGACTTACATCTGCTTGGAGCCGTAGTGTAGCGGTTAACATGTCGGCCTGTCACGCCGAAGATCGCGGGTTCAATTCCCGTCGGCTCCGCCAATTGCCTCGATAGCTCAGTCGGTAGAGCAGAGGACTGAAAATCCTCGTGTCGCTGGTTCGATTCCGGCTCGAGGCACCATATTCTGCGGAAGTGGCTCAGTGGTAGAGCATCGCCTTGCCAAGGCGAGGGTCGCGAGTTCGAATCTCGTCTTCCGCTCCATTAAAAGACTGGTTAAACCAGTCTTTTTTATCTTGTTTCTTTTCGGAGGAATAATGCGATGCAAGAACTAGATACTCTAATTAATATATGTAATGAAGTGAGTGTTTATATTCAAAAAAACTATTATAATGCTCAAGCTAAATTTTTGAAACAATACTCTTATCAAAATGTTTCCGGGGATCTGCAAAAAGGGATAGATGATATTGTTAATGCTAAGATTATTGACTTAATTAAAGCCGCGGGCTTACCGGTAATTATTATTAGTGAAGAAACTGGTATTATAGAATTAAGTCCTAATCCTTCTCATTTTCTTTTACTTGATCCTATTGATGGTTCAAATAATGTTAGACCTTGGTTTACTCCCGCACCCAATCTTGTCATATCTATGGGTATGGGCAATATTACCGAATTAGCCTCCCAAGGATTAGATGCTATTGAAGTAAGTATTGTTAAGGAAATCTTTTCAACAAATATTTACTATTCCATTAAAAAACAAGGTGCATTCTATCGAAATAATCAAATGGAGCATAAATTATTAGTATCCACTTTAAAGTCCTTGGAATCTCCCGTTATAGGATTAGACTTAGATAAAAAAGATTCTTTTGAGGATAATCTACCAAAATTTATTTCCCAAAAAATTTTGGTAAGGCGTTTAGGTTCTACTATTTTAGACTTATGTCAGGTGGCATCAGGCCAATATGATGCATATCTGAGTTTAGGGAAAAGGTTAAAAGTCACGGATGTTTGCCAGCCCTATGCTTTGATAACAGCTGCTGGTGGATATATGGAAATTATTCCATATTACAAAAATGAACTATATTCTGGGAATTTTTTGTATAAATGTATCAAAGATCAAAGTCTATTACTTGATATACGTTTTAAAATTATTGCAGCCGGAACAAAAGAATTATTGCAGGAGATAAAAAACTGGCTAGTTGTTAGTGGCTAGTGGCAAGTTAATCAACTATCGCCTACTATAATATTATCCGTCTAAAATTTTATCAGTTTTGTTTATCTGTGAATAAAAATAGAGTTTTGCAAAAAATGGTCGTGTCAATAGTTTGTGAAAATGTCACCCCAAATGGGGGTTAATTATTCCGAGAAAATGTCACCTTACAGGGCTTTGAAAAGTGTAGTTATGTCGCTTGGTAAGTCAAGGGTAAATAAACGAGCAAAAA
>JBMNUR010000336.1:0-3487 GCA_050946395.1 Peptococcales bacterium
CTTTTTCTTGATCATTAAGCAAGATTAAATTGCAAAAGGGATTAAAGAGAAAGTCCAGTAGTTCTTCCTTAATTAGGGGATTTTCATTAAGAAGTTGTGAAATTATTAGAAATTTCTTAGGGGATAGCGGGTTTTTACTGGTAATTAGTTTCTCAAGAATCATTAAATTTTCAGGAGTGTCCTTAATACCTAATTCTTTTAATACTTCTTCTAAAGGAAGTTTTAAAAGAGGTTTTTTATCTAGGGCTATGGTAAGTAAACTCTTTTGTTCTTGGGTAGAAAGCTCCAGATTGAAATTTGCGTTATCTGTCATAGGGGCTTTTGAGGAAGTATCAATTGAGTCAGTATGCTTAATAAGTAGTGAGTTTAATATTTCGTTTGGAATGATTTGCATATTAGATTCTCCCAAAGACGATAGTTTTCTTTTGGTAATATTCTTTAAACACTTTAATTTACCCTTTTTAGGTGATGGAGTAATTTCTGCAAATAATTTATCTTGAGAATAAGGGATAGCTATAAGATTTCTTACAAGCAAGTTAAAATATGATATATAATAATAAGTATACTATGGATAATAAGATAGGAATGAGAAGTGAAATAATGATAAAGGAATATAAGACATTATTAAAATCCAGAGAAGCTGAAATTGTTATAGAAAAGTCAAGATTTATCGGTTATTGTGCCCCTGTGTCCTCAGAAGATGAAGCTCTAAAATTTATTGAAAAAATAAAAGCTAAACATTCTGATGCCACTCATAATGTATCAGCCTATTGTATTGGGCTGGAAAATACCATTCAAAGATATAATGATGACGGGGAACCTTCCGGTACGGCGGGAATACCCGTTTTAGAAGTAATTAAAAAGGAACAATTAACCAATATAGTAATTGTTGTTACTAGATATTTTGGTGGAATTAAATTGGGCGGGGGCGGGCTCATTAGAGCCTACACTAAGGGAGCAAAAATTGCTATAGATGCAGGTCAAATTATAAGCAAGAAACTTCATAAAATTATTCAAGTATCAATAAATTACCCATTGTTGGGCAAAGTGCAAAATGAAATTATGCAGACGGGCTATCCCATTAAGGAAATAAAATATGAAGAGTTAGTGCATTTATCTATTTATGTACCGCTAAATGAGCGGGAAAAAGTTATTAGACAGCTTATTGAATGGACCAATGCTAATTGTGAAATTAGTGAAGGGGAAAATGAATTTTTAACTGTGCCCTAATAAATTAAATAATAAAAAAAGAACTTCGGCCAAAAACCGAAGCTCTTTCTTTATTATCGTAAAAAATTATATTCACATTGACCTATTAATTTTCGCAACGAATAACAAGAAGTTTCCTCTAAAGTATTGTTAAATACTTTTTAAAAAGAATCATCCAGAAATTCGGGGTAAGTCAATAATAATCTTTCTACTTTTGCATCAGGTTTTATTTCCTCCGGAGGATTGACAATTTCATCTTCCGTATTAAAATCTAAAATCATAGCTTGACCATTTTCGACCTTGAAAACTCCGTATAGTTTTCCACCATGGATACTTTCCGGTTCGATGTAATTTTCACGGTAGATTTGTAATGCTTCCTCAGCTTTATCACCTATTTGTACTCCTAGATTGGTTTTAGCAGTAGGTGCAGTAGCCATTATTTGTAGAACTTGATTTGATTCTTTGCCAATGCTAATAATAAACCCTTTTTTGAATTCCCAATTATAAAAAGGCTCAGGAAAATGCCCAGCTTCCTCGAAGTGAATTTCTGAATAATTTTCACCCAACTTCTCTACAACTTTTTCTTTAAAGTCTCCTAATTGTATCTCCTCAATAGTTGCTACTTTATCTTGTTCTTGAATTGGCAATTCGTTATTATCTTTTGCTTTTTCCGGATTATTGGTATCTTCCGGGGGTTTATTGATAGAACAAGCTGTAAATGTAAGCAATAAGCTAATAAGCAAAAACAATGCTATTACTTTTTTAGTCATTTTATCCCTCCTAGCTTTATATTTTAAAGACGAATTTTAATTTAAAATGTTCCCTAATAGTTTGCATTAGGAAGCATTTTCCAAAGAGACTTGATTTTATCCCTTTTTGATTTACTTTGGAATATGGAAAAGAGAAAAAGGGTGGTTAATAGTGGTTCTTTAAAAATATTTAGGTGTTTTTACCGGCTTATTTTGATATGATTAATTGGACAAGTAGAGGGGGTGGGCTTTTCGGAAAATATTATTTTAGGTTTATTTATCGGTTTAAATATCTTCAGTTTTATTCTTATGGGTTATGATAAATATCAGGCTAAGAAAAATAATTGGCGGGTGTCAGAGAGAAACATATTTATTTTGGCTTTAGTAGGTGGGGCTTTGGGTGTCTTTTCCGGAATGAAGTTTTTTCACCATAAGACTAGGCATAGGAAATTTATATATGGGATACCTTTTCTAATAATAATTAATTCTGTAGGTTACATATTTTTAATATTTAGATTTTAGTAAAAGAAGATATATTAAGGATACTTAAAAGATTTAACAGAGGTGAAAAATTAATGCAATATGATTTTCCTTTATATAGACCGCCCAGTGAGGCGATGAGTTTAATTTTACAAATTACTCTAGGGTGTTCCCATAATAAGTGTACTTTTTGCAGTATGTACAAAACAAAAAAATATCGGGTGAAAACACCTCAAGAGATCCAGGAACACCTAGATAGGGCTAAAAGAAAGTTCCCTCATGCTACTAAAATTTTTCTGGCTGATGGTAATGTATTGGCTATGGATGCTCTAGAACTAAAAAATCTTGTGGAAAGATTATATATTGAGTTTCCTTATTTAGAAAGAGTAACTTCTTATGCCGGGCCGAAGGACATTTTAGCAAAGACTGAAAATGAATTAAGGGAATTGAGAAAAGCCGGATTAACTATGCTGTACCTTGGTGTGGAAAGTGGCAATGCTCAAGTTTTAAAAAATGTAAAAAAAGGGGTTACCCCCCGAGAAATGGTTGAAGCTGGACAAAAGGCTATAAAAGCAGGATTTAAATTATCCTGTATGATTATTTCAGGTTTAGGGGGTAAGGAGCTCTGGGAGGAACATGCCTTAGATAGTGCTAAGGTTATTAGTGAGATTAATCCTGATTATTTTGCTTTGTTGACTTTACTTGTGGAAGAGGAAACATCTCTTTATAATCAGGTGGAGCAAGGGAAATTTGAATTGTTAAAACCAAATGAAGTAATTAGCGAGACAAAATTAATGCTGGAAAACCTAGAGCTTAGTGATTGTGTTTTTCGAAGTAATCATCCATCAAACTACCTCAGCCTCAAAGGTGTATTAAATAAAGATAAAGATAGGTTAGTTGATGTTCTAGCCCAAGCTCAACAGGAACAATTTAAATTACGGCCGGAAGGCTGGCGAGGATTATAAAGGAAACTTAATAGATAAAAAGATACTCCACCGGCAAAAGTAAACATGATTTTAAAATCATTATTGCAGAAATTGAAAAGAAAA
>JBMNUR010000337.1:0-3476 GCA_050946395.1 Peptococcales bacterium
CTGGGGCAGAAGCTGAGTTGGTAACTAGAGCAGCTCGATATTTTCCCGAAGGCAATCGAGGCTTATGCAGCTTTGTCCGGGCCAGTGGTTATTCCTCAACGGTTGCAGCAGACCATATCACCACATCAAATCAGGAAGTTTTGACTGTCGTACATATTGAAGGGGAAAAAGCTGCCCAAAATGCTGCAGAACTTGTCCAGGTTCCAGGTGTTGATGTTCTATTTTTAGGACCTTGGGATCTTTCCCAATCATTAGGTGTTCCTGGTCAGGTCAATCACCCCAGAGTAATCAAAGTAATGGAAGATGTTACTGAAGTTTGTAAAAAAGCAGGCGTAGCGGTAGGAACTTTTATTACTAAGCCTGAAGATGCCAAATACTGGGCAGAAAGAGGTATTCAATACCTGATGTATTCCACTGATGCAGGCATGATGGTTCAAGCTTCCAGAGAAAAACTCCAAGCATTAACCGATGCCTTAAAATAAAAAATAGTTGGGGACATTCCTCATTCAGGAAAAAGAAACAAGAAACAAGAAGCACGAAACAAAAGACGAAGTCCAAAAATGCAAGAATTGTATTTCCTGCATCTTGTCTCCTGCCTCTTGCTTCCTGTATGGTGTTCCCCTGACATTAAAAAAAGGAGGACAAAATTGTGAAACGTAAATTTATCATGGGCGATGATGCCATGGCTATGGGGGCTATTGAAGCCGGTGTACAGGTTGTTACTGGTTACCCCGGAACCCCTGCTACAGAAATTTTAGAGGTCATAGCCAAAGAAAGACCTGACATTTATACCGAATGGTCTAGTAATGAAATGGTTGCTACCGAAGTTGCCATGGGAGCTTCTCTAGCTAATGTACGCACCTTAGCGGTAATGAAGCATAACGGGACAAATGTAGCTACCGATATGATTATGCATTTTGCTTTTACGGGAGTAAAAGGTGCTTATGTTCTGGTATCAGCAGATGACCCCGGTGCTAATTCTTCCCAAAACGAAGAAGATACCCGAATTTTGCTACATACATATGGTCATTTACCTATTTTAGATCCTGCTTCCCCGGAAGAAGCTAAAGAAATGATGAAAATGGCTTTTGACCTTTCCGAGGAAACCGGTTCAGCCTATATTTTACGTCCGGTAATGCGAGTTTGCCATGCTCGTTCAGTTATTGAAGAAGGCCCAAGTACTGCTCCTAATCGGGAACCCAGCTTTGAAAATGACCGTTCTCGTTTTGTAATGAGTGCTGTATCTGAACCCAAAGCCGGCGGTAAAATGCGTCCTTTATGGAGGCACGAATTATTAAATGCTAAACAAGCTGAATATCAGGCAATTTCCGAAAAAAGTCCTTTTAACTGGATTGAAGAAGGAGAAGGCCGCACAGGTTTAGTAGGCTGTGGTATAGGGTATACCTATGCTAAAGAAGCTATGGAAATCCTGGGTCTTAATCTTCCTATCTTAAAATTAGGTACTCTACCTTTACCACCCCAAAAAGTAAGAGAATTCTTAAACCAAGTAGATCGGGTGATAGTCTTAGAAGAAATTGAGCCTGTAGTAGAAAGAATGTTAAAAGAAATCTGTTATGAAGATAAGTTAGCAGTTGAAGTTTTAGGTAGAAGTTCTTTCTTACCCAGTGAAGGTGAGCTAAATGCTCAGATTGTTATAGAGGCACTAGCTAAATTAGAAATTATTGAATTACCGGAAGAATTTAAACCTTTTGACCGTCCCAAGATGCCTATTAGAATCAGAACTCAATGTGTGGGCTGTAGCCATCGGAGTCTATTAAATGCTATTAAAGAAGTTACTAGAAAACATAAAGGCATTGTCACCGGTGATATCGGTTGCCATGATGCCGGTAGCTTCCCACCCATTGAATTACAATCAACTATTTATTGCATGGGTGCATCAATTCCTATGGCCGCCGGTTTATCCAAGAGCGGTTTAGGCAGACCGGTTGTAGCTATGATTGGAGACTCTACTTTCTTCCATATGGGATTACCGGGCCTAGTAAGTGCTTCTTATAACCGAGCCAATATTACTGTGGTTATCGGTGATAATGGAACAACAGCAATGACTGGTTTTCAACCTCATGCTGGCTCAGGAGTTAATGTTCGGGAGGAAGAGGTTCCCAAAATCAGCATTGAGGAAGTTGCTAAAGCCATCGGTGCAACTGTAAGAACTATTAACCCTTATAAAATTGCCGAAACTAAAAAAGCTTTGGAAGAAGCTATAGCTGAAGAAGGTGTATCTGTTATTATTGCTTCCGCACCTTGCTTCTTACGTAACAGTAAAAAGGATAATCTATTCTTTACACCTCGAGTTGTGGAAGTTAATCACGAACGCTGCAATGGCTGTAAAATTTGTATTAATGATTTTGGTTGTCCGTCTCTGCGTTATAAAGATGGCAAAGTAACAATTGATAAAGCGACATGTGTATTATGCGGTATGTGTGCTGACGTATGTAAGAGAGGAGCGATAGTATGAAGCTAGATATTATTATTGCCGGAGTAGGTGGGCAAGGGAACCTTTTGGCCTCCGTAGCTCTCGCCAATTATGCTATGAATAAAGGATTAGAAGTATTAGGAACAGAAACAATCGGTTCAGCCCAACGGGGTGGATCTGTAGTATCCCATATGCGGATTTCCGATAAGAAAATATATTCTCCTCTGGTTCCAGCCAATCGGGCCGATATCCTAATGGGTTTTGAACCAATTGAAGCTGTACGTAACATTCATTTTTTAAGCCCTAAAGGGAAATTTATCATTAATAATTATCCTGTTCCTACTATATTCAATAATATGGGTATGGAAGAATATCCTTCCGAGGAAGAAATTCTTAAAGCATTAAAAGCTCGTTGTCCTCAAGGTTATATAATCGGTGCCAGTGAAAAAGCTAATGAAATGGGTACATTGATGATGACCAATGTAATCATGTTAGGTGCTTTAGCAGGAATTGAACCATTCTTTGAAAAACAAGAATTACAAAGAGTAATTGCCGAACTATTACCTCAAAAAGTATTGGAGAAAAACTTATTAGCTTTTGAAGAAGGCTATAAAATGGTAGCAAATTCCCAAGCCGGAGCAGTTATTGCGTAAAAGAGTCTATTAGTGGGTGGGAACAGTGCTCTCACCGTTCCGTACGGGCGGACGACTTTGTCCGCCCGCACCACCAACGACTGTGTAACATAGTGTCATTGCGAGCCGATAGGCGTGGCAATCCAGATTGCTTCGTCACTATCCCTTCTTGCAATGACACCATTTACAATACTTTTATAACAGACTATTGACCATCGACTATTGACTTGACCCAATAAATTGACACCAGTCACTAGTCACTAAACAAAGGAGGTTTCAGATGAAAACAGCACAAGAATATATTGAAAGCATTAAGAAGTTGAAATTTAATGTTTATATTCTCGGTGAAAAAGTTGATAATCCTGCTGATCATCCCTTAGTAAAACCATCATTAGATGCAGTTGCCATGA
>JBMNUR010000338.1:0-3456 GCA_050946395.1 Peptococcales bacterium
ATTAGTTGGATACTTATTATTTTATCTTTTATTTCATTAGCTCTAACCATAAATGACATAAAAACATCTTTTACATTGAGTTTTGGGGATATAAGAAAGGAGTTTTATCAAGATACTGGCTCTTTTCAAGAATTTTCAGGACTACCATGGTACCAATATCTTATTAATTTTGCCCCATCTTTTTCTCCTGTTTTATTATTGTTTTTCTTTTATAGTATTGTATATATGAATAACAAAAAAATTTTCAATATATTACTAATACTAGCATCCATTGTATTATCACTTAATAGTATAACAACAGCTGCAAGAACACAAATTATTTATTGGTTATTCACGTTTATAGCATTTTACGTTTGTTTTAATCCACAGATGACCGGTGCAATCAAGAGGAAAGTAAAAATACTCTTCACTATAATTGGTTTTATTGGTATAGTTTATATTGTTAGTGTAACAATATCACGTTTCGGAGAACGTGATATTGGTAGCAAAGGAAGTTTTATTTCCTATGCTGGTCAATCTTTTCCTCAGTTTTGTAATGTGTATAATAAATATACATTTGATGAATTAACTTTTGATAGAGTTTTACCAATTTCAAGTAAATACATAATGAGAAATAAATTTACAAACACTGAATATAGAGAAAAACAATCGATGCGGATCGGAGCAGAAACTGGTGTTTTTTTTACATTCTTGGGAGATGCTATGCTTGACTTTGGTAAGGTCGGAATGATATTCTATACTCTTATTTTTTATTTAATATCTACGTATGCTTTAAGAAGGAGTAATAATTTTGTTATTTCTTTATCGCAAATGATAATTTTTACACTATTATTACGCTTACCATTGCTTGGTTTATTTGCTTATGTCTATACATCTATACAGTCTTCTGTATTAATTATTGGAAGCTTAATTATAGCAGTTTTATTTAAACAGTACAAACTTCGTTAAATGGGAAAAACTAAAGTCTACTGCATTATTGTCACATATAATGCAATGAAATGGGTTGATAAATGTTTAGGTAGTTTACGCGAATCTACAATTCCAATACACCCAGTTATTATTGATAATTCTTCTAGCGACGAAACGGTTGAATATATATCAACAAATTATCCAGAAGTTCATATTATTATAAACGATATTAATAGAGGATTTGGACAAGCAAATAATCAAGGTATTGAGTATGCATATAAACAGGGAGCGACTCACTTTTTTCTCTTAAATCAGGATGCATGGGTGGATAAAGAATCCATTAAAAAACTCACCGAAATCCAAGATAAATATAATATATCTCTTGTATCCCCAATACACTTTAATGGTCAAGGAAATTTGCTCGATTATAATTATTTCATTAAAGTTATAATTGATGAAATGAATAGAGAATACATAAGTGATTTAATTCTCGAAAAAATTAAACCATTCTATAAAGTATTTAAAATAAACGCAGCGGCTTGGATGCTTTCAAGAGAAACTATAGAGCAAATTGGTGGTTTTGATCCAATATATTTCCATTATGGTGAAGATGGAAATTATTGTCAAAGAATAAAATATCACAAAGGTGAAGTAGCTTTTGTCCCGGGATCATATATTTATCATGATAGGGAACGACAAGGAAATATGAAAGTATTTAAGAAAAATGTGACATTAATGATGCTATTGTTTCTGTATTCAGATGTTAATAATAGTATTTGGAAAATAGATAGAAAAAGAATAATAGTGCATTTAGGAAACGCTAAATTAGCATTGTCATTTTTATTCAGGCTAAAATTTAAAGAATTAACAAATTTATGTAGTAGCTATCTCACATTTTTTGTTAAACTCCCCAAAATAGTTCATAGCATGAAGTTTAACAAACAGATAGGACCTACTTGGCTCAATTTGGATTAAAACATAGTCAAAATGTTTAATTTTATTTCCAACTACTTATTTTGGACAAAAGTTTTGAATCGACTCTCTTTAGAGAAGAATTGGTTGTGGCGATGGTTGCCAGTAAAATTTATCTCGAAATGGAATCTTCAACAAGTACCAGATAAGAATTTATTTAAAAAGGAACTTCGACGCATACTTGGAAAATTTGATGAGCACATATTTGATGCAATTGATGTTGACATAAAAAACCATATAGAAGAATTGGCAAACCAGACTCTTGATCATGATTTTGACTTTCTAGGTTCTGGCAAAGTTCACCTAAATCCCATAAATTGGCATCAAGACTTTAAAAGCGGATTCATTTGGCCGAAAGGTATATTTTACCGCCGTTATCAAAAGACAGATCTTTCCAACAATGCTGATGTAAAAGTACCTTGGGAACTAAGTCGTTGTCATCATCTATTGTGGCTTGGAGAAGCATATTTATTAACAAAAGAGGAAAAATACGCAAAAGAAGTAGTATTTCAAATAGAAGACTGGATAGAAGAAAATCCGCTTATGTATAGTATCAATTGGACTTGTGCAATGGATGTTTCAATCAGAGCTGTTAATTGGTTATTTGCAGTTAATATGATTCTCTCTTCAAAAAGCGTGACTGATAAATTCATTTCCAAAATAAATAAAAGTCTATATCAACATGGATTTTTTATTTTCAATAATTTGGAAAAAACGATTCCCTATAGTGCAAATCATTATGCAGCTAATTTAGCAGGACTGCTTTATCTAGGTCAATTATTTAAAAATACCAAGAAAGGTAAAAAATGGTTTGATTTCGCTTTAAGTGAGTATTATCATGAAATTAGAACCCAAGTTTTACCTAGTGGAATACATTTTGAAAAAAGTATATCATATCATCGTTTGATGACTGAGTTATTTTCTTACCCTGTTTATATGCTTTTTCGATTAGATATACAAATACCTGTAGATATAATAAGTAGAATTCAATCTATGTACAATTTCATCCATTCCTATATAAAGCCAAATGGTAATGCACCTTTAATAGGAGATAACGATGATGGTCGATTTTTACCTTTTTTAAAATATAATTTTTTAAAGCACGGATACTTACTTGATTGCTCGAGTGTAGATAATAATATTATTAGCCATGGTGTAGGATATAAATTTAAAGTAAAATGTAGTAATATCAAGTCATATTTATATGATGATGCCGGCTTTGCAATACTTAGAAAAAACAGCTCATATGTATTCTTTAGTAATAGTGATGAAAGTAAATTTCCTACATACAATTCTATTATAGGCACACATACCCACAATGACAATTTGTCTTTTGAATTTTCTATTGATGAACAAGATATTATTATTGATCCTGGATCGTTTTTATACACTTCTGATATCGCTAAAAGGAATGTATTTCGTTCTATAAAAAAACACAATTCAATAACTGTCGACTCTGAAGAATTAAATATTTTACTTGATACACATGCTTTCTCTGTTATAAAAAACTCTGTTATTGATAAAGTTACAATAAATGATTGTAATAACAGTATTCTGTGTAAAGGATCATATACT
>JBMNUR010000339.1:0-3451 GCA_050946395.1 Peptococcales bacterium
CCAAAATATAAAAGAGTGGTGAAAAATGAATAAGAAAATAGATGAAATTGCTTTAACGGAGAAAGAGCGTAAGTTTCTCTACTTATGTCTGAAATCTAAAAATAATTTTAGCCTTAGAAAGATAGTTATAAAGGAAAGGATGTTGGATAAACTGATAAGTATCTTTAGTAAATAATGTAAATCATTAAAGCAAATATTTAAAAGAAAAAGGGAAACTTGAACTAAAAACAAAGAAAAGCCTTAATTTATCAATGGATGAATTAAGGCTTTTCAAGTTCATCAAACCATAGTGGATGATGTATTTTTGCCCATTCTTTAGATACTTTACCGTGGATGATGGTTCCGATTGTACCGGGGTTAGCTACACTTCCCAGGTAAGCGTGGGGAATTACTATAGCTACTAGTGTAATCGCTGAAATACCATGTATTACTGCTGTCCAGACTAATATGTTAAGGGAAAATCTCTCCGGGGAAGCCAAAAGGTATCCGGATATTATGATGAAAAAACTTAAAAGCGTACTAAACCAGTAAAATAACTTCTGCCCAGCATTGAACTTATCCGATGGAGGGTAAAGTTCTCTACGAGTAAGGTAACCGCCTAATACTTTTAGCCATTCCCAATCATAACTTTTGAAAAAGCTATCCCTAAACCAAATTGGTGTTGAAACCAAAGTAGTAATGGTAAAAAAAAGTGCAAAAACTAAGTGGATTTTATAAGCAAAACTATAACTAAGTCCTATGTTTTTCACATTAAAAAGGGCGAAGGCTATACCGGTAACAGCTAAAATAATGGTGCTAACTAAACGAATAAAGTGGCTTAGTCTTTCTAAGGAATTGAGCCGGGGAATTTCCGGTTTAAATTTACCTAAGTTTTTAGCATTAGGGCCAACTATTATATAATGGATTATTAGAAAAAGAAAGATACCTAAGGTGCTCAGTAATATAATAAAACCTATGAATTCTAGATATAAGTTATTTAAATTAATGGTTAAGGGGTTAAGTACAGACATGGCTTACCTCCTTTTTGTTTAGGTTGCCACATCTGTTAAAATCTATACTTCGATACCAGCCACTAATGTAATATTTCTTTGACCACATGACGGGAAATCTGTTAAACTATATAAAATAAGTAATGTTATAAGAATATATAGGGGGTTACCCTGATGATTGGTATTAGTAAGTTATTAGTTAATACAAACAACTTTGGAGATTCATTACGTTATAGCCATAGTTCCCGGGGTGTCAGTCATGGGACTAATCATGGTCGGGGCCCGGTTGTCGTTTGGAATTGTACGAAAACCTGTAATCTTAAATGCATTCATTGTTATGCTGGGTCAGATGCAAAGAGGTATGCAGGTGAACTAACAACTGATGAGGCAATAAAATTTATTGATGATTTAAAGGAATTTAATGTTCCGGTCCTTTTAATTTCCGGCGGGGAACCATTTATGCGGGAAGATATTCTTTATTTAGCAGACTATGCAACTAAACAAGGTATACGTACTACTTTTTCTACTAATGGTACTCTCATAACACGTAAAACGGCAAAGAAGCTTAAGGAAATTGGGGTAGGTTATGTAGGCATTAGCTTAGACGGCCTAGGAGAGAATAATGATAAGTTTAGAGGACAAAAGGGTGCTTTCGATCTGGCTCTACGTGGTATCGAAAACTGCTTGGCCGAAGGTCAAAAGGTAGGACTGCGGTTTACCATTAACCGTCATAATTATGAAGAACTAAATGGAATTTTTGATTTAATCGAAGAACAAAAAATTCCCCGGGTTTGTTTTTACCATTTGGTATATTCCGGCCGGGGCAGTCAAATGATTAATGAAGATATTTCACATGCTGAAACACGTCAAGCCTTGGATCTCATTATTGATAAAGTTCGTTATTTCAATAAAAAAGGTTTAGATAAAGAAATATTAACGGTGGACAATCATGCTGACGGAGTCTATTTATATCTTAAACTTTTAAAGGAAGACCCTAAACAAGCTGAAAGAGTATTGGAATTATTAAAAATAAATGGTGGGAACCGTACCGGAATAGCTATCGGGGAAGTAGACTGGTTCGGAAATGTGCATCCAGATCAATTTACCCAAAATCATACCTTTGGTAATGTTAGAGAAAGAAAATTTGGCGAAATTTGGACAGACCCACAGCATCCAATCTTAAAGGGCCTAAAAAACCGCAAAGGTCTACTTAAAGGACGTTGTGCCCAATGTAAATGGTTAGATGTTTGTAATGGTAATTTTAGGGCTCGAGCAGAAGCCGTAACAGGTGACTTTTGGGAATCTGACCCGGCATGTTATTTAACTAATGAAGAAATCACTTGATCAAAATAGAAGGGCGGTATTTTATGGATAATATTGACAAGAGACTTTTAACCATTATCCAAAAGGATTTTCCTGTTTCCTCTAGACCCTTTCAGGAAATCGGTGCATTGTTGGGGATTAGTGAAGAAGAAACTTTGCTTCGGATGAAGAAATTAAAAAAGCAAGGTATTATTCGCCGTCTAGGGGGAATAATGGACTCCCGAAAATTAGGTTATAAAAGTACTCTGTGTGCTATGGAAGTTCCGGAAGAAAAATTTAATCAAGTTGTAGAAGTGGTAAACGGATATATTGGGGTAACTCATAATTATCTACGCCGTCATAAATATAATATTTGGTTTACTTTAATCACCCCTTCTGAGCAGCACTTACAGAAAACATTAAAGGAGATTGAAGAAAAAACCGGTGTAAAAGTTTATAATGTTCCAACTCTAAGATTATTTAAAATTAAGGTCAATTTTCACGTACCAGGTATAGAGGAGGGGAAAATTAGTGGTTAGTGATTTGGATAAAGCAATTATTAGAGAAATCCAGGAAGATCTTCCCTTGGTCCCCCAACCTTATCTGGAAATTGCCCAGCGGATAGGCATTAGTGAAGAGGAGTTAATACAAAGAATAAAATTTTTACAGGAAACAGGCTATATTCGTCGTTATGGGGCAGCCTTAAGACATCGGGAAATAGGACTAAAGGCCAATCCCATGATTGTCTGGCAGGTTCCCGAAGGAAGAATTGAGGAAGTAGGTAATCTTCTAGCCTCTTTTCACCGAGTAACCCATTGTTATCATCGTCCTATGCTGCCACATTTACCCTATAATATGTTTTCTATGATTCATGCCGAGACGAAAGAAGAGTGTTATGAACTAGCCAAAGAAATGGCGGAAGTAGTAGGTATTGAAAAATATGACCTTTTATTTAGTGAAAAAGAATTGAAAAAAACCAGTATGAGATATTTCCTAGAGTAAGACTAATGCCCTTAGGACCAACCTAAGGGTTTAATTCTATATATTAATGGAGATATTGCTAATAAACAAGTTGATTCGTGGGCACGAAGATAATTTTAATTTAATAAAAGAACTTGTGCCACTACGTGTCATTGCTATGAAAGAAGTCGCTATTCTGT
>JBMNUR010000340.1:0-3449 GCA_050946395.1 Peptococcales bacterium
TATAATTCATTTTTTAAGACCCCTTTTTTAAATATGTGTTATCTCTAATAAACTTTTCCCTACACTCCCAACTACAAAAATAATATTTTTTGTCATCACTTGCTAAAATGAAAGCTTTTGATTTAGGGATATTTTCTCCACATAACTCATCTTTAACCATCTCAATAGTATTTATTGGTATTTTGGCGTCCTCACCCATTTTTATGTTTTCATAATTATTTACTTGGCTTTCATCTTTACTTTTGGCTATTTTTATTTGAATTATATTAAACAACATTCTGACTAAGTAAAAGATTATGAAAAAGTTCAACAAACCAATTAGCATTTCCATAAAGATATCTCTCCACCTAAAATAATATTTTTTGCATCATCAAAGGTTAACTAAGTTAATAATATATTATATTAACCATGCTGTCAATATACGGCAAAACTGCGTATCGTCTTGATTGGAAAATATTGACCATTTTTTGACTATATGTTAATATGAAAATTGTTTAGACATCTAAACAAAAAGATTGCAACTATTAGGTAATTCTTAACTTCAGGTTTCCTTAATTGAAGTGGGATTCTTACGGCTGGTAGTCATCGGATAAATCAAAAGGTGGGGTGAGAAAAACGAATATTTATGAAGAGAAGTCCCTTAACCAAATTTTTGTAAAAGTAAAACATAGACATTTTACTCGTGCCGTGGGGCTATATGAGGAGATAGGGCTATTTATTGGCCAACCGCCGATTTTGTTTGAATTAATTAAAGAGGATGGGCTAACTCAAAAAGAATTAGCAGAGAGAAGAAATTTATCTCCGGCAACCATCACAGTAACATTAAAACGAATGGAAAAGGCTGGCTGGATTACTAGAAGGGCAGATACGGAAGATTCTCGAGTATCAAGGGTTTTTCTTACAGAAAAGGCCATGAATATTCAGAATCTATTAAAAGAAAAACAACAACAGATGGAAGAAGAGACCTTTAAAAATTTTACAGACATTGAAAAAGTTTTGCTGCGTCGCTTTCTGTTACAAATTTGGGAAAACCTAGGGGAATCAGTCGGTACTAATTATAAGTAACAATATTAATAATTAATGTGCTATTATACGCATATATTTTTTATGCCTACATTTAGATGTCAAACTAAATATATAAAAATAACATATTTATAAAGATATGAATACTCATGTAGAAAAGGAGATTGAATTTAATGCAGATTCAAGGGCATAACGAGGAACCCCAAAAATTATGGACAACACAATATATATTAATAATTCTTTACAGTATCATGATTGGAATTGGCAACTTCATGATGATGACGGGGATCCCGTTATATGCTATACATATTGGTGGAGATAATTCAATTGCGGGCTTGATGATGGGAATATTTATGATTGCGGCTATTTTAGTCCGCCCTTTTTTTGGAAACCTGGCAGATATAAAGAGTAGAAGGCTGGTGCTACTTATAGGGGCTGGCGTTTGTACCTTATCCTTTTTTTCCTATATTTTCGCATTTTCAGTTGGGTTGCTACTGTTTCTAAGAGCTGTGAATGGAATTGGCTTTAGTGCAAATACCAATGCGGCCGGAACAGTTGTAGCTGACATTATTCCCGCACCTAGGCTAGCTGAAGGTATTGGTTATTATGGAATTTCTAACGTCCTTTCCACAGCAATCGGCCCGGTATTAACCTTATCGATTATTAATCAACTGGGTTTTAAAGCTTTATTTTTGGTTACTACGGGTTTTGGATTAATTAGCCTAATCTGTTCATACTTTATAAATTATGAAAAAAAGAAACCTAAAGAAGAAAAACAAGATAAAGATATTCAGCCAAATATCAATGTTAGTAAAAAACAAAAGGTTTTAGACTCCATCTTTGAAAAAACTGCTATTCCCCCTTCTTTTGTTATGCTTTTTGTTGCTTTTGCCATGGGGGGTGTGCAATCCTTCATACCAATTTATGCTGTGGCGAGAAATGTTGAGAACATAGGTATTTATTTTACTATTTACGCCCTAGCATTACTAGTAACAAGAGTATTTGGAGGAAAATTAGCTGACCGTCATGGTGTCTCAACTGTACTTATACCAGGATATGTTCTTCTAATCGCTTCCTTTATAGTCCTTGCTTTTGCAACAAATCTTACTATGTTTATTATTTCAGGAATCTTATATGGACTAGGTTATGGCTCGGTTCAACCATTATTAAATGCCATCATGGTCCAATTTTGCCCTCCCAAACGAAGAGGTGCCGGCAACTCGACATTTTTTACCGCAATGGATATAGGATCAGGCGGTGGCGCAGTTATTTGGGGATTTATATCCAAATATTATAACTTCACTTGGGTTTATCTATTATGTGTTGGGTGTATAATTTTATCCTGGGTTTCCTACTCCTTCCTACTTCAAAAGGATCTTCGAAAACCTAAAAAAACCGAAGAAGCATTAGCGACTACTTAGATGAATGTAAATAATTAAAGAGGCGTATTTAGCGCCTCTTTAATTATTTACACTAAAACTCTTCGGCATAATCAAGAATTCTTTGCAAAACTTCATCTCTTTTTTTGTTTATGGCGGTAAAATTCATATTAGGAATATAATATTCTTCCAACTCATCATGACCTTTTTTTGCTTGGGAAATATAATAAATTGCTCGATTATAAGCATCCCAAAAACGTTCTTTACAAGAATCAATTTCTTTTTCATAAAAATCCAAAATATCCGGATCCAAAAATTGATCAAAATCGATTTCGGTGGTGTTAAATCTCCTTAAATCAATCTTCAATGGTTCTGTTCCGTTGATAAAAGCCACTTTTAGTTTAGGAATAACTAAAAAATCTAGTTTTTCCGGATCTAGCGGACAGTGGTATACCTCTGTATCAATACCCATTTCTTCTGCCCGCGCAAACATTTTCTCAATAAAAGTAGATTTACCTACCCCTGGTTCACCCCGTAAAACATAAACATCTTTCACATCAACTAAAATGCTTTCTAGCTTATTAACAGCACCTTGGGGAGTGATGGCACTACCAAATAGATGCCTGGCCTTAGCTACCCGGCTAAAATCAGGTTCTACCTCGGAAAAGACTTCTTTAACCACATAACGAGTAATTTTATTTACAGGAGCAAAATCCATACTTTCCGTAATATAACTTTCCCATTCATCATGAATAACTTTAGCCTCTTTAAGACTACTATAGGCGGTCTTAAACATGCGGCTAACCCTGGCCCGAGTAGCAAGAATTTCTGCCTTATGGGCTCGAAGACCTTTTTCATCCCAAAAATCCCCTAGGTGAATAATCTCATCTACAGCACCAGGAGTTTTAGGATCGACTATATGGGGTGCGGTAGCATCAATCAAAGCTATTTTTAAGGCTGGAATAACTACACCATCTATAGAATTATTATCTGATGAACAGGTATGATATTCTACATCAAATCCTTTTTCCAACATAAACTCACCAA
>JBMNUR010000341.1:0-3449 GCA_050946395.1 Peptococcales bacterium
TTAATTGTCTAAGTTAAATCAAAAATTAAAGCACCAATTTTTACATTTTGGTGCTAATAATTTGATGTTTTTGAGACATTTTCAAAAACACTTGACAGAGGTATTTAGCATTTTACTTATATTTCCTCTCAGGCCCCTTAATGACTCTTATGCTGTATAAAATTTATAACCGGCACCTTTTATTGTCTTGATAAAAATAGGATTCGCAGGGTCTCGCTCAATTTTTTTACGGAGATTACTAATGTGGACCATGATAGTTCGGTTATCTCCTAGGCTTTCCATACCCCATAATAATTGAAATAACTGTTCACTACTAAAAACGGTATTAGGGTTTTGGGCTAATAGGGATAAAAGTTGAAATTCTTTAGGGGATAGGGCGACCAGTTGTCCATAGGCCACAACTGATAAACTAGTTAAATCAATAGTTAGGCCCGGGTAAATTAGAAAATTATCCTGATTATTTTCCGTTTTTAACATTCGGTTTCTTCGCAATTGGGCCTTAACCCTTGCTAAAAGTTCCATTGCATCGAATGGTTTACTCATGTAATCATCTCCACCAGCAGTCAGCCCCAGGGATTTTTCCACGGGCGTACTTTTACAACTGAGAAAAATAATCGGTGTTGTTAATTGTTTGCGAATTTCCTGGCAAATTTCAATTCCGTCTAATCCCGGTAACATCATGTCCAGGATAATTAAATCAGGATTTGCAGTCAGTGCATATGTAACTGCTTGGTTACCGTCTCCAGCGGAAATTACTTGATAGTTTTCCTTTTTCAAGTAAAGTTTTAGTATCTCTCTAATATCCTCATCATCGTCTACAATTAAAATAGTTTCTCCTGCCAAGGTTTTTCTACCTCCTAGTTAGTGATGCTGAAAATAAATAGTAAAAAGTAAATCGCCTGTTACCTTTATTCGTAGTCAAAGAGGGATCTTAAGAGCTTTTGTCTTGGATAGGTAGAGTAAAGAAAAAACTACTACCTTTGCCTAGCTCGCTTTCCACCCATATTTCCCCTCCGTGGTATTCTACAATTTCTTTAGAAATGGCCAAGCCTAAGCCACTACCATCATGACTGGCTTGCCGTACTTTTGATACTTTATAAAAACGGTCAAATACATGAGCTAAATCTTCCGGGCTAATTCCTATGCCCGTATCAGCTATTTCAAATAAAAGTTTTTCTTTATTATCTGTTAAGGAAAAATTTAAAGTGATTTGGCCATTTTCAGGTGTATATTTAAGGGCATTCCCTAACAAATTTGTTAAGACCCTTTTCCATTTCTCTATATCTACCTTTGTCCATAAATGTTCCGCCCATTCAATCTTTTGCCCGGAAGGACAGTTAGTGTGAAACTTAGCGGTGGTCGTCTTCATATCTAAACTACGGTTTTCCACAATTTCTTCAATTAATGTTTTTATTGGAATTAATTGAAAATTAAGCTTTATATCTCTAGCTTCCAATTGGGAAAGATCGATTAGTTCCTGGACCAGATGATTTATATTAGTAACTTTATCGATTACTCTTTCTAAATATTTTTTTTGTTGTCCAGGTTCTTTCACGATCCCGTGTAGGATAGCCTCTACATAACCTTTAATAGAGGTTAGGGGTGTTCTTAGGTCGTGAGATATATTTTGGATAAAAAGTTGGCGAGATTTTTCCGACTTTGAAACAGCTAGATATGCTTTTTCTAATTCTTTTTTAGAAGCTTCTAAAGCAAAAGTTCTTTGCTTTATTTTATCTTCTAGTCCTTCATTTAGTTCTTGAAGTTTTTCGGTAATTAATTCTACTTTGGTAAAGCTCTTAGAAAACTTCTTAGCTAGAACCAAAGATTGGGCAAAAACAAAGGCTAATAGTCCCCAGGAGGAAAGGTTACCACGGGTAACAAAATTACGTAAAAAGTGAGCTCCCGAATCGTTTAAAATGACGCTAAGAAAAATAATGTCATTAACACCAAATAGGATAAGAATTATTAGGCCTACACAGATCAGGTAAGAACCTTCTCTTTTTTTATAACAGGCAAAGAATACAACGTATAGGCAAGAGGGTATTACTAGGATTAAGGTAAATAACTGATAAATGGGATTAAAAAGGGTAAATATTTTAGCAGGTGTTAAAAAGACTAAAAGAGCAAAGCTAAATCCAAAGATTTGAATAAAGCGATTAATTTTCGTGGAAAGATCATCGGGAAAAATAGATTTTAAAAACATAAATAGAAATGGCACACCTAAATAAAAGGCAGAAGTTTGCAGTTTATGGGCTATCTCCCAATTAAAGTTTGGAAAGAGGTTGATAAAGAAAATTTCACCTACTAATAAAGTCCTTATACTTATTAATAGTGTAAAAATACCAAAGTAAAGGGTGGACTTGTCTTTAGTTCTAAAAAAGAAAAGGATAAGATGGTAAAACCCAATAATAAATAAACTGCCAAAAAGGAAGAGCTCAAAAGCAATGTTTTTAGTACGTAGCTCGCTAATTTGCAATTGAGGTCCTAAAAGCAAGCTTTCCAAAATTCCGCCGCTACGATGTCGAAAATTGGCGACCTGGATCACTAGCTCTGAAGTATTGGTTTCCGGTTTAAAATATTTTATTTGAGGTAAATATTGGGGAACCATCTGGTCTTTATTTACGTCTACTTGTCCATTGGATGCTATAAGTTTTCCATTAATCCAAAGATTATAAGAAGTAAAAATTCTCGGAATTTTGATTCCAAGAATTTGGTCATCGGGGAGATTTATTAGTAACCTATAAGTCGCATAACCATTACCGGATTTTTTTTCCCCGTTACCTACATATTTGTTCCAAGTCATTGGCACTGTTATTAGTTCCCTTTGGGGAGCTATATTTGCATTTTGAAAGTCTTCTGGGGTCAAAAGTTTTTGCCAGTAAAATTCCCATTCCCCATCTATTGCCACAATGCCACCTTGTTGCCAGTTAAGATCTGTTAAATCTAAGATACCATTAACAGCCTTAGGCTTTTCTTCGGCTTCCACAGGGTGAAGACTGCCGATTAATAGCAATATCATTACTAAAAGTAAAGTTACAAGGGGTATTTTGCAAATAAAAATAAAGTGTTTTTTCATAGGTGTAACCTCCAAGAAGTCTTAAAGCTAAAGAATTATTTAGGTTTATTTAAGGTTGCGTTAAACCCCTTAAAATATTAATTATAGTAAAATAACTATGAAATAAATAATATTTCGTCATAAATTGTCAAAAGTCCTTTGGAAAAAAGTTTTTATAATAAAATTCGTCGTAATTGTAAAATAATCACAATATAGAAAGGAAGCTTATAATATGTTGGTATTAGGTAGGAGGCCTGGGGAATATATTGTAATTGGGGACTCGATAATCGTAAAAGTTGTGAGAAGTGAAAACGGAGACTTAAGGTTGGCCATTGATGCACCAAAGGAAGTAAGTATAGTTCGGGGAGAAATATTTGAAACAATGGAGGATAAA
>JBMNUR010000342.1:0-3431 GCA_050946395.1 Peptococcales bacterium
TCAACTGCCGATAGGTATTCATGGCCATAAGATTTTTATTGATCCTCATGGTAGTCTCTCCTATACACCAGGTAAAAAAATATACCCTTTGAAGGTCCAAGGATATACGATTTACTTTATATATCGGTAAAATTTGGGCAAAATTTATCTTTTTGTCTTATTTATTATGATTCTACCCGTAGTTTTTTCCTTGCCTCGCAAGTCAAGAACCGTCCCGAATTTGCCCAATTTGCTTAATTATCCCCTTCATCTTCAGCCCATTGATTAAGTTTTTCCATAACCAGATTATAGGTTTTTTGGGATATTTCCGGCAGTTCTCCACCTAATACTTGAGCTGCTTCCTTAAAACCTTCCTCAATGGCCCCTTTGAGTAGTTCTAATTTTTCTTTATTTCCTCCGGAAATAGCCTTGGCAAAGTTCACAATCCTTTCACTGACCTTTTCCGGACTGAGTTCTCCTCCTTCACCAATGAGGGCTTGGGCTTCTTCTCTAGCAATTTCATCAACTACGAACTCTTTCCCTAACTCCACATTATTAAAGGTCATACCCTGCCTTTTTAAAAGCTCTTCGACCATTCTTCTTAAATTATCGTGTATTCGGTCACTTTCTTCCTTGAGTCTTTGAATCTCAGCTTGGTTTACCTTGGGTTTAGCATAGGTAATTTTCTTCTCTACCCCTTGACTAGGAATGTAGTGACTTCCTTCCTCCATTTTTTTCTCTCTATTTTCCCCTTTAGGATTATCTAGCTTTTGTGAATAGGTATAATTATTAACCATCCCTGTATTAATTTTCATGCCAATACCTCCATTTTTCTCATCAACTAATGTAGTTTAAAAAAGAGCCGGAAAATTTTTCTCCGACTCTTAATGTTTAGTCATATTTTGCTCTAAAAGTACACTTATATAGGTTCACTAACTTATCTTAATAACTGAAGAACTCCTTGGGGCTGTTGATTGGCTTGGGCAAGCATAGCTTGAGCTGCTTGTTGAAGGATGTTGTTCTTTGTGAACTCCATCATTTCTTTAGCCATGTCTACGTCACGGATCCGGGATTCTGCAGCTGTTAAGTTCTCTGCAGATGTTCCGAGGTTGTTGATAGTGTGCTCTAAGCGGTTTTGATAAGCACCAAGTTTGGAACGTTCAGCAGATACTGTTTCAATGGCTCTTTGAACCTTTGTGATTGCAGCACTAGCACTTTCCTGATTAGATACATCAATACCTGCAGCTGCTGTTGCTTTACTTTCCAAGGTTCCGCCATTAAATTTAGCTGATTGGGCTATCACAGTTTCTGCTTTAACAGTTACACCATCATCAGTTGAGTCTAGATCGGCTAAAGTTTTACTTGTGTCCATGTTAATTGTTAAACCCGCAAACGAACCAGTTCCCACAGTCATTGAAGTTTTTGTGCCATCAACCGCTACTTCTTGTGAGACTCCACCACTGGCAAGAGTGACTTTATCGGAAATGAAGGCATTACCTGTATCGGTTTCGGTTCCGGCAAAACCAGTTAATGTTTGTGCATCACCTGCATCGGCCCCACTAAAGGTAACTTTTACTGTTTGCGCTCCGGCAGTATTGTTTTCAATTACAATCTTGTTTCCGGAATTAGTTACGGTAGCAACAGAGGATAGTTTTGTGCCTGTACCATCACCATTTGTATCAGCATTGCCTATAAATGCTACTAAGGCATCAATGTCTCCGGTACCGTTCCAACCAGCCATGCGAGTAGCATCAATACTAAATGTCTTGTCGCCTACCTCAATTGTCATGACAGCAGTTTTTCCGCCAAGGTCAGTGTTAACAGCGTAATCGTTAGTACCTGTAACCTTTGCTTTTGTGGCAGCTTGACCTGGTGTAAAGGCAAAGGTAATCTCGGCTTTATCTTTAATGGCACTGCCTAACTTATCGTTGTTAAAGGATGCACTGGCAATATCACCCTTCACTGATTCTTGTTGTGCATTTCTATTAATGTCTCGGGCAACTCCCAAAGAAGAAGCATCCATTGCTTTAATTTCTAGGTTGATGTTTTGCCCTTCATTTGCACCAATATGAAATTTTACATCACCAATTCCATCCTTAGTGATTCCACCATTTAATAAGGTTTGTTGGTTGAATTCAGTGTTATTAGCAATTCTAGTGATTTCTTGAGCTAACTGGTCAACTTCTTTTTGAATTTCGTTACGGTCAATACCAATGTTAGTGTCATTTGCTGATTGAACTGCTAATTCTCTCATTCTTTGTAAGATAGAATGTGTTTCATTTAAAGCACCTTCAGCAGTTTGAATAAAAGAAATGCCGTCTTGGGCGTTTTTGGATGCCATTTCTAAACCACGGATTTGGCCACGCATTTTTTCGGATATTGCTAAACCTGCGGCATCATCACCAGCACGGTTGATGCGAAGACCTGATGATAATTTTTCTAAGTTCTTGGAACTTTGGGCACTGTTAGCACCCAACTGACGATAGGTGTTTAAAGCTGCGATATTGTGGTTAATTCTCATGAAAAATTCCTCCTTGAATTTTTTCGCCCGTCCTTGGGCTTTTTTAAATTAACTCATCAACCTTACCAGCAAAAAGATTCGGCCGTTATCTAGTACCGATAAAGTGATGAAAGATTAGACAATATTAATATCGGTAGGAAAAATAAAAAGTTTAGCGTTTTCGCTAAACTTTTTGGGGCAAATTTTTGGGTTTAGTGACCAGCGACCAGAAAAAGAGTTAGTATAGGTATTTACTTCCGCTTTGTATATAATAAATATATACTTTTGATATGGGGGTAGTTATTATGGAATTGACTCCTAAGGAAAGGGCTTGGGCTACACTAAAATCTAGTTTAAATAAATTTTCTGAGGATTTTATGGATAGCCGAAACCAACCTAAAATTTCAAAACGAGATTGTTTCGATAGTGCTCATAATGACGGTGAGGATACTCATTATAGTCTAGATTGCTTCGCTAACGCTCGCAATGACGAGGATGTGGAGTAAATCTTAATCTAGCGAAGCGAAATCTTAATCTTAATCTTCTTAATCTTTACCCAAACTATTTCTATAGGTCCTGTAGCTTCTTGTTTTTAAATCCGTGTGTATCTGTGTGTGCCACAAGGCACCCGTGGTTTAAATCATTCTCTAAACAAATGTCCCAAAACATCCAAATTTCCTATTCCTTGCGCAGCCAGCCTGTTTTCCTCTTGAATAGCCTGAAAGACTTCTTCTCGATGGATTTCCACATCTTTGGGGGCATCAATGCCTAGGCGGACGGTGCCGTCAGGGCGGACTTCCACCACGGTTATTTTGATATTTTCACCGATTATGATACTTTCATTTTTCCCCCTACTTAGCACAAGCATCTTTAACTGCCCCTTTAGCTTTTTTTAGTTCTTCGAGGATATAGTGCTTGGTAGTATACTTCTTATCATTAAGTATTATTTGCT
>JBMNUR010000343.1:0-3418 GCA_050946395.1 Peptococcales bacterium
GAGCGTATGGAAAAAGGTGATGAAGAGGCCAAAAGGCGTTTGGCAGAAGCAAATTTACGTTTGGTAGTTAGTATTGCTAAACGTTATGTGGGTCGGGGAATGCTTTTTTTAGATTTGATTCAAGAAGGTAACTTAGGTTTGATTAAAGCTGTAGAAAAGTTTGATTATCGCAAAGGATTTAAATTTAGTACTTATGCAACTTGGTGGATTAGGCAAGCCATCACTAGAGCTATAGCAGATCAAGCACGGACAATTAGGATTCCAGTGCATATGGTAGAGACTATCAATAAACTAATTAGGGTTTCCCGCCACCTACTGCAAGAGTTAGGAAGGGAACCAACTCCTGACGAAATTGCTAAAGAAATGGATATTCCGGTAGAGCGGGTTCGGGAAATCATGAAAATAGCTCAAGAACCTGTTTCTTTAGAAACCCCTATTGGTGAGGAAGAGGATAGCCATTTAGGAGATTTTATTGAAGATGAAGATGCACCGGCTCCAGCAGAAGCAGCCTCATATATTTTATTAAAAGAGCAACTAGAGGGAGTTCTAGATACCTTAACACCAAGGGAAGAAAAGGTGCTTCGTCTACGTTTTGGGTTGGATGATGGCCGATCCCGGACTTTAGAGGAAGTAGGGCAAGAATTTGGTGTGACCAGAGAACGAATACGGCAGATTGAAGCCAAAGCTCTTAGAAAACTACGTCATCCTAGTAGAAGCCGCAAACTTAAAGATTATCTTGACTAAAAAGGATAGCTATGCTATCCTTAGTTTTCGCTTCGCTAGGTTAAGGTTGAGGTTAAGAATAAGGCATATTTCACTCACATATTTTTCAAAACTTACGCAAAACCCAGTGCGCCTAGTATTTGTTTTCAATAAAATTAAGATAAAAATAGAAAAGTGGCAGAACCTTACTGTTGACTTGTCACAATATTTTTCGTATAATAGATTTTGTCGCAGATGGTTCTGCATTTAGTTTGGGCCTATAGCTCAGCGGTAGAGCATCCGGCTCATAACCGGACGGTCCCTGGTTCGATCCCAGGTGGGCCCACCAAACAGCAACAAGAGGCCGGAAGCAGGAAACAGGATATACAAAAATCTGCATGCAGATTTAACAAAATCTTGCCTCTTTCATCATGCGTCTTGCCTCCTGACACGGCGCGTTGGAGAAGCGGCTTAACTCACCAGCCTTTCACGCTGGCATTCACGGGTTCGAATCCCGTACGCGTCACCATTCTCGATATTAGAGGTTCGAGGTTAGAAGTTCGATTATCGAGCATCGAACGTCGAATTTCGAATAGGGGCGATTAGCTCAGCTGGGAGAGCACCTGCCTTACAAGCAGGGGGTCGGCAGTTCGATCCTGTCATCGCCCACCATACATTCTAAAAACCTGTCACCAAAGTGACAGGTTTTTTGCTTTTTTTGAAGTGTTTTTCTCAATTTTTTCGTCTAAATATTATGGAGGGAAGAGGGGGTGGTTTGCGCGGTATGAATGATTGGGATTTGGTCCTAAGAATTGTAAATGGTGAAAGAGAAGCCTACGCTTTATTAGTTGACAAATATAAAAAGGCTATCTTTAATCTTGCGTATAAATATACCCATGATTACCCCCAAGCTCAGGATTTAAGTCAAGAAATATTTATTCATTGTTATTTGCGATTGGAGAAATTTGATAATCGTTCTAAGTTTTCCACCTGGCTTTATCGATTGGCTATACATAAGTGTATTGATTGGCAAAGAAAAAAAAAGCGTGAGCCTCTGTTAGTTGAGTTGGATGAATTTCAAAGTATTAATAAAGGGAAATCACCAGAGGAAATTTTTATAAAAAAGGAAAATGCTTTGTGGTTAAAAAAGGCATTAAATAATTTGCCGGAGAAATATCGGGAAGTCCTTTTTTTATACCATAATCAAGGACTTAGTTATAAAGATATCAGTGAAATTCTAGGTATTCCTCGCAAAACAGTGGAAACTAGAATTTATCGAGGCAAAAAACTTCTTAAAGAGCAATTAAGTAATGAACAGGAGGGGATTGGAAATGAGCTGTCACCATATGGAGTATAAAATTTATACTTATATTCAAGGCTACTTAGCCGAAAATCAAAAAAAAATTGTAGAGGACCATCTTGTTTCATGTCCCCAATGTCAGAAAAGTTATTTGCAGTGGAAGGAATTAGATGCTTGTTTTGATGCTCTACAAGTAGAGCCTCCTCAGGATTTTACCCTTCGAATTATGAATACTATTAATAATGTTGCATCTAAAAAGATTAATAATTATTGGTTCGCTAACTGGTATAAAAATTTTGGTAAAGGTTTGATTGCGGCAGGTATTTTAGGAATACTTATTAATTGCTCAGTATATTTAGCAGATATACCCTTGGAAAACTCGATGGGAAAAGTTTTTCTTACAATAGAACAAATCGGTGATAAATATCTACAACTTTACGAGGGTATTAGTTTTAATGGTGATTTTTTGAAAGTAAAAGGGGGAATAAATAATGAAATGTAAATATCATGTAGAAAGAGAAGCGTCTTATATTTGTCAGAAATGTAATCAGCCAATTTGTAGTGAGTGTCATCTTAGTATCAATGGGGAAAATATTTGTAAAAATTGTATTGAGAATGGTTCGGCTAAACCTCGTGAAGGAAAATTGAAAGTTATATTCCACTTTATATGCAGCCTAATACCTGGTGCAGGCCAGATGCAACAAGGTGCAATGCGCCGGGGTGTGCAGATAATGTTAACCTTTTTTGGGTTTGTGATACTTGCGGGGGTTCTACATCTGGATGAATTGTTGTTCTTGGGTGTAGTGATCTGGTTTTATAGTTTCTTTGATAGTTACCATATTAAAAAAGCCAAGTTTTTGCATATTGAAGGTTGGGATAAAGAATTTATCAAACCGGAATATCTCGACCAGATAATCACCAATAAAGAGAGCAAGTGGGTAGGGTGGTTGTTAGTTGCTCTTGGTGGATTTGCTATACTTAATATATTTTTTAATATAGGACGGATGTTTATTGATTATCAAATTTTCAGGGCTTTACAGGATAGTATTCTTCCAGTATTAGCAATCATTTTAGGCTGGAATATTTTAAAGAAATCGAAAAAATTAACGGAAAAAACAGAGGAAATAGAAGAGCAAAAAGCAGAATCCTCGGAATTGATTGAAGCTACCGAAGTTACTGTTTCCCAAGAAAAAGTTTAATAAATGATAATTAACAACCTGTCACAAAATGTGACAGGTTGTTTCAGCCTGCTGACAAAGATATTCAACAAAATCCATATAATTTTATCATTAGTGAAGCATTTGGCGAGTTTAGATAAAAAGAACGCAGACGGCTGAAGACCAGAATTAGCAACTGTTTGAACCGAAGGTGAGTTTTGCTAATTCCTGAAGCCGTTGAGTTCATTCACAATAAAAT
>JBMNUR010000344.1:0-3416 GCA_050946395.1 Peptococcales bacterium
CTATGGTCGTCGCGGCCCTTGCCCCACTAGGTAAGAACTGTTTTAAGCATTTATGTATTATTCAGGATATCTCGCACAGAAAGCAAATTGAAAAAGAACTTAGATACATATATGAGCACAACAAGTTGACCGGTTTATATAATCGGGATTATTTGAAGGAACGATTTGAATATGACACTAAGCAAAAGAAAAGGTCAAAAAGAGCACTTATTGGGATTAATTTAAATACGGTGCAGTTGTTTACAGCTAATTTTGGATTTCTTTACACACAGAATCTAATAAAAAAAGCCGCTGAGACCCTGCAACGGTATTGCACCGACAATTGTCTTTTATTTCATACATATGAAAACCGGTTTGTCTTCTATCTCGTAGACTATAAAGATAAAAAAGAGTTGAATGATTTCAGCGAGGGTATTGAGAACAGTTTGGAATCCTTGTTTGTAACAGACAGAATCGGCGGGGGGATTGGGATTCTTGAAATTGAAGAGAATCATGATTTTGATCTGGATTTGAATTTGAGAAGGCTCCTCATCGCGTCGGAAAGGTCTATCAATATTTCTGAAAGAGGATTTAAAGCTTGCTATTACAACGAAGAGCTGGAATCCCTGGTAAACCGGGAAAGCGACATCATGCAGGCTCTTTTCGCGATAGCGGCGGGGGATGATACCAATGACGAACTGTTCTTGCAATATCAGCCGATTTGGGATTTAAAAACGGATGCCATCTGTGGTTTTGAGGCCCTGACCAGATTAAGAACAAAAAAACTAGGACTGGTTTCCCCGGTTGAATTTATCCCTATAGCCGAGAAAACCAAGTGCATTATTCCCATTGGCGATAAAGTGATTGTCAACGCATTTAATTTTTTAAATAAGCTTAAGGAGCAGGGATATGACAACATAATTGTGTCAATTAATGTGGCTGCTGTTCAGTTGTTGAGACCTGACTTCACCGGCAGGTTGGTCGAATTGATCACCGAAATGCAGGTTAACCCGGAGAATATCTGTCTGGAAATTACGGAATCCGTCTTTGTTTCAGACTATGAAATAATCAATCGGATTATTGAAAAACTTAGAGACTACGGGCTGCACATAGCCATAGATGATTTTGGGACAGGCTATTCATCTCTGGCCAGGGAAAAGGAGCTAAAAGTTAATTGCTTAAAAATTGACAAATATTTTATTGATAAGCTGTTAGATACAGCCCCGAATAAAGCTATTACCAGCGATATTATTTCCATGGCACATAAACTGGGGCATTACGCAATTGCGGAAGGAGTTGAGCATGAGAGTCAGCTTAAGTATTTAGAAGAACATGACTGTGACAGGATCCAGGGAAATCTCATTAGCAAACCCCTTGATGAAGAAGATGCTTTTGCATTTCTAAAAAATAAGGAGATTTGCGATTTATGATTAGGAGTTTTGCAATGATAGATAAGGGTAGGAAGTATTGTTTAGTAATGAACGAGAAAAAGTAGTGTCAATGAAAGAAAGGGTTATTAATTATTAGGGAAGAAATAGAATTGGGAAAGGCTTATTATTACAGGAAATGATGCTTGAGTCTTCGTTGAGTAGGGGGTGATGTTGGAATGGCTCAGCTCAAAGGGATGAATAATCGTTTTTTCTCTATTGCTGGGTTCGCCCTGCTTTTTGCTTATCTTCTGACTTTTCTTTTTGAAGGACAAGTGCTCTATAGCGTGCTGGCCTATAACAATGTAGTTGGCCCTCCCTATATATTAGTTGCTATAATTGCCCATTTTGCAGGATTATTTTCCTGTGGTTTTTTTGTGGGGCTTCCAACAACTGCAAAGTACACTATGCTTGGCAGCATGATTATATGTTTGGTGGCGACTGTACCATTTTATTTTTCTCCATCCCCTCTGTGGGCAGTTGGATTGATCGTAAGTGGGTACGCAGGAGGCTGGGCTGTAGCTTCATGGGGATATTATTTGAAGGCCTTTACACCTAAAAATCAACGGATCAAATCCTGCGCAGATGTTCTGATCTACTCAAATATCATTATGATCGCTATCAATGTAGTAGCCATAAATTTTTCACCGTTTATTGGACTTACCCTTTCAATGTTATGTCTCACCATAGGAATGGTGTGTATTTGGGTATTACCCATCGAAGAATCGGGAACCGATAGGCGGATAGAATCGGAAAATCACCGTCGTAGAGATATAAAAAAACCGCTAATACTATTATGCTTGTTTGTTTTTGTTATAACTATCAATTCCGGCCTTATGTATCAAGTAATAAATCCGGCCTTCGAACATCTTACGGGGCTTACAAGCTGGTACTGGGCTGTTCCTTATATAATCGCATTATTTTTTATGCGGAATCTGCCTACGAGAATGAATCGTGCCAAAATTTTGTACGTCGGTATGGCCATGATTATGGGAGCGTTTATTAGCTTTATGCTACTGGAACGCAATGCCTCAGATTATGTTGTTGTAGATACCCTAATGCTTGGGGCGTGCGGAATTTTCGATCTTTTTTGGTGGAGTATTATCGGTGAAATGCTGGAGTATACTGAAAATCCCGCGAAAATTTTTGGTATTGGGCTGTCCGCAAATGTATTCGGCGTCTTATCTGGTGGTGCTTTGGGTATGACAATAACCTCCATTCAAGTCCCTAGCGCAAATGTTGCGGTCATAGCCCTTACGGTTCTTTGTGTTACCTTGATTATGTTACCACCCCTTAACCAGCAGTTGGTTATGTTGCTTAAAAACCATACCTATCTTGCCACCTATGATCGTATGAGCGAAAACCAACAAACCAATATCATGCTGGGCATGAAAACTCTTGAAGAGTTGACAGTAAGGGAACAGGAAGTACTACAACACATATTATCTGGTGAATCCAATCGTGAAATAGCACGAGCTTTGTCTATCAGTGAAAATACTGTTAAAACCCATGTCAGAAATATTTTTTCCAAATATGAAGTGGATAGCCGTGCAGAACTTATTAGCACTTTATTTAAAAATCAAATCCCATCGTCGTAACCCTAAAATCATATAGATACTGGTATCCGGCCTCTCATACAAAAATATGAGAGGCTCAGAATGTAGACAAACTCCATATTTATCAATGTTGCGCTGGCTCAGACAATTTTATTGTGAATGAACTCAACGGCTTCAGGAATTAGCAAAACTCCCCGACACTTAATTGGAAACTTATGATACATACTATTCTTTATTCAAGATGCAGAGTTAATTGTTGCAATTAAGTGTCGGGTCAAACAGTTGCTAATTCTGGTCTTCAGCCGTCTGCGTTCTTTTTATCTAAACTCGCCAAATGCTTCACTTAGCCTAAATGAAAGAAAAAGTTTTAGGTGGCATAAGTGCAACTAGGGCTTTCGCTTAAAGCTAAGCAAAAGCCAAGTTTTACTAATGATAAAATTATATGGATTTTGTT
>JBMNUR010000345.1:0-3415 GCA_050946395.1 Peptococcales bacterium
AAAACATTAACAACACCATTATCACAAGGAATACCTATATTATTTGGCACAATACTTAATACTAAAGGAACCATTGTCACACCTGTATCCGACCATTCAAAAGTTGGTTTAGATGCAAATATAGTGACCTTGTTTATATCGGCTTTTGGCTTGGGGTTAAATGCGATAGTCGTAGAATCATTAACATATATCAAATCTATTCCTGTAGCAATAGGGCGCAAAATTACTCCAAATAGCGCATTTACTATCGTTAAAATAATAACTCGTAGTCCGATTGGAGTTATATCTTGTCATATTAAAGTAGTAGAACCGCATGTTTTGCTATCTATAAATCAACCAATAGTTGTTTGGGGCATTAAAGAGTCTTTTGCAAATACTTCTTATGAGATGCTAAAGCCAGATTTAATAAGGCAAGATATTAAACCTATTTTATCTGTCCAAATACCTGAAGTTGCGCTATCTGTACAAGATTGCAAAGTGATATTGGGGGTGCAAAAAATTTGTCCTTGATAAATAATACTGTTAGATTGAAAGCTGAGTTTCGCGATTTTGATGATGCTTTAGTAATACCTGACAATGTAAAGCTTAAAATATATGATGGCACAAGAAGTCAAGTAGGCGAAGACATTAATGTTGAACCTGATGAAAATGGTGTTTATTGGTATGACTATGTAGTCCCTGAAATTAATGGGCGTTTATATTTTGAATTTGTAGGCACATTAAATAACAACCCTATTTTGGGGCGTTCGGTTATAGATGTAAGATGGGTGTAATATTTGTCACCTTATATCCCCATGCCTGAATGCAAGGGTTTTACGGTGACTTTTAATAAAATATTAAAAATATTTAATACAAGGTGGTGATAATTTTGACTACTATTTTTGCCGAATTAGATTTGACTAAAAAGCCATTAAAGCCAAAGATGTTTTTGGCAAAACCAGATCGCACTATAATTGCGGTATTGCCCGAAGCCTATGCGGTTAAAAGTATCATTCGCCTTGGCAACATTAATGAGTTAACCCTCTTCTTGCCTTATGAATTAGACAATAATCATGTTTTAATACGCAATCATCACGTTGATCTGCTAAGGGTTAGATATCTACTCAAATATAAGATTGGTAACTACGAAGAGTGGTATAGAATAGAAAAAATTAATGATGTTGAAGACGAAGATGGTTCTCGAACAGAAATTAGCCTATTGTCTCTTGGTTGTGAGCTTGGCGATAAGATTATACGTGGATATCAAAAAGATTCAATAAATGC
This sequence comes from Peptococcales bacterium, assembly GCA_050946395.1. GTDB lineage: Bacteria > Bacillota > Peptococcia > Peptococcales > BICA1-8 > JBMNUR01. The sequence continues at coordinate 1,264 of JBMNUR010000345.1, forward strand.
ACATGAAGCGTTGGAAGTTGCTCTCTCTGGTTCGGCATGGAATATAGATTACATAGATTCAAAGTTCTTGGTAATGTATCGTTCTTTTGAGATACCTTCTGCTACTGCATTAGATTTTGTTTTCAATATAGCCAAGACATTTAATGGGATAATATTATTTAATACTGAACATAGAACAATAAGTCTTTATAGTCCTGAAAACATTGGGGCTGATACGGGATTTAAGGTTTCGTATTCTAAATATTTGAAGTCTATCAATAGAGATTATAGTGGTGATGAAATTGTTACTAGACTAAGAGTATATGGCAAAGATGGGTTGACTATCAGTAGAGTCAATCCTACTGGTACTGATTATATAGAAGATTATTCATATTTTATGTATCCATTTGAGAGAGATGAAGATAGAAACGTTATTTCCCATAGTGAATATATGAGTGATTCTTTATGCCACGCATTACTAGATTATAAAGATACAGTTGCTAATTATGACGGTGTGTTTACAACCCTATTAGAACAGCGTGGGCATAAATATAACGAAATCACAGTCGCAACCAATGAATTGCATAGCTTAAAAATTGATTTGAGTGTTGTACTAGATAGTATTGATGTGGCTCAGTCTAAGGGCGAAAGCGTAAGCGATCTTTTGCAAAATAAAAGGGATTTAGAAGACGATATTGAAGATAAAGAATCTGAAATAAATATCTTAGAAAATGAACTATCTTTGATAGATGGACAGATATCTGATTTAAAAAGCGATATTAGTTTGGTTAACAATTTTACTCCTGAGCAAATTACTGAGCTAAGTCTTTATGTAGTGGAACGTGAATGGACAGACGAAAATTATTTTGACGATGAAGAATTATATTTAGCTGCCCAAGAGAAGCTAGAAGAGTTAAGAAAGCCTAAGACCAAAATAGATATTAGCATAGTAAATTTCAAAGAAATAGTGACCGAACAGAGAAATTGGAATAAACTTAATCTTGGAGATTATATAACGATTCAACATGAAAAGTTTAATTTATCGGTAAAAGCCAAAATTATTGAGATAGTGCATGATTTTGATGAAGGTGATATTAGCTTGGTTATAGCTGATACCATAGATGCCAATGATGATACCGATAAATTTATTAAACTACTATATGATTCAATGTCAAGTTCTACTGTTGTAGATATGAATAAATTTAAATGGAATGGTATCGAACAAACACAAAGCGATGTTTCTCTTTTATTAAATAACACTTGGGATGCTGCTGAACGTTCTATTAATGCTGGCGTAAACGAGGCTGTAACAATCGATCGTAGAGGTATTACGGTAGCTGATTCCTCTGATCCTTTGAGGTTCATAAGACTTACGCATGGCGCAATGGGTCTAACCGTTGATGGTGGGAATACTTATAAACAAGCAATTACACCAGATGGCATAGTCGGAGAGCGTATCATGGGTAGAATCCTTATTGGGCAAAATCTATTCATGGAAAACGATTCTGGGCTGTTTAGGTTTGATAAAGATGGGGTTGTGCTTGATGGCACTTCTTTATCTATTACAGGTGGATTGCCTAAGACTCAACTAGATTCTGTGACTGTTCAACATTGGGACGAAGCTTTTACCAATGCTGTTCTTGCTCAACAACAGGCCGAGATAGCCCAGGAAATTGCCGATGGACAGATTCAAGGATTCTTCCAACCTACTGCACCTACAAGCGGAATGTCTTTTGGTGATATTTGGATTGACACCGATGGACACAATCCACTTACTACAGCAGACATTTATAGATATGAAGATTCCAATCATAAGTCACAAGGGACGCTTGCATGGAGAAATGCACCTACTAATGCTATTGGTAAAATTTACTTAGATGCTTATATTGCGCAATCTACTGCAAATGACGCTTTAGTTAATAATAGTTTACATGTTGAATATTCTGCTGATGGTGTGTCTTGGCATACTCAGTTTGATACTGAAAATGATTTGTATATGCGTCAAAAGATTGGCGATAATGGTACATGGTCAAATGCTATGCGAATTGCTGCATATACACCAGTAAAAGGCGTAGACTACTTCGATGGAGAAGACGGTCAAGATGGTCATAGTGCTTACATGTGGATTAGATATTCACAAAGTGCTGATGGCACAGACATGACTACTGATCCA
>JBMNUR010000346.1:0-3414 GCA_050946395.1 Peptococcales bacterium
TCGACTAATTTTATTTTAAGTCAAAATTAAGTTTTGATTAAGTTTTTTCAAAGATACAATAGTTACTTTGAGTCTCTAACTTGCATTCCGATTTTATTCTAGAAGCTTGTTCAGAGAGTTCGATAATATTTTCATACTCGTTTTTTGCACCTATCACAACTGCTAAAGATATTGTTAGTAAGGGGAAATGTTAGATACTCCCCTGACGACTTTTAGCAATTATATGTCCTCGTCTTTTATCCTGCTCCGAGTAAAAACTCATTTTTTTACTTTCAAATTTTTGAATTATATTTTGGCTCAATGCTTCCACATTTTCCTTAGTTGTGGAAATAAAAAAATCATCTCCACCAATATGGCCTAAAAAAATTTCTCCAGAATCCAGGTTAGCCAGACTTTGGGAAAGTATAGACGCTGTAGCCAATAAAACCTGATCCCCATTTTCAAAACCATAAACATCATTGTAAGCCTTAAAATTATCCAAATCTACATAGATGATAGCAAATGATTCCAGATTTATGTTTTCTCTTAATTTTTCTTCTATTACTAAATTCCCCGGCAGTCCTGTCAAAGGATTAGCATGTTTAGCAATATTTAGCTCCAATTCAGTTGTATTCAAGAGTAAGTCCTTAATAGTTGTTATACCAAAATATTTTCCTTCTCGAGTTATAATCACATAATCGTAAACCTGTTCTTCTTACCTTTTAACGCTAATACGTGATACTTGATCTAAGGGAGTATAATAATCTACAATGAGCGGCGTAGAATCTTTAATTAAATCAACGGGTCTTGATTTATAGATAGCAAAACCAAATTGACTAGCAAGATTGGTATAAAATTTATTACGCATAATTAGACCTACCGGTTTATTCTTTTCCACAACTGGAAGGCCATAAATATCCGGATTGTGCCTAAAAATATTATCAACAGCTTGTCCACTTGTATCAGGGGTTATCGGCATTTCAAATTTAGCTATTTCGCCAACGGGAAAGGTAGTAGGCGAGCTAAAGTAGAAACTTTTACGCTTTTCATTTTTTCCTACGATAATCTCTTTAGCTTCCGGCAAAATGCTTAAAAAGCCTTCCGAAGGCTTTTGGATAAAATAACCTTGTCCAAAGTCAATCCCGATATCTACCAGGGTCTTTAACTCTTCTGCTGTTTCAATCCCCTCGGCAATGATACTCATATTTGTCATTAGAGCAAATTTTTGAAATGTTTCTAGGAGTGCCTGCTTTAAATGATTTTTATCCACATTTCTAACTAAGGCCATATCCATTTTAATATACTTGGGGCAGGTTTCTGCCAGCATCTTCAGACCCGAATAACCGGAACCCGTATCGTCGATGGCAATTTTATAACCTTGGTCCGTATAATTAGCCAGTATTTTACGAAAATTTTTGAAGTCTTCTATCGCACTTTTTTCAGTGATTTCAAAAATAATTTTTTTGGGATCAATATTAAATTGCTGCAGAAAGTCTCGGGTAAAACCTTTGCGAAACTTTTCATCCTTAATTATATTGGGATCAACATTTAAAAAAAGCAAATTACCATTAAGATACTTTGTGGAGCGTTTCAAAGCCTTTTCGCGACATAATAGTTCCAGCTCCCAAACCATGTTAAGCTTCATAGCAGTTTCAAAAAGCACAATAGGTGTTTCCAGTAAAGAACCCATGGGCCCGCGACTTAATGCTTCATATCCCAGAATAGTCCCATCCTTAAGAGAAACTATAGGCTGATAGACTGTGCGAATATCCTTTTCTTTTAATGTTTTCCGAAGCTGTATCTCATGGGACTCAGTTATATCAGTTATAAATGTCTCCATTTTACCTCCTCATGCTCTTAACTATAAATAGCACATTATCTTTTATAGTTAGTCCTTTACTTTAAAATATTCGGTTGTTAATGACAAAGCCTTAATGATATCATCCAGTTTCATTGCTGTTTCAACTAACTGACTATTCACTTCCTTTTGCTTTAAAGTGAAATCGGCTACCGTTTCAATATGGGAAACCGTTCTTTCCGCAGCCTCATTTACTACTATTAATGCCTCATCAACCTGTTCATTGCTTTTTACTACTTGATCTGCATTCCCCAAAACTTTTACTAAATCTGTATTATTTTGTTTAGTAAACTCCAGCACATTTTTGAAAGCAACTTCCGCTTTTTTGATAACATAATTACTTTCTTGAGAAACTGTAAGAGCTTCTTCACTTATTTTTGCAACCGATGTTATATCCTTTTGTACAGAAGTAATTAATTTGCCGATTTTTTCACCGGCAGCATTTGATTGATCTGCTAACTTTTTAACCTCATCTGCAACAACCTTGAACCCTTGGCCGTGCTCCCCTGCCCTGGCTGCTTCTATGCCTGCATTTAAAGAAAGCAATTGAGTTTGGGAGGCAATAGTGGTTATCGCCTCCACTATTACGTTGATCTCTTCTGATCTGGTTTGTAAACTTTGAATCATATTATTAGTTAGCAGCACAAAATCTTGAACATTACCGATATTTTTCACCAAATCCTCTAATGAAACTTGCCCTTCTCTTACACTTGCAATTAATTTACCACTGTTATCAACTGTTGTTTTCACCTGTAAGTTGATGTCTTCCATTACTTTTGCCGCTTGATTTATATTTGCAGTTGATTCCTGGCTGGATGCTACCTGCTCATAGGCTCTAGATCTCACTTGTTCGACAATTTCATTAATCTCAGCACCACTTTCCTTTAGCTTTTCCGAATTTAATAGGAGACTTTCACTTGCGGGGATTAAATTCGAAATTGCTGCTATAACCTCGGAAACAACTTGCCGATTGTTTTCCAGCATAACGTTAAACTGCTGACCCAGCTTGTTTATCTCCGGCCCGGCTTTTTCTTCCTCAGCCCGTATCAATAAATTACCTTGGGATGATCCCTCTAAGAGTTCCCCTAAAGACTGAATCGGACGAACAACACTCCGAGATAAAATACCAGCAATAATAAACACCAGAATAAAGGCAAAAGCGCAAATAGCAAATAAGATATTTTTTAGTTTAGTTACAGGCTCCAGATATTGATATGTAGGAATTCCTAAAGCATAGACCCAGCCAGTCTCTGCAATATAGTTTGTTACAAAAGTATAACTTACGCCTTCAATATCCATAGTATGGATATTTTCTTTACCATCCCATATTTTTTCAGCATATTCGCTAGGAATACTCTCAAAATCCCCATCGATTAAAAAAGTTTCCTTATTTTTATCGACAATAACAATTTGAGGATCATATTCTAAAGCTCGCATATCACTTTTTTGGTTACTAATCATCAACCTAAATTGACGATCGAAATCATTAGAATTTTGCAATGCCCAAATAATTACTATCTTTTCCTTAACCATATTTAAATTTGTTTGTAGAGTGTTGGTTAATATTTTGGCATAAT
>JBMNUR010000347.1:0-3388 GCA_050946395.1 Peptococcales bacterium
TTCCCTGTGATCTGGTTCATGCTCCATCCTCCTTGATTCGCCATATCGACCCGGCGCCGTTCGTTCCCCATGATCCGGTGCGGCTTAAGGAGCGCTGCGAAGAAGTGCTCACGCTTCAGGCCCTCGGCCTGAAGAAACGTCTTGAACATATCGGCATCAAACGGGTGATTCTCGGCCTCTCCGGAGGACTTGATTCAACGGCAGCCCTGCTTGCCGTCATCCGCACGTTTGATGTGATGAGCCTTGACCGCGGAGGCATCATTGCGGTCTCGATGCCGGGGTTCGGAACAACAAGCCGGACGAAATCGAACGCTCATGCCTTGGCGGAAGCGCTCTCAGTCACGTTCTTCACGATCCCGATCGAAAAGGCGGTGGTGCAGCACTTCAAGGATATCGATCATGATCCGACGGTGTTGGACATCACCTATGAAAACGCCCAGGCGCGGGAGCGAACACAGGTTTTGATGGATCTGGCCAACAAACACGGGGCCTTGGTCATCGGCACCGGAGATCTTTCCGAGCTTGCCCTCGGGTGGACGACGTACAACGGTGACCATATGTCGATGTATGCGATCAACAGCTCGGTGCCGAAGACTCTGCTCAGGCCGATTCTTGCCCATGAAGCGAACGAAGCCGATGAAGATCTTCAGGCTGTTTTGCTGGACATCCTTGCCACTCCGGTCAGTCCCGAGCTTCTTCCCCCGTCCGGGGACGGGGCGATCAGTCAGAAAACGGAAGCGGTGATCGGGCCGTATGAGCTCCATGATTTCTTCCTTTACTACACCCTGCGCTGGGGGTTCGGTCCGAAGAGGATCTACCGGTATGCGGTCAAAGCATTCGAGGAATCGTACACCTCATCGGATATACGACATTGGCTCGCCGTGTTCTTCACCCGCTTCATCGCCAATCAATTCAAGCGCTCCGCTTCACCCGACGGACCGGCGGTCGGATCGGTCTCCCTTTCCCCTCGGGCGGGGTTTCAGGCGCCCAGCGATGCTCAAATACAGGTTTGGATTGAAGAAATTGCAGGATTGATGGATTAATTTGTACCCTTTTACTCATATCGTTGTTATATGAGTACGGGAGCAACAATCAGTCATGCGTAAACAAGTGGCGGTCATCTTGACCCTTCTGCTTTTTTTGTCTCTGCCGTTGACCGCGCGAAGTGCGTTCAACCTCAGCCTTGGCTTTGGTGCGACGTACTGCCCCCCGGAAAAGGAGGATTTTTCTTCCGGAATGGGAGATTCCCGGAATTGGATTCTCAGCGGTGAGTTGAACGGACGGCTTTTTTTTCTCCAGGCTCAAGCGACGGTGATGCTTACGAAGAGTGAAGAGGACACGCAGGCGCTCAAGGCGATCGCCCTTGTGGGGTTGAATCTTCCGGTGGTCGGCTCGTGGATGGTGATGGAGCTCAGTGGGGGAGTGGGTGTGACGTACGTCCCGCAGAACCCCGGGGTCGTGAAACCCTACTATGCGCTTTCAGGCGGCGGGAAGGCGGCGGTCGAGGAGGTCACGTTCCTTGATGCGGTTCTTCAGAGTCCGATCCATCTGCAGATGGGACTCGGGACCGACTTCGGTCCGTTGGGACTGAGGGCCCGGTACGTGGTCGAATCGAATCAGACGATTGAATCGGTAATGGCAAAAGGCAGGTGGTGGGAGATATTTGTTCCGAATAGCGGATGTTTTTCCCTTGCTGTCCTTTTGAAGATGAGTTAAATTTTACACACGAAGCTTATAAATAGACAGTGTGTAGCAGAAAGAGGTGACAGAATGAAAAAAGCATGGATTCTTTTGATTGTGTTGGCGGTTCTCGTTCCGGCGGCGGTGAGCGCATCGCCATTCGGGTTGAGTCTCGGTGTGACGGCACTCTACAGCGACACGTTCGGACAGATTTCCACCGCAATGGAAGCGGGGAACTATGACGGATTCGCCAACATCGACAACTATCGCTTTGGAGCAGATTTGCGGATCAAGCTTCTGCTCGCCGAGATCGACGCGGTGGCGATGTTCGGTTCCGAGGCAGGTGCGACGAACATTTCCATGTTGACCACCGCCGGTCTCTCCTTCGACCTGTTCAACCTGGTTCGGATCGGAGCCGGTGTCGGTCCGCGCTTCACCGTCAACATCGAATCCGACGGGACGATGTGGGTAAAAGACTCCAATGGCACCAAGGTCGATCTTGAGAATGCCGGCGAAGCGTTCCTGAAGAGTCCCTTGGCATACCGCCTCACCGCTGATCTGAAGCTTGGAAAGATTCTTGTCGGATTGAACTACACGCTGGATACGAACTATACCTTTGAAGAGTGGCAGAAGTTCGAGAACATCTTCAACGCTCCATTCGACAATGGGTATATGGGCGTTTCCGTCCTCTTCTCCTTCTTCTAACAGAGTGTTCGCATCTCCTTGCTCAGGCCCGTGAAAACGGGCCTGTTTCGGTGCAACAGGACTCGCAAGTGTGGTATAGTGGTTCAAGGAGTTCCACATGGCCAGAAAAGGTTTTTTTTCTTCCCTGCTTTCCTCTTTGGGTGTCGCGGTGATTTCATTCTTCATCCTCTATTTTTTCTTTCCGAATATCAGTAATCCTTATTTGGGAGTTGCTTTTAAGAAGCCGACGGAGATCGTCGATCAGGAAAGTCCATCACGGCTGCGTCAATTGTTTGATCAAGCCACCTCTTGGTTGCCGTTTCGATGACCGCTTGCTCATTGACTTTTTTAGGGACCGGAACCAGTCATGGGATTCCGGTCATAGGGTGTACATGTCCGGTATGCACCTCGAGCGACGAGCGGGATACGCGTCTGCGCTCAAGCGTATTGATTGAAGATGAAAACCATGCGCTGGTCATCGATACCGGACCGGAGTTTCGACTTCAAGCGCTGAAACACAAGATTGCTCGTCTGGATGCGGTCTTTTATACCCACGACCATGCCGATCATATCAACGGAATCGATGATTTGCGTTCCTTCAGCAGACACGGTCCGCTGCGGGTCTATGCGAGCAGGAACGTGGTGGAAACGATCCGTGTTCGTTTTTCCTATGCGCTTGACGCGGATGTCGTTGCCGGAGGACGGCCTCATCTGCTGCTGACCGTCATAAAGCCGTATGAAACCGTTGCAGTGGGGACGATGAACGTAACGGCCCTTCCGATTCTTCACGGCGGTGATGAGATTTTTGCCTATCGAATCGGTTCGCTCGGGTACGTAACCGACTGTAGTGAAGTTCCCCAAAAGAGTGTAGAATATTTGCGGGGTCTTGATACGCTTGTCGTGGATGCGTTGAGGCGCTTTCCCCACCCATCCCATTTCAGCCTCTTTGAGGCGTTGGGGTTGATCAGTCATGTGGGACCGAAGCACGCCTATCTTACGCACCTCAGTCACGGCTTTGCCCATC
>JBMNUR010000348.1:0-3376 GCA_050946395.1 Peptococcales bacterium
TATGTATTCCTGGATACCTAGTTGACTTTTTCTATGCCTTATCTATATACTTTACTATACATGCAATGAAAATTACTGACTACTGAATTCTTTAACTCTTAATTATTATTTTTAATTAATCGATCTGGAGGGTTTAATTTTGCTAAAGAAAAAAGTAACATTTATTTTTTTTATAAGTATTGCATTGTTATTCACTATCGTACTCACTCTTGGTGGCTGTACCAAAAAACAAGCTCATGATCCGGGGCCCCCGCCTCCTACTGATAATCAATTTGATGTGATTGTCCTAGGTGGTGAGCCGGAGGGGGTAGCGGCGGCGGTATCTGCTTCCCGCAATGGTTTGACAGTACTTCTTATCGAAGATGATCATGCTCTAGGTGGCCTTATGACCCTGGGTAAGCTTAACTTTATCGATATGAATCATGGGCGAGATGGTACCCTTTTGACCCAAGGAATATTTAAAGAATTTCATGACCGGGTAGGTGGTACTGCCTTTGATGTTGATGAGGCAATTCATGTTTTTCAGGATATGGTGGACAAGCAGCGTTCTATAGTCTTAAAACTCAACACTCAATTCCTTGAACCAATCAAGGATGGCAACAAACTAATCGGTGTCAAGGTAAAAGAAGATGAGGAAGTCCGTGAATATTTTGGCAAGCGACTTATTGACGCTACCACTGATGCAGATTTAGCTGCGGCAAGTGGCGTGCCCTATACCTTTGCCGGTGAAGATATTGGCGAAAAAGACCGGGAGATGGGTGTAACGCTGGTTTTTGAGGTAACTAATGTAGACTGGAATCAAGTGGTTAAATATCTTAAAAATGATGGAGACGACAATACCGGTGCTACCAATAAAGCCGCTTGGGGTTATACAGATGAAGGCTTTAGCTATGAGCCCCAAGACCCTATGATGCGTCTACGGGGCTTTAATGCGGCTCGTCAGGATAATGGCAATGTGCTAATTAATGCCCTGGTTATCTTTGGTGTAGATGCCTTAGACCCGGCAAGTAGACAAGAAGGAATCGAGCGGGCTAAAAAAGAGCTGGAATACATCATGCCCTATGTTAGAGAGCATTTCGTTGGGTTTGAAAAAGCTGAACTGGTAGGGACTGCAGAACAACTTTATATCCGGGAAAGCCGACATATTATTGGCGAATATCAGCTTACTATTGATGACGTACTAGAAAACAGGGATCAGTGGGATCGAATAGCTATCGGGAGTTATCCGGTGGATGTACAACCTACTGCCAAACAACGTTGGGGGACCATTATCGGTAACCCGGATCGTTATAGCATACCCTTTAGAAGTCTGGTTCCTCTTGAAATAGAAAATCTCTTGGTGGTAGGCCGCAGTGCCTCCTATATGTCCCTGGCCGCAGGAAGTGCTAGAGTAATTCCTATTGGGATGAGTGAAGGGGAAGCAGCCGGGGTAGCTGCAGCCTACTCCATTAATCACGATCTCTCTTTTAGAGATATGACCAAGTCGGAGCAAGCTATTAAATCCGTCCAGGATAAATTAATCGCTCAAGGTGCCTATTTAAAACCTTTTAATATCAAAGACCCTAACACCGAACATTGGGCTTATCCAGGTGTCAAGGTTATCAGAGGTTTGGGATTACTAGACGGTGGTTATAATAATGACTATCGCTTAGAGGACCCCATGGGCAAGTGGCGGTTTCAAAACCTAATTAATCGTACCTTAGAAAAGGCTAATAAAGCACCGGAAAACTATATCGAAGTAAACGAGCCGCCCACTAATGAAGAAATACTCATAAATACGGCCTTGGGTTTAGGTGAGCCAACAAAAAGTTTTGAAGAAGCTCGCCAGATATTAATTGAAAAAGGCATAATGACCAAGGAACTGGAGCCTTACTTTACCGATAAAGATAAACAACCCCAAGCAGCGGAAGTCACAGTCTTAGTGGCGAACTTGTATCAATATTTAATGGCTCAAAAATAATGACCGGATTGCCTCGCTACAAATCTTTTAACAATTTTCATGGGCTATCCGCACCACGATAAACGAAATGTTCCTTGTCATTACGAGCGTTAGCGAAGTAATCCCGACTTTACTTGATTATCTTCACAACCGGGATCGCCACGTCGCTATCGCTCCCTCGATGACAGGATAGCGACTTCTTTTTTAACAATAATCAAATTCACCGATAGCTTTCTTCTCACAATTAAGGTATAATATGGAAAAACAAGGAATTAAGTAGGTGTGAGATTTGAATATAAAATCTTCCCCAAGTGCTAAGTATGAAAATATTGATTTAGATAATAAGCTACTCCAAGCTATTCGAGATTTGGGGAGAATGTATGCTGTTCAAAAAATAGTTCTTCTTGGTTCTCGTGCAAAAGGTAACAATCGCCCTACTAGTGATATAGATCTTGCGGTATATCCTTTACCGGGATTTACCGGTGAGGGGAAATTAGCTGCTAACTTGGATGACTTAGATACCTTACTGAAAATTGATGTAGTATTTATCACTTCTGATATCGATCAAAGGTTAATAAAAAATATCGAAAAAGAAGGAGTGATTCTTTATGAGCGATTATTATGAAAAGTTCCAGGCTTATAAAAATGCTCTTGATAGACTTATTGAGGGGACTTATAGATATGACGAAAATGATGATCTATTAAGGGATGGATTAATTCAGCGTTTTGAATTTACATTTGAATTAGCTTGGAAAACACTAAAGTCAATTTTTGAAGATGAAGGACTTTCAGGACTAAATTCTCCTAAAACGGTTTTAAGAGAAGCCTTTGCTGCCCAAATAATTACAGATGATGAATTATGGCTAAATATGCTAAACGACAGAAACTTAACCGCTCATATTTACAGTGAAGAATTAGCAATTAAGATATGTTCTAACATTAAAAATAAATACGTTAAAGAGTTATTAATGCTTGTTGAAAAAATAGAAAAAAGAATTTCAAAATGATTTCCAAACAATAATAAAAAGATGCTTTTCTATCATTAATAATTTCAACTTTAACCTAGCGAAATGCAATGTAGCGAAACCTTTACCTAAAAAACTAGCCACAGGCTAGTTTTTTCTGTTGACACTAAATTATAGAAAAGATAGAATACTATTGGAACCGACTGACCGGTCGGACGAGTATATTTTAAGATAAAGGGGCAATGAATGTGCAGATGACGAAAAAATTAATCACCTTATTTTTAATCTTTATACTTAGCCTTTCCCTATTCGGCTGTGGAGCTAAAAACCCGGTGGAAGAAGAAGTAAAAGTAAAGCTTATACCGGTAGATGTAGCCCAAGTAAAGAAACAGGACTTTGTTAAAGGGGTAGTCTTAAGTGGGACTACCAAGCCACAAGCCACGGCTACACTATTACCCAAGATTATGGCCGC
>JBMNUR010000349.1:0-3374 GCA_050946395.1 Peptococcales bacterium
AACTTGTTTCCCGCCCTTTGTTCAAATATATGAAGAAATTATGGACATCGAAGATCAAAAAGAATTGCGTAAAACTAATGCTAAAACTAAAAACTTTAGATTAATTCAACAAAAGATACCATTTAAGAAAGAACCAAAATCTGAAAAAGATTTTATTATTACACTTCCTAGTGTAAAGATGTATCATAACGCAATTAAACAAGCATTGCCTCCAGGCATTGCCATAGTGAGTTCTCCAATGGATTTAACTGCAATAGATTTTGAAAAAAAGGTTGGATCACAAACTTATGATGATATTAATGCAGAAGATCAACTATTTAATAAAGCAGGAGTAGCAAAACCTTTATTTGCTGGTGGAGAAAATAATGCAGTTACATTAAATCGTTCAATTGAAATGGATGCAACTATGATGTTTTCTGTTTTAAGACAGTTTGAAGTTTTCTTTAAACAGCGTTTGAATTCCATAAGTTCAACTTATAAATTTAAATTGGTTTTCCCAAATATTACAAGTTATAATCAAAAAGATATGCTTAAAGATATGTTGACTTTAGGACAAAGTGGCTTTCCTAAATCACTTGCTATTGCTGTAGCAGGATATAGTTTAACAGATATTTATAGTTTAAATGAGTTAGAAAATAATTATCTTAAATTAATAGATAATATGTTGCCTCTTCAATCATCACATACCCAAGGAGATGCAGGTAGACCAGAATTAGACGATGGAGAACTATCTCCTTCTGGAGAGAAAAATAAAACAACTGGAGCAGATGATAAGAGAGGAAAGTCATAGACCCACGATTAAAATTGTGGATTTGCAATATTATAAGCAAATCCTACTATGACCAGCCTAAGCGAAGGCTACGTTATCCCGGTCATGATACCCTGGAATGCTTCTCCAGTTCCAGGCTCTATCGTCTAGCATTAAACAGCAAGCAGGGGTGTAGCGAGCAGTGTGTTGGGCACAACAAGCCGGGATAACATTGGCGAGGAGAGACTGAATATCAGCGTTACTAGCCTCGTAAGAGGCTCCGAAAGGAGAAGACATGGTTTTTGTACTCGATAAACATAAGAAACCCTTAATGCCTTGTTCTGAGAAGCGGGCCAGACTACTTCTTCAAAAAGGTAGAGCAGTAGTACATAAGATGGAACCGTTCACGATTAGGCTTAAAGACCGGACATTGGAAGAAAGCAAAATCCAGCCATTGAGATTAAAACTTGACCCTGGTTCCAAGACAACAGGAATTGCTGTAATTAACGAAGACGATCTTGAATATGGTAAAGTTATTTTTTTAGGAGAGATTAAGCATAAGAAGGGTATCAAACAATCTTTGGATTATAGACGAAATTTACGACGCTTCAGAAGGAATCGTAAGACCCGCTATCGCAAAGTTAGGTTCCTAAATCGCAAGAAACCCAAAGGCTGGTTACCACCTTCTCTACAAGCAAGAGTAAATCAAACTTTAAATGTAATAACAAAAATTAGAAAACTCTTGCCCATAATTGCTATTTCAACCGAACATGTTAAATTTGACATTCAACTAATGCATAATCCTGAGATAAATGGTATTGAATACCAACAGGGAGAGTTGTTTGGTTATGAAGTTCGTGAATATCTATTAGAAAAATGGGGTCGAAAGTGTGTTTATTGTGGTAAAAGTGATGTTCCTTTGGAAGTAGAGCATATAATCCCAAAATCTAGAGGAGGCACAAATAGAATATCAAATCTTACATTAGCTTGTCATGATTGCAATCAGAAAAAAGGCAAGTTAACAGCAAAGGAATTTGGCTTTCCAGAAGTTCAAGCTCAAGCAAAAAGACCTCTTAGGGATGCAACTATGATTAATGCAACTCGGTGGTTTTTATTTGATAAACTAAAGCAAACAGGGTTGCCCGTAAAGTGTGGAACTGGAGCTAGAACAAAGAAACAACGTATAGAACATAAATTACCCAAAACACATTATTACGATGCTTGTTGTGTAGCAAAAGCTCCAAGTAAATTGATTTTTAAAACACAATATGTATCAGTTTGGACTATTATCGGTCGTGGTAAAAGACGTATGTGTAATCCAGATAGGTATGGGTTCCCAAAAGGACATCGTACAGCAAAAAAATTGCATTTTGGATTCCAAACAGGAGATATAGTTAAGGCTATAATTCCAAAAGGAAAATATAAAGGAATATGGACAGGTAGAGTTGCTGTTAGAGCTTCGGGGTCATTTGATTTAAAAGATAGCCAAGGTAAAAGGATTTGCCAGGGTATCAATTATAAGTATTGTCAATTTATTCAGAGAGCAGAAGGATGGCAGTATGAAAAATATTTGAGAAAATAAAAAAGTCGCATTCTTTCCACAACTTCAGTTGTGAATTTCCTGCGACGCGTATTGTGAGGTGATTTGAACTGAGTTTTAACGATGAAATATTTAATAAACTAAATGGATTATCAGATGAATTTGATATATTATCAACTAAATTTGATACAACTCTTGCAAAATTAGATAATATTTTTACTGAATTATCTACTCTTAATATCAATAATATTTTACAGAGTACAAGCACGTTGGATGGAACCAATGTTTCTTTGATAGATGAAAATATCAATATTGAGAGTGACTCATTAAATAACAAAATAATTAATTTTGTAATTGAAGGTATTAATTATTTTCGTACAATAAGTGATAGTGGTGGCAATTCAATTCAATTTAATGCTATTGATAATGATATTCCTGCTGAAGTAGTAATTGGTAGTGCAAGAACTGAAGGTATAGGACAAGTTACGATTAGTGTTTTAGGAGAAGAAACTGGTGAAGGATATTCTGTTGAACTTATTGCAGGGGCAGGAATAAGCTCTGCTGGTAGAGTGGATTTTAATTCTGAAACTGGAGTTTTATCAATTGTTTCGCCTACCAATGAATTTGAAGAACCTTCTGATATTATGCCGGGGAATATTCAGGATTATATTACTGCAAATGAAACTGCAAATACATTATTTAAAGTTAGTGATACTGTAGGAGGTTGGCCTATTCCTTTAACTACAGAGCCAGTTTTATTTGTTGATGGAGATGCAGTTATTGGTGAAGGATTATTA
Organism: Peptococcales bacterium; assembly: GCA_050946395.1. Lineage (GTDB taxonomy): Bacteria > Bacillota > Peptococcia > Peptococcales > BICA1-8 > JBMNUR01. Next base: position 3,086 of record JBMNUR010000349.1, read on the forward strand.
CCTGAAGGACAAGTAAAAGTTGTTTGTAAAGGAAGTATAAATGGAGCAATAGGTAATAACTATTCTATTGAAATTGTTCATGGCACAGATATAACCAATGATAATATTGCAAGTTTAGATTTAGATGAAAAAATATTAACTATTACAGTTAATCTTACTGCTGAAGGAAATCAAAGGATGATTGGAGCATCAGAATTAGTAACTCTTATAACAAATACAGATACAATATCTGATTATTTTATGACTGACGTTGCAGTAGTTGAAGGTAATTTACCTATTGGGAATCCAG
>JBMNUR010000350.1:0-3368 GCA_050946395.1 Peptococcales bacterium
TCAGAAGGTTTTACTTTGGCACGATTAAGAGCTTCTTTTATTACTATTGCTCCTAGTTCAATTGGAGACAAGGGAGCCAAACTACCGTTAAAGCTGCCAATTGCAGTTCTTGCCGCACTAGCGATAATAACATCTCTCATGTATTTTCCTCCTTAATGGCATTATTTTGAGTAATCATAAAACCCTTTACCTGTTTTTCGCCCCAGTAGCCCTCCTCTTACCATTTTCCTTAATAGCGGATGAGGTCTGTACTTAGGATCCCCAAATTCTTGGTATAGTACTTCCATTATTGCAAAGTTCACATCGTTTCCAATCAAATCTGCCAGAGCTAAGGGGCCAATCGGGTGATTTGCGCCTAATACCATGGCATTATCTATATCTTCAGCAGTTGCAATCCCATCTGCCAATATTCCGATAGCTTCATTGATCATGGGTATCAATATACGGTTGACAATAAATCCTGGTGCTTCATTGACAGTAACTGGTGTTTTATCAAGTTTTTTAGCCAAATTAAAAGTAGTTATATAAGTATCTTCTGAAGTAGCAATTCCTCGTATTACCTCTATTAATTTCATTACTGGTGCAGGATTGAAAAAGTGCATTCCTATTACACGATCCGGCCGTGAAGTAACATTGGCTATTTCAGTAATACTCATGGATGACGTATTTGTAGCAAAAATAATATCGGGTTTCATTATTTTATCCAACTTCGAAAATATTTCTTTTTTTATATTCATATTTTCGGTAGCGGCTTCTATCACAAATTCAACATCTTCAGCTTCCTCTAAACTTGTTATATCTTCTTTAGTTTCTCTGCTCATTTTCCCCTTATCTACATTACGCTGAAGGTTTTTTGATATATTATTTATTCCTTTATTTACTAGTTTTTCATCGATATCTTGCACAATTACTTTAAAGCCGTTCATGGCAAATACTTGGGCAATGCCTGAACCCATAGTACCTGTTCCGATTACTAAAACTTTGTTCATGGTAACCCCCTCTAATTATTTTTATATTTACTTGCTTTCAAAACATGGTTTGCGTTTTTCTAAAAAAGCAGTCATGCCTTCTTTTTGGTCTTTAGTTGTGAAACACAACCCGAAGGCATTGATTTCATAAGCTATACCTGTTTCTATGTCAGTCTCAATACCTCGGTTGATTGCCGCTTTAGCTAGGCTTACTGCTATTTGAGCTTTAGAAGCTATTTTATTTGCCAGTTCGACAGCTTTATCCAGCAATTGGTCGGCTGCGTAGACATCGTTTACAAGCCCCAGTCTTTTTGCCTCCTCAGCGTCAATCATTTCTCCGGTAAATATTAGCTCTTTGGCCTTCGCAAGACCAATTAATCTAGGTAACCTTTGAGTCCCTGAAAAACCGGGAATTATCCCGAGAGTTACTTCCGGCTGACCAAATTTAGCTTTTTGACTTGCTAAACGTATATCACAACACATAGCTAATTCACACCCGCCGCCAAGAGCATAGCCGTTTATAGCAGCTATCACAGGTTTTTTAAAGAGCTCAATACGACGGAAAAGATAGCTACCCAAGCGACTGAATTGGCAAGCTTCAATGCTGTTTTTATCTCGCATTTCTGCTATATCTGCTCCAGCAATAAATGCTTTTTCACCATATCCTGTTAGAATAACCACTTTTATGTCTTCATCGAGTTCTATTTCATTAAATGCACTTTGCAATTCTATCAGTGTATCGGTGTTCAAAGAATTAAGAGCCTTCGGCCTGTTAATTTTTATGATCCCTACTACCCCTTGCTTTTCGACTATCAAGTTGTTGTACATCACGTCTCTATCTAACCTCCTTGCCAAAAGTTTTAAAAGATAAATTAACTTGCCTGCGAAGGTATAAAACATACTTTGCCTTCGCAGGACTTTGTTTACATTTACGTTTGAGTAACATTTTTTGATATTACCATATGACTATGGCATGGGCAGGACACGTTTTAGCTGCGGTTTTTATTGCATCATAGTCGCTTTGGTTATCATCTTCTACTCCGTTAAAACCCAAAAATTTAGCATGTTTAGTTGAATCAATACTAAAATGATTAGGGGAAATATCCACGCAAGTCCCGCATCCCAAGCATCTATTGACTACAATAAAAACCTTCTTCATTATTTTTTCTGATTAAGACCACAAATTTCCGAAGCACAATTTTGGAAATATTTAAAGTTAGTATTTATTCTTATCATCACTCTGCATGCAGCAGGTGCCCCACCACCCAGCAAGCTTTCTGGAGGTATCACAGAGCCCTGGCCCATTAAGTATTCAATCAATCTTAATAGCTTTACTCTTTCTATGGCGCTATAATCGTCTTTTGCTTTAAGGTATTTTTCCAGGTCTTTGGCAATTTCAGGATTTTTGAAGTCTTTTGAACTCGGCATGGTACAAACTAGGCCGCCGGCAATTTCTGCAGCATTTTGTGCTGCTTTGTAAACCGCTTTTATACCTTGTATTTTTGCAACATTTACATGTATCGAGCTTGGCATATAAGCTCCTGATGGTGTTGCCTCGCTCATTGCAGCTGCTCCGGTGACACAGCCATATGCCAATTCAGACATTTCAACAATCTCCAAAAGCTTGTCTCTGATATGCCCCACCCTTTCAACTCCCAACATTCCAGCTGCTAGGGAAGCTGCTCCTGCCACAAGATCGCAGTGTCCTGACTTACATGCAACGAAAGTAAAACGGTGCATATCTGCGAATCTCAACACCAACATTCCGCTAAAGTCCCATTCGCCACATAAGAAAACTCTGTCCCAAGGTACAAAAACATCATCAAATATTACTAGTGAGGCACCATGAATTCCATACTTAGGATTACCTAAATCCATATCCTCTCCATTTAACCATCTAAAATTACCTGCCGGAGCTTCAAATATTTGAGTTACTCCTGGGGTTCCGTTTGGTATAGCAAAGCTTATTGCATAGTCTGCATCTTCTTTTTTCATATTTTCAGTGGGCATGACTAAAAACTCATGAGCCACCGGTGCCCCTGACATATGAGCCTTTGCCCCTCTTACAATTATTCCATCATCCCTTTTTTCAACTACTCTCACATAAGCATCGGGATTTGGCTGTTCACTGGGCTTTAAACTACGATCACCTTTGATATCGGTCATCATTCCAGCTACTGACAAGTCGTTTTCTTGTACATACTTGAGCCATTTTTTAAAGTTGGCATGATAATTCGTATTATATTTTTGGTCAATTTCAAAGGTAGTGGAATATACGGCATTTATGGCATCATTACCAACACACCTAGCACCTATGCATCCGCCATGAAGAGGTGTTAACCATTTCATCATCTGCAGACGCTTTGCTAAATCCTGCTCGTTCATATGCACGTGGGTAAG
>JBMNUR010000351.1:0-3349 GCA_050946395.1 Peptococcales bacterium
AATAACCTCCAATTTCACTTTCATACCTGATAATTCTTTAGGATTTGTACAATTACCAGCATATAAATTTTTCTCTTGTTCATTTTTTTTAGTTTCTAAGCACAGCAATTCATGTTCTAGTTTTTTGGTGTTCTTTTCTACATGTGCTATAGCAGCTTCTTCTTGATCAATAATATCTTGCATTTTACTAATCTTAGTTTGCTGCTCTTTTAGCTTAATAACTAATTCTTTTTGCTTTATTTCCTTGGAGATCTTTTCAAGAGCCTGGTCAACTTCTTGTAGTTCCCACAAAGCTTGTTGTTGCATATGAAAACCTCCTTTAAATTAGTATCTTGTAATTAGTGGTTAATGGCTAAATATTAAATAATATATAAAAAGGATAGGGCACGAAAAAATGTCCTATCCTTAATAAAACTTAATGGGATCTGTATTAATTTGTGACTCTATTATTTCTATATTTTCACTTACAAGATTTTGATGTAAAAAATCGGCAATTATTTTAATTACTGGATGCTCAGTGGCAAAATGTCCAGCGTCAATTAATGCCAAACCTAGATTTTCAGCATCTTGAGCTTCGTGATACTTAATATCACCGGTAATAAACACCTCGGCACCTTTTGAAATAGCCCTTTCGATTAAGCTGGCACCGCTTCCGCCACAAAGTGCTACTCTTTTAACCTTTCTATTTAAATCACCTATATAACGCACATTCTCTATATTTAATACTGCTTTTAACTTTTCAATTAACTCAACTAAGGTTATTTTCTCTGCTAAATTACCTATCCGTCCTAAACCGGAATGAGCACCTTTATTTGCTAAAGGATATAAATCATAGGCAACTTCTTCATAAGGATGAGCTGCAACCATGCCTTGTATGACCTCTTGTAATTTGCTTTTAGGCACAATAGTTTCCAAGCGAAACTCTTCCACTTTTTCTAATTGTCCTTTCTCGCCAATGAAGGGGTTCGTGCCTTCTAAAGGCCGAAAAGTACCAGTACCAAAAAGTTCAAATGTGCAGTCAGAATAATTACCGATATGACCTGCACCAGCATTACTCATAGCACTGCGAACTTGTTCTTCATAACCTTTAGGTACGAAAACGACAATTTTTATGTATTCTTCTTCCCAACTAGGTGCAAGTACTTCAATATCTAAAAGTTCAAGCTTGGTCGCCAAGACATCATTAACTCCACCCCAAGTAGAATCCAGATTAGTATGGGCACAGTAAAGATGGATATTATTCTCCACCAGATTCTTTATTAATAAGCCTTGAGGAGTATCCCAACGAATACTTTGTAAAGGATTAAAAAGAGGTGTATGATGAACTATAATTAAATCCACTTTCTCCTTGATGGCTTCCTGCACTACCGGTAATGTTAGATCAAGTGTAACCATGATTTTTTTTACATCAGCTGAAGGGTCACCAATTTGTAGCCCAATTTTATCCCATTTTTCGGCATGCTTAGGATGAGCTAATTTTTCCATTACTTTAATTATATCTCGACATTGAAGCGGCATTTTATCACCTGCTTTACTTTTTCCCATTTATCCTTGATAGCTTGAGCCTTTTCTTTGGCAATTTGGTTACTACTATTTTCTAATTCGTTTAAAATATCTAAATCCCCTTCTTTTTGCCGTTTTAAATATTCCACCAAATGGATGTGGTATTTTTCCACCAAACGGGGACCTAAAAAAAGGTAAATATTATCTTCTAGTTTCATTTTTCCTGGTTCTAAAACTATTATCTCATAAAAACGGTCATCTTCATATATTAATTCCTCATCAACTATTTTCCAATTGTTTTCTATAGCCCATTTTCTAACAAATTCCGCAGCTACGTTAGGCTGTAAAATTATCCGTTGTAATTGGGCCACTACCTGGGGACTTTGGGTTAAAATTTTTTTCATTGTGGCCCCACCCATTCCGGCGATTACTACAGTTTGTACCTCTCCAGGAATAATTGGTGTTAGCCCATCTCCTAAACGTACAGAAATTTTATCGGATAATAAAAGTCCCTCGACTTGCTTTTTAGCAATTTCCAACGGTCCCTTATTAACATCTATGGCGATGACTTGCGGTACAATATCTTTTTGCACCAGAAAAGTTGGCAAAAAGGCATGGTCTGTACCTATATCTGCTACTATAGAACCTAAGGGAACAAAGTCGGCAATTTGCTTTAATCTTTTAGACAATTTGATCATTCTTCCACCTCAAAATTTAATTCTCCCTTTATTATATTGAGGATATTCATTTGCGTCAAAAAATTCCCTTATTAGTCAATTCGTCAGTTTGCTATTTGTATTGCTATTTCACTATTTTTCAAAAACATGGTAGAATGATTTTCTCCAATTGTACATAAACTACCTTTTAAGGAGGTGGTTATTTGATTTGGCTAGATAGAAAAAGAACTATGATAGATAGTATATCCCCTTTTGGCTGGATGATGCTTGGTGGTTTAATAGCTCTGAGTTTAGCTCCTACCGTAAAAAATGCTATCAATGAATCAGATTTTACTGAATTTAATTATAAAAAAATCCCTAAAGCATCACGTAATGCTTTAGGAAATGTAAAAAGAAACCTTAAAAGCTTTATCGATAAATCAAATCTAATAGAAGAAATGGAAAATGTAGATCTAAACAAAGGGAAAAAAAAGATTAGGGTTAGAAAAAGAAATATATCCGTAGGGGCGGATAAATTCAATTGACCGTTAATCCGGTCAATTTCTATTTATTTAAATTCACTCATTATTTTAATTTTCATTAGAGAGATACCCTGCATTAGGTTATCCCCTGATTCCTTACTTTTAAATTTAAAATACATATATAGATTACCCAAAAAGTTCTCCAAGATTTTTGCAGTCAGTTCTTTATTTTGATTTGAACCTTTTCTTATTTCTACCACCTCATCTATAATACCCTTAATTTCTCCCATAACTTCATTTAACCTGTTTTCCAAGTTTTTTACATCAGACAAATTTAACTCCTCCTTTTTTCGCAAAACAAAATTATTTTCAAGTAGAGTTATTATAAAGAAAAACAATAATTATCTTGAAAAAGCCTTCACTTATATCATATTAAGTAAAATTAAAAAAAGACACAAAAAAACGTGGCAAGTAAGCTATAATTATAATCCTTAAGTCGCATCTCCTTGTCGTTTTGCAAGATACTACCCTCAAATTGGGATTTTGATAACTTCAAACAACCCGTCACATTTTGTGACAGGTTGTTACAGAATGTAGACAAACTCCATATTTATCAACGTTACGCTGGCTCAGACAATTTTATTGTGAATGAACTCAACGGCTTCAGGAATTAGCAAAACTCACCTTCGGTTCAAACAGTTGCTAATT
>JBMNUR010000352.1:0-3347 GCA_050946395.1 Peptococcales bacterium
GTTTATATAATTGCTAAAAATGTAATAAGACATATAAATGGAGGGTTGTCCGAGAGGTTGAAGGAGCTGGTCTCGAAAACCAGTGTACCGCAAGGTATCTAGGGTTCGAATCCCTAACCCTCCGCCAACCTAGAACGCAGCTATTGATACAATTTCCTGTATTGGTAACTGCGTTCTTTTGTTTTTGAGCTTATTTTCTGTCCGGAATGGGTAGCGAGATTTCACTGCCGTCTTTGAAGCGGTACAGCAAGGTGTTATCGTTCTTTACCTTCACTGTGTCCACAGTACTCATCCAGAGCGTGTTTGAGAATTTGACGGGTAAGATGTCATCATCAAAGATGGCGAACATAAAGCCACTCAAGCTTGAGCTCTGATGGTTCTTTTCCTCGATGGCGGACTCCAATTCCTCAAACTCCGCCTGTAAGGCTTCATAGCGTTCCACCTGCGTGTCATAACGTTTCTGGTAGTCCTCCTGATCAAGGGCACGGGTGGAATTCTCGTTTACAATCCGGGAAATGATTTCCGCCACTACCTCCATCTCCTGAGTAAGCTCTTTGAGTCTGGTTTCTTCCTCGGAGCAGTCGGTTAATTCATTGCTCACTTCTCGGCAATGGACAAGGAGCTTTTCTTTATCGGCTAAAAGCAAGCTTAATGCCTCTACAAAGGATTCTTGAATTTCGGACTCGTAGAGATGCGGCGTGCTGCACTTTTCCTCGTTCTTGAACTTGTCATTACACTGCCAGACGGTTCGCTTGTATTTCGTGTTGGAATGCCAGACCTTCGAGCCGTAGAAGGCACCACAGTCGCCACAGACGAGCTTGCAGGAGTAAGGCGTGCTGTTGCTGTAATAGGTCTCCAGGTTTACTCTTCTGGCGTACTCCGCCTGCACAAGGTCAAATTCGTCAGGCTCGATAATGGCCGGATGACTGTCCTCTATGTAGTACTGCTGTACTTCGCCTTCATTCACTTTCTGTTTCTTCGTGAGAAAATCCACTGTATATTTCTTTTGTAACAGGGCGGAACCCCGATATTTTTCATTTTGTAAAATACTGTCGACTGTGCTGCTATACCATTTTTCTTTGCCCGTTGGCGAGAGAATCTTCTCTTCCTCAAGCCTTCTTGCAATCCCGTAAGGCGTCATGCCTTTCATGAAAAGACTGTAGATATAGCGTACGATCTTTGCTTCTTCCGGGACAATCTCGGGCAGTCCGTTTTCGCCCTTTCTGAAGCCCAAAACGCTTTTGTAGGGCATCATGACCTTGCCGTCGGAGAACTGCTTCCTGATGCCCCAGGTGACGTTCTCCGAGATGGAGCGGCTTTCCTCTTGTGCTAAGGAACTCATAATCGTGATGAGGAGTTCCCCCTTGGAATCAAGGGTATAGATGTTTTCTTTTTCAAAATAGACCTCGACCTGCTTTTCTTTCAGCTTCCTGACATAGGTTAAAGTATCGACTGTGTTTCTGGCAAAGCGAGAGACGGACTTGGTGATAATGAGGTCAATCTTGCCGTTAAGAGCGTCGCTGATCATCTCCTGAAAACCTTCACGCTTCTTGGCGTTTAAGCCGGAGATACCTTCATCCGTATAAATCCTCACAAACTCCCAGTCGCTCCTGCGTTTGATGTAGTCCGTGTAATAGCTGATCTGCGCTTCGTAGCTGTTAAGCTGCTCATCGCTGTCTGTGGACACACGGGCGTAGGCGGCAACTTTCCTTTTGCCAATTTTCCCTTTAAGCGAAGTGCCGGGCAGATTCTTCTTCGCTTTGATGACCGTAACTTTTCTATTTCCCCGGCTCATTTCAGATTCCTCTCTTTGTTTTTCCTACTGACTTCTGCCCGCATCTCCGCTGTCCAGGACTCCGAGCGTGACCTGTCCTGCCAGCTGTATTCTTTCTCCTTGCCGTTTTTGAGGACAATCCTGACCTTGTTTGCTTCCGGGATGATGATTTCCTTCACTTTCTCTCGGAAGATATCGCCATCGAACTTGGCGAGATGCAAAGCCTTGGCGGCCAGCTCCTCCAAGATCCGCTCCGGCACGCCTTTCATGGAGCACTTGTAGTCCTTGCATCTTAGGTTTGCCGCACAGCGCCAGAAGACTTCCGTCCTGGTCTTTTTGCGGTTAAAGTTTGCTCCGCAATCTCCGCAGCGGATCATCTTGCGGAAGGGATATTTTTGTATGGTCTTCGGCGGATACTTATTCGATGTACGGCGTTTCACTTCCTCTTTTGCGGCTCTGTAAGTTTCTTTGTCAATAATCCCTTCATGCGTATTCTCCGCCAGATAGAAGTCTCTTTCTCCCCGGTTGATGTGCGTCTTTGAACACACGGCATCATCCTTATAGGTCTTTTGGAGAAGGGCGCCGCCTGTGTGCTTTTCGTTAAAGAACCTCGCAATATCGCCCGGTTTCCATTTGCCGCCAAGCTTCTTCAGGATGCCGAGGGTATTGAGCTTCTCTGTAATCTCGCCGCTCTGCATCCCGGAAATGTAATCCCGGTAAATCATGCGAACGACTTCGGCTTCCTCATCGTTAATGACGAGTTTTCCATCGATGAAGTCATAGCCGTAGAGATGCGCCATACCGACGATTTCGCCCTTTTCAAACCGCTTCTTAATGCTCCAGCGGCTGTTTTCTCTGGCGGATAAGCTCTCTTCTTGAGCAAAGGAAGCAAGGAGCGAGAGCATCAGCTCACCGTCCGCTGTAAGGCTGTTAATCTTCTCCCGCTCGAAATACACAGCGACACCGATATCTTTCAGTTCCCGTACTGTCTCGAGAAGAAGCAGTGTGTTTCTGGCAAAGCGGGAGATGGACTTGGTGAGGATTAAATCAATCTTCCCTTCTCTTGCATCGTCCAGCATCCGCTGGAAATTTTCTCTCGTTTCCTTTGTGCCGGAGATGCCTTCATCGGCATACACGCCGACATACTCCCAGTCCGCCCTTTGTTGAATGATCCTGCTGTAATAGCTGACTTGAGCCGAGAGGGAGTGCAGCATGGCATCTTTTCCTGTAGACACACGGGCGTAGGCAGCGACTTTTGTTTTTGTTGTTTCCGCATTCTTTTTAATCGGTAATTCTTCTACTGTTCGCATTCTCCACCTCCTCTATAATAGGTATGTATATACATCACTCAGAACGCCTTATTTATCAAGGTCATAGCGGAAAATACTTTTCTCGGAAAGTCCGCTTCTTTCAGCGATGATTTCCTCTGCTTCCCGGATAAAGGACTCGTCCATTTCCTCCTCTTCATAAAGGGAAAAGAGGAGCGCCATCAGCGATTGGTAGCAAAGGACATTCTTTTCTAAATCTCTCTTTTCCATAGCATCACCTGTTTGAAAAATCGGCTCGGGAACCG
>JBMNUR010000353.1:0-3347 GCA_050946395.1 Peptococcales bacterium
GTTTAAAGGAGGCAAATTAATTGAAAACAATTGGATTTTTAATTAGTACAAAGGAAAATGAGAAAAGAAGAGCTATACTACCAGAACATATTACATCAATCCTAAACAAAAATTATTTATTTTTTGAAGAAGGTTATGGGGAGGCATTAGGCTATAGTGATGAAAAGTATGAGTTAGCCGGTGCCCATGTTGTTTCTAGAGAAGAAGCCATCTGTAAGGATGTAATTTGTGATCCTAAAATTGGTGATGCAGACTATTTATCAAAGTTAAAGGAAGGCCAAACTATTTTTGGATGGGTTCATGCCGTACAAAATAGATCTATTACAGATAGTATTTTAAACAATAAGCTTACTGCTATTGCTTGGGAAGATATGTTTGAGAAAGGCAGGCATGTTTTTTGGAGGAATAATGAACTAGCAGGGGAAGCTGCTGTAATGCATGCATTTACTTTGTATGGGAAAGTGCCTTATGAATGCAATGTTGCTTTGCTAGGGAGGGGAAATATAGCCAGAGGCGCATATAAAACACTGACCGCCCTAGGGGCCAATGTTACAGTATATGATAGAAAAACAGAAAGTTTATTGAGGGAAGAGATTGGGAATTACGATATTATAGTAAATGGCGTGCTATGGGATGTACATAGACAAGACCACATAATTTACAGAGATGACCTATCAAAAATGAGAAAGCCCTCACTAATAATTGATATCAGTTGTGATAGAGCAGGGGGGATCGAAACAAGCATTCCAACCACTATAGAGAACCCTGTATACAACGTAGATAATGTACTTCATTATGTTGTTGATCATACACCGGCTTTGATTAGTTATTCGGTATCCAAGGTATTAGGAAATGAAGTAGTTAAATATTTAGATGATATAATACAGGATAAAATAGAAAGTAATAATGTTTTAAAAGATGCTATTATCATTGAAAAAGGTAAGATAATAGACCAGAGAATAGTAAGTTTTCAAAATAGATAATATTTTGCCTAGCAAAATAAGACGGTGTATTCAACTACAATAAATAAAAAACCGCCTCTTTTGCTTTTAACAAAGGAATGGTTGCGTGGACAAAAAAAAATTAAATAATAGGGTTGCAAATGCAGCAAAGTGGTCAGTTATTACCGAAATAGCCGCTAAATTGGTGACACCAATCTCCACTATGATTTTAGCAAGATTGCTAGTTCCCGAAGCCTTTGGAGTTGTAGCAACTGTTACGATGATTGTTAGTTTTGCAGAAATGTTTGCTGATGCCGGATTCCAAAAATATTTAATCCAGCATGAATTTACTGATGATAATCATAGAGTTGCAAGTACAAATGTTGCCTTTTGGACAAATCTAATAGTTGCTATATTTATATGGATTATCATCATAATATTTCGAGAACGATTGGCTATTTTGGTTGGGAATCCTGGGTTAGGTATTGTTATAGCAATAGCATGTGTTCAGTTACCTATTACAGCATTTTCTAGCATACAAATGGCGCTATACAGGCGCGATTTTGATTTTAAGACATTGTTTTTAATTCGAATTATAGCAATTTGCATTCCTTTCGTTGTTACAATGCCTCTGGCATTTTTGGGTTGGGGCTATTGGTCACTTATTATCGGAACTATAAGTGGTGCTTTATTAAACGCTATTATTTTGACGTTAAAATCAAAATGGAAACCACAATTATTTTTCAGTTTTAGTTTATTGAAAGAAATGTTTTCTTTTAGTGTTTGGACTCTAATGGAGGCGCTTTCTATATGGTTAATTGCTTGGGTAGATGCCTTTATCATTGGGAGTGCTTTGAATTCATATTATTTAGGGTTGTATAAAACATCACAAACAACTGTCAATGGGATTATGGGTATTGTAACGGCCGCAACAACACCGGTACTGTTTGCAGCATTGTCGAGGCTGCAAAACGATGAAAGCACATTTAATATGATGTACTTTAAAATTCAAAAATTAGTAGCCTATGCTATATTCCCTATGGGAACAGGGATTTATCTTTATAGTGATGTAGTGACCCAAATTCTTTTAGGTAGTCAATGGAATGAGGCTAGTGCGATTATTGGTATATGGGGAGTTACTTCTGCAATTGTTGTTGTTGTAAGTAATTTTTCTAGTGAGGTGTATCGTGCGAAAGGAAGACCTCGCTTATCCTTCATTTCCCATCTACTGCATTTAGTAGTTTTAGTACCGGCATGCATTATTAGTTTAAATTATGGGTTCGGGGTCTTAGTTTTAGTTAGGGCCTTAGTTCGATTAGAAGGTGTTGTTGTTGGTTTAATAATAATGAAATACGCAATTAAATTTCCTATTAAAAATATACTTTCCAACATCAGTAAGCCTTTATTATTTACTTTGCTGATGTGCGTAGCGGCCCTAGGATTACAACAAATTTCTTCTACTTTTATATGGGGTTTAATTTCCATCGTACTATGTGCTACGGCATATTTTGGGATGATGTGGCTTTTTGCCAAAAGTGATGTTAAGTTAATTATGAATACATTTTTAAAAAAGAATGTGGGGTAAGAGTAAATGATTAAAGACCAAAAGAAACTTGAAAACATAAAAAAAATCTTTATCACTGGCGGAGCCGGCTTTATCGGTTTTCATTTATCTAAAAGATTATTGGGTCAAGGCTTAAAATTAGTTGGATTTGATAATTTAAATGATTATTATGATGTGGATTTAAAGCAAAGTCGCTTAGATATTATGAAGGGCTTTGAAAATTATAGCTTTATCAAAGGTGATTTGGCTGATAAGGCAGCAATTGATAATATATTTAGAGAATATAATTTTGATATTGTAGTTAATTTAGCCGCCCAGGCGGGGGTGCGCTATAGCATCGAAAATCCGGACGCTTATATCCAGTCTAATATTATTGGCTTTTTTAATATCCTGGAAGCTTGCCGGCGTAATAATGTAGAGCATCTGGTCTATGCATCCTCCAGCTCTGTCTATGGAGCTAACAAGAAAATTCCTTTTTCAACTGAAGATAAGGTGGATAATCCCGTCAGTTTGTATGCAGCCACCAAGAAATCTAATGAGCTGATGGCGTATACCTATAGTCATTTATATGGTATACCGGCTACCGGTCTGCGCTTTTTTACCGTATATGGTCCTTACGGAAGACCGGATATGGCTTACTACTCTTTTACTAAGGCCATACTGGAAGGCAAGCCGATTAAAGTTTTTAACCATGGTGATATGTACAGGGACTTTACTTACATAGATGATATCGTAACTGGCATCGAAAATATTTTACCTAATCCACCCAAGAAGGACGAAAATGGAGCGCCATACAAATTATATAACATAGGAAACAACAAGCCGGAAAAACTAATGGATTT
>JBMNUR010000354.1:0-3332 GCA_050946395.1 Peptococcales bacterium
TACAAGGAACGAAATTATTGGTCAGAATAGCAATAAGTTTTTCCCTTGGTGACTCAATTATTCTACAGGAAATAATCCCCGCGGCGTTACAACCAAAACCCATGCACATTGTTAAAACTTGCTTGCCATGAGTACCACAAGTCTTAAACATGCGATCTAAGTTAAAAGCTACTCGTGGTAAATAACCTAAATCCTCCAGTAAAGTAAACAGTGGAAAAAATATCGCCATAGGAGGTAGCATAACAGAAACCACCCATGCCAGGGTTCGATACATTCCTAATATAAATAAACCATGAAACCACGGAGGAAGCCCAGTATTAAGAACAAAAGCCGATAGTTTTTCCTCAATGCCAAATAAAAAAGTAGCTAAAACCTCAGAAGGTATATTGGCTCCGGTTATGGTAATCCAAAAAATTATCCCTAACATTAAAAACATTAAAGGAAATCCAAATATAGGTGACGTTAGAATATCATCTAGTTTTTCATCCCAATCATATTTTGGTTTTTCTTGTTTAACTACAGATTGGGCAGTTTCTTCCGCATAAGTATAAATACTCCTGACGATTTTATCTCGTAAATCCTTGTCGGTAATCCCAAGATTTTTAGAAATTTCTTTAGTGTTAACAACCACTTTAACCCTCCTTAAACAAACTGACTTTCCAAGTGATTGATTATTACTTTATCCCCATCGAGAAGCTTTAAAGCTAACCAACGAAGATTATATTGGTCACCCAAAATAGGCGACAGTTTTGGTACTAAATGACCAATAGCTTCCTCGATTTCCTCGTCATATTTCACCAACTCCGGCTGAGTACTAATTTCACCTTTTACTATCTTGCTAATAACTTCTCTCAATTCATTCAAGCCTTTTTCTTCTCGGGCAACAGTAGCTACTACCGGTATCCCTAATTTTTTCTGTAGTTTTTCTATATTCACAAAAACCCGTTTTCTTTTAGCTTCATCCATTAAATTCAGACATAAAATTACCTTAGGGGTTATCTCCATAATTTGGTAAGCTAAGTTTAAGTTCCGTTCTAAACAAGTAGCATCGGCAACAACAACTGTCACGTCTGGATTACCAAAATAAATAAAATCCCTGGCTACTTCTTCCTCGGGGGAATTGGCAAGCAAAGAATATGTTCCTGGTAAATCAACTAATTTATATTCAATGCCTTGATATTTAAAACTCCCTTGGGCCTGTAAAACTGTTTTTCCTGGCCAGTTTCCTGTGTGTTGATTTAATCCTGTTAAAGCATTGAAAACTGTACTTTTACCGGTATTTGGATTACCTGCAAGGGCTATAATTGGCTGATTTGACTCCTGACTAACGTTAAAGTTTTCCCTTAAAACATTCATTCCTGATGATAGATTAGTAAGTCCCATTCTTAGGCCTCCTTATGTATATTTACGAGTTTTGATTCCTCTTTTCTTAGGGCAATCATAGCTCCTCTGATTGAGTATAGGGTAGGGTCACCCAACGGACTTCGCCTAATCGTATATATTTTGGTTCCGGGTATTAAGCCTAAATCTAGGAGCCGCCTTCTGAGCATCCCTTCTGCTTCTAGACTTATAACCCAGGCCCATTCACCTGGTTTTAATTCACTCATTTTCACTTTTAACCCCCCCATGTTATCGACCATTAAAAATGTTAGTGGTATCTAACTTTTTCTTAATATAAGTTATTCACATGGAAGTATAAGTGTTCATGGTAACATGGTATAAAAAAAGTCGCCCCTAGGGCGATTAACTATTGTTTGATGAAATTAAATATTTCCAACTGCCTATCAATTGCTATATTAGGAACATCCTCCCACTGAATGTTAATTACTTTTCCCAAGTTTCCTAACTTTTTCTCAGCATCTTTCATGTTTTTTGCAGTGACCGTTTTCCGAACAAGCCTTTGGGCTTTGTTTTTATCATAATATTCCACGATAGCTGTATATTTATACATTTTTTCACCTACATCCGGATAAGACTATATCTCTTTTATTCTCTGTTTACTTACTAAAATCCTACCTTAGAAAAGTAAGTTGAAAAACTACCTTAAATAATTTCGGCATCGACAATTTCCTGAAGCTCTAAATACCTAACTGTACCTTGATTATCGTCAATTTTTATTTTTCTAGAAATGGGTAAAAATTTTATAACTATACCTTCCATAACCTTGAAAGAATGTTCTCTGTAGAACTTAATTCGTACCTTCTTTTTCTCCTTAAGACTTAGAAGTAAAGCAATATTAATTTCCTCAGATTTATTTTCATCTAAAATTGGTTTTTCCACCCATGCTTGTTCTTCATACATCTTTTCCAAAAGTTTTTTATGTTCCGGCAACATCATAGCCGACCACTTAATTGCACCCCGATCTTTCATGCTTTATGACCCCCTATCTTTTGTGCTCTATCAGGCATAATTCCACCTTCAGTATAACTTTGGGCCCGCAATAAAGAAGCACTTCCGAATTTAGCCCGTACTTTATCTACTACAAATCCCAGTTTATGACTTTTAACCCTATCCTCAAATAAATTAAGTTGAACTGCATTGTCGGGGACCAAATTTGTTAATGATACATGAACTTGCCTTACTACTTCCCCTTGATAATTTTTTGTAAAAAGTATTAAACACACTTCATAGATTTCCATGGTAATATTGGTGGGTTCTTCTCGGGTAAATGAACGGAAAAAGCCTCCACCCGGGGCCTCGTGACTATAGCCTAAACCTAAACTCACCGTTTTAGCAGCCATTTTGACCTCTCGAGCTCTCCGTGCTACTTCTTCACATAACTCTAAAATAACGGTCTTAATTTCTGCTGCTTTATTGTAATCCCGTAATAAAGTTATACCATGGCCAAAACCTTTTTGATAATTAGTGGGATGATAACCGGTAACAGGGGATAAATCAACTCCCCAGGCATGCCAATATAATTGTTCGCCAATCACCCCGAAACGTTTCTTCAACTGTTCCAAGGGATAATGGGCTAAATGCCCTAGTGTTAAAATACCCATTTGATTTAAATTACGCTTCATCCGACGCCCTACCCCCCAGGCCTTTTCCACAGGTTGGGGCCAAAGTTTATCTGGCACATCCTCATATCGACATTCGGCAATACCGTTTTTTTTAGCTGCAATATCCAAGATGACTTTAGCTAAAAATTTATTTGGCCCGATGCCAATACAAGTAGGTAATCCAAACCTAGCTTCAATAGCTCCCTTGATTTTTTTAGCTATTTCCCATCTATCACCAAATAAGCGTTCTGTCCCATCTACGCAAATCCAAGATTCATCAACACTATAAACATGAATGGCCTCCAAGGGAACAAACTCATTTAATAGTCG
>JBMNUR010000355.1:0-3318 GCA_050946395.1 Peptococcales bacterium
TAAGGACAGACAACTTCATATTGAAGACTATCTGCAAAAGATATCCGCGGAACGGAGAGAATATGCAGAAGTGTCCGCCCATCAGCGGATTGCTGAAAACAACCACATCATCACAGACTTTCAGACGATTTGAAAGTATGTGAAAACTAAAGAACCGCCGTGTACCGAACGGTACGCACGGTGGTGTGGGAGGTCGGGAAAATTATTTAATTTTCCCTCCTACCCGATCTGTAGAAATTTAATACTTTGCAATTTTGCAAAGTGTCAAGGATTACAGTACCGGAATGTGCCCATTAAGGGAACCGAAAATGCGCGCATTTCTTGTGTCTGGAATTAAATCAATATATCGAATAAAGGTTTTCATTAGTTTTGTTAAGTTGTACCATTATCAAAATTATTGACAGATTTTTTGCATATCAGACAAGTATTGTAAGGTATTTATATTTATGAACAAAAAGGCGCATGGAAAATTGGAGGTAGATCTTTAGAAACAAGGTTAAAAGAAAGGAAAAACATTTTAAAGAAATAGTAATTGAAAAGAGAAAAAGAAAAGATTCGATTAAATTGTATAATGATTTTGAATTTGCTCAATGGTATGTAAAAAATGTGCAACAAAAATATTATTATTCGGCTAACTCTTTGGATAAACTCTTAATAAATAAGCAGTTGCAAATATACCATATGAAGTATGAGCTACTAAGTCAACTATACATTCCAATGAGGTTCTAAATAGGTAAGGTCTTGGTTCTACAATATTTGGTATTACTAATACATGAACTATCCATAGTAAAAGTGATAGTCCAATACCTTTTAAAAATGGATAATCCTTTCCTAAAAATCTAAAGACTAAAGCCAGTGCAATACCAACTATAGCACCGGCCAAAAAATGAGTAAAGACGCCAATACAAAACCTTATTGTTGTAATTTTTTCGAAAGGAAATATTAGTTTAGCTATATAATGTGCTGTCATTGAAGTACCTAATATAAAGAATGCAGAGATGTGTATCAAAGAATCACCTATTGAACCTAATAAACCTGCAAGTACACCATCTTTAATAGTGTCATAGGTATTTGTGTTAATATTGGAAGACATATTATCATCTACCTTAACCATGAATTATATAGATATGTTTTCTTATTTACAGAGATATTATGTATTTTAATACAAACTATATGGTTCTGATCCTTGGCACCAAAACCTCAGTATATTTTGTACTGAGGTTTTTTAAAATAAGCAAAAGGCCTTTTTAGTATAAACTTGGAAATAGGTGAAAGAATAGATGTAAGATTAGTAGAAGGAGGTATAATATGGCTAAAGAAGTTCCCCATCGAATTGATGGACGGATAAGTTATCATGACTCCGTACAGGAAATGTATGAAAAAAGACTTATTCCCGACGGTATGAGTAATGTTTTTGACCGCTTTGATCCCCAAGATAAGATTCGCTGTAATTTTTGTGAAGGTGGGGTAAGCTGTCAACTTTGTAGTAATGGGCCCTGCAGAATTTCCGATAAAGCAGGAGCGGAATTTGGTGTTTGTGGTATTAGCCGAGATGCTATGGCAATGCGGGATATGTTATTAAGAAATGTTATGGGTACCTCAACTTATTCCCATCATGCTTTTATGGCTTTTAGTACTTTAAGGTCTACTGCCCAAGGCAAAACACCTTTCAAAATAACTGATCAAGACAAACTTTACGTTATGTGTGAAAAATTAGGATTACAAACATCTGGTAATCTGAATAAAGATGCAGAAATGTTAGCACAGTTTTTTATCGATGAGCTTTCTAATGATTATCAAGAGCCAAGTAAAGTAATTACGGCTTTCGCTCCGAAGGAAAGGCAAAAGGTTTGGCAGGATCTAGCAATTTTCCCTGCAGGTGTCTTACATGAGATTAAAGATGCCACAGCTAGTTGTTTAACAAATGTTGATGGTGATTACATATCTTTGGCTCGTAAAGCTTTGCGTTTGGGTATTGCTTGTATTTATGGTGCTCAGATACCTCTGGAAATGTGTCAGGATATTTTATTTGGGACACCTATGCCCCACGAGGTTGATATGGACCTGGGTGTAATGGATCCTGATTATGTGAATATTGTTTTCAATGGGCATGAACCCTGGATGGGTATTGCCACTATGCAGGAAGCTAAAAAATCCAAATGGCAGGAAAAAGCCAAACAATTAGGAGCAAAAGGTATCAGGGTGGTTGGCTCAATTGAAACTGGACAAGAAATATTACAGCGGTTTCCTATGGATGAAGTTTTCGTAGGGCATATTGGAAACTGGTTAGCCATAGAACCACTATTGGCTACCGGAACAGTAGATGTCTTTGCTATGGATGAAAACTGTTCACCCCCAAATCTGGCTCCGTATGCTGAAAAATATAAGGTTACACTTGTTTCTGTTAATGATCTTGTCCGGATTCCCCATGTAGATAAGAATCTTGATTATAAACCACCCGAAGCTTTAGAGATGGCTGAAAAACTTTTAGAATGGGGATTGGCAAATTTCCCTGTCCGTAAAGAAAAAGTTAAACCTTATATTCCTCAAAGGAAAACTAAAGCTGTAGCAGGCTTTTCAACAGAAGCAATTTTAAAGGCCTTGGGTGGAAGTCTTGATCCCTTTTTAGATGTAATCAAAGCAGGTAAAATCAAGGGTGTTGTAGCAATTGTCAACTGCAGTACTTTAAAAAATGGTCCCCAAGATTGGATGACAGTAAATTTATCTAAAGAACTTGTTAAACGTGATATCCTGGTACTTGCTGGAGGCTGTGGTTGTCATGGTTTGGAAGTAGCTGGCATGTGTAATATGGATGCTTTAAAATATGCAGGAGCTGGATTAAAGGAAGTTTGTGAATCACTAGGTATTCCTCCGGTATTACCTTTTGGAACTTGTACTGATACCGGAAGGATTTCGATGCTGGTAGCAGCTATTGCCGATGCTCTAGGTGTGGATTCTTCAAAATTGCCTGTAGCTGTAAGTGCACCGGAATGGATGGAACAAAAAGCTACTATTGATGGTTTATTTGCGGTAGCCTTTGGTTTGTACACTCATTTATCACCGATTCCTCCTGTTACAGGTGGACCGGAATTGGCTAAACTGTTAACGGAGGATGTAGAAGGATTAACTGGTGGAAAAGTGGGACTTGGTGATGATCCCATAGAGGTGGCAAAAGCTATTGAGGAACATATTAACAAGAAACGTGCAGAACTTGGTATCTAATCATGACCACCCGCTCAGCGGGTGGTTTGCTCTCGCCCTATAAGGGCGATTTCTAGGCTGAGCCTAAAGGCTCGCTGAATAGTCCGCCAACCGCGC
>JBMNUR010000356.1:0-3314 GCA_050946395.1 Peptococcales bacterium
ATGATCGAATCAGAACCTTTTGGGCTAAAAAAGAGATACGTATAAAAGACCTTTCGGTCACTCCTTTTTTGGTTGACCACAGCGCCTATGATGCCTACATGTTTTTGATCAAGGGGCACGGTATGAAAATTCTTCATACCGGGGACTTTCGGACCCACGGGTTTCGGGGAAAAGGTGTTATCCCGATGCTGGAGAAATATGTCGGGCAAGTCGATGTGTTGATCATCGAAGGCACCAGCCTCTCCAATGACCGTGTGCATTCCATGAGAGAAGATGAACTCCAGCGAGAGGCGAGGAAGCTTCTTTCAGCCTACAAGTATGTGTTCGTTCTCTGCTCTTCAACCAACATCGACCGGATCGCATCTTTCCATGAGGCGACTCCTCTTGGTAAGTATTTTTTGTGTGACAAATACCAGAAGGATATCATCGATATCGCCAAGAAATATGGGGAGGAGCATTCATCTCTATACTCATTTAATAAGGCTCTTGTCTATGGGAAGAATCTGAAGGATAAGGTAGAACAGAGAGGTTTCTGCATGGTGGTTCGTAGCAGCGGATGGTTTTTGGATATCATGAAGGACTATCGGGAGAATCACGATCCGGAGTGTCTCCTGATCTATTCCATGTGGGACGGATACCTTCGGCAATCGGTTAACGGATTGCAGTCTCTAATGGATAGTTTCCAACATTCGATTCACCTGCACACCAGCGGTCATGCCACTACGGACGCGATCATTGATGTATGCAACACGGTCAGACCGAAGCGGGCGATCATTCCAATCCACACCTTCAATCCCACCAAGCTTGATGCACTGGGCTTGCCATTCCACATCGAGTATCTTGCTGACGGTCAAGTGTTTGAAGTGAATTAGTTATCATGGGCTTCTGGACCGGATGAGGGGGATATCTACGAGATACATTCAAGTTGGTGCAATGGAATGGCATGTGCAAAAGACAGCCTATTAGTACGGAATGAACGTTCTGAATGAATGTCGTTGTTCAGTTTCTTATTGCAGTGGTAGTATTTACGGTTTATATTTTCTATAATTATAGTATTTACTTTTTTTGTTCTACTCTAGGATTTTAAGACAAGGAGTCATTATGAAACTCGGTACGGTTCTTAATCTGCTTAATCAAAATGAGAAAAGTCGATTTGTTAATATTCTGACTTCACAGATTCTAGACTCCAATGAGCTGCTGACAAAAAAAACTGACACTGAAGCCTTTGTAGAGACTTTTAATAATCCAGAAATCCGGAAGAAGTATAAGGAAGTTATTAGAAAAGCACTCCGAGATGATATTAAGCTCGATATAGCTGCAGATATATTTATGGCAGATGGTAAGGGCTTTATGAGTAGGGATGATCTTTCGCAAGACTATAGTAAGAAAATAAAAGAACTTAATGAGTCTAGTAAAGAGCTTTTAGCTTATAAGAACGATGAGAAAAACGTTAATGATCCGCGGTTACGCGATTACAATATCTATGCAGAGTGTCTTAAGACTGCTGTAAAAAACGATGAAGAGCGCCAGGCTGAAGGGCAAATCTCCTTTGATGAGCTTACAGTGCTTGATACTCTCAGGCATGCTTTAGGGCTTTCGGATATTGAATCAAGAATTCTTTGGATGGAGTATTCGAAAGAAAAAGTTGAGATCTCTGTTGACGAATTAATAGCTAGTTTGGTGTCGAAAGGTATTTGTTTCTATAAGAAATCAAGCATGATGATCTATATACCAGATGAATTCGTACGAATCCTGCGAGAATTACGTGGACTGAGATTACCGTTTAAATACCAGCGCCGTATTTATAACGCTCTTAATGAGCGGATGCTGAACATTATAATTAAGAAATATAGGATTCGGCTTTCTAAAATAACCTCTCCTATACAGAGAAAAGACAAAATTAATGCCATTCTCAATCAGTACATCGATATAAAACAAGTTCTATCAGAGGACATTTTCTTGGATACCGATGGAGTTAAGGAAAGGAAGGATAAATTAGCAGATATCATCGAAAACCGTTTGAAAATTCAATTGGAAAAACAAGGAAGAAATATTAGTGAGAAGATAGATTATCTGATAGATTTCTATATGAAAGACGAACTTGAAGGGGCTAGTTCTCTTTCAAAAGATGGATATAACAGACTTCTTGGAGATCTAATTAAATGTGGGTATGAACCTCAAATTCGTGAAGAACTATCATTACACAAGGGTATAAAAAATATCGATGCTCAAACTTTATTAGATCTTTTGATTAAGCCAAGAGATATATTATATCTTTTTTCTCAGGTTGAGTTGGAAAGTTTTAGTTCAAGAATGCAGTTTAAGGTATCAAAAAAGGATCCTATCAACTCAATATTAGCCGCTTACATGAATGCTGAAGACAAGCTTATCGAAAACTATACGTTTCTAGCAGCAAACAATGTCAATGCACTGAATGATGCTGGGGCTGGAGTTGCTTCTGCTGAAATTGGTGTTACATTTGAGAAAATCACTAAAATAATTCTAACCCGACTAGGTGTTCCCATTGATGAAGAAATCAGAAATGTAACTTCAGAGAATCCGGATATCGTCCTAAAGTATCCAGAAGGGATTTTTATTTGTGAATGTAAATCAAGTAGAAAGCAATATGCAAAGTTTTCGAGTGTGACAAGACAAATTGGAGCGTACATCAAGGCATACCAGAAAAAGGGATATCCTGTTCTTGGTTCGATACTTATTTCTGACTCCTTTTCATCTGATTTCATCCAAGACTGTCAAATGTTTACGGATTTTATTTTATGTCTAATTAAAGCTGAAGATCTTAAATACTTATATGATGAAATGAGAGATCAGATCATTCAATTCCCATATACACGATTCCTGAATATGGGGATGCTTGATCCAGAGGTTACACTAAAAGCTTTAAAGCGGTAACTGGCATTCATAATCCTCAAAACTACATACTGTCCCGGAACTTGAGATGTCTAAAAATTTTTCCTTCTATTACAGGGAGAAAACGACCCGAAATCTGATCTTTTGAGTCGTCTTCACCCGTTAGTATGTTAATTCACTTTGCCTAACCGGAAAGTCTTTACTGTTGATGAAAAAGGTGGAAAGACTTCTGGTTTATACTCCACTACTTAAAGAGACTAATCCTAAAAGGTGTTTTGGATCACTATGCTTTCAGTGGGTTGTATGATTTTCACACATGAGAAATAATACTTTGGGCCCAGAAGGACTTGAACCTTCGACCCACGGATTATGAGTCCGATGCTCTAACCAACTGAGCTATGGGCCCGGGAAAAATCTGTTTGTAATCTAAAGGATTTGGCAGG
>JBMNUR010000357.1:0-3304 GCA_050946395.1 Peptococcales bacterium
CTGCGTGTTCCCTGTTCCGGTCGAGTCAACCCACAATTTGTTATTAGAGCTTTCCAAAGAGGGGTTGATGGAGTTTTAGTAGCAGGCTGCCACCCAGGTGATTGCCACTATGTAACCGGAAATTATTTTACCCGGAGAAGATATTTATTAATGCAAAGACTTTTACAATATATTGGTATTGACCCTGAGCGGTTTCAAGCTAGATGGATATCTGGTTCTGAGGGACCCAAGTTTCAACAGGTGGTTACTCAAATTACTGAAGATATTAGGGCGATGGGGCCTAACAGGAAGTTGAGGGATGCCCAATGAATGAAATGACCAAAAAAATGCAAACAATTGCCCGGGAAATTTTGGAAAAGGGTGAAGCTCAAGTTGTTATTGGCTGGGAGAAGGGGACTTTCTGGTACCTTTCACCTCCTGCCTTTATCGATAAACCAGAAGATGTAGAACGATTGGTTTGGGATGATTTTTGCCATAACAATTTAAGTAAATATTTAGTGGATATGAAAAATCAAGAAGGTAAAGCCGCGATTTTTGTTAAAGGTTGTGATTCCCGTGCCTTTAATCGGCTTTTACAGGATAAACAAATAGAACGGGAAAAGGTAATTCTGATCGGTATTCCTTGTCCGGGACTCAAAGATCAGGACAAAGCCAAAGAATTAGGTAAAGATGGTGAAGTGCCTAAGGCTCAAAAATGCTTAGAATGCCGCTATCCTAATCCTTTAGTTTACGATTATTATTTAGGAGACAAAGAGACATTAGATGAAGTAGCGGCTACAATAGAAGCACCTGATTATAGCGATGTTCTGGCTATGGAAGCCTTAAGTCCAGATGAAAAATATGATTTCTGGAACAAACAGTATGAGCGCTGTTTACGTTGTTATGCCTGTCGTAATGTATGTCCAGCTTGTAGTTGCCGGGAATGTATTTTTGACCAAACTCGTGTCGGCTGGATTGGTAAAGCTAATAATGCCTCAGAAAATCAGTTTTTTGCTCTAACCAGGGCCATGCATGTGGCTGGACGTTGTATCGAATGTGGTGAATGTGAGCGGGCGTGTCCTATGGATATTCCCATAATGCTATTAAATAAAAAACTGGTTAAAGATATTAATGAATTATTTGGTGAATATGATGCAGGTGTTGATCTTGAAGGTAAATTACCCCTAGGTCATTTTGATAAAAATGACCCGGAAGAATTTATGTAGGGAGGGACAAGGATGAAAACTATTCTTAAGACAAAATTACCTGAGCTTTTTGAACAGTTGACAAAAGAATATAAATTATTAGTCCCGGCAAAATTAGACGGTATATCCAAATTTACTCCCTACCAAAAAGATATGGAACTAGCCCTTGAAGAAAATGTTACATTACCGCCCAAGGATATTTTCTTTCCTCAAACAGAAAAGATGTATAAATTTAAAGCTAAAAATAAATCTTTAGAGATTGAAGAATTGCCTCAAGAGGAAGGTATGCAAATTATCTTTGGAATTAGATCCTGTGATTTAAAAAGTATCGAATGTCTTGATCAGGTATTTTTGACCAAAGGTTATATCGATTCTTTTTACGAAGACAAACGCAATCGCAGTATTTTGGTTGGTTTAAGTTGTGTAAAACCTAATGAATCCTGCTTTTGTGCGTCAATGGGTATTGACCCTCAAAAAGGTGTGGGTGTAGATATTCAAGCCTATGATTTAGGCGAAAAAGTAGGTTTTGAGGCAATTACCGATAGAGGTCAGACAATTTTAGCTAAAATTTCCGATATGTTAACTGAGGAAAATGTTGCTATTCCACCTGTTGGTGAGTTTACCTTAACAGCTGATGTAGAGGGCGTTCCGGAAAAACTAAAAGATATGTTTGACCATCCTATCTGGGATGATATTTCTCGTAAATGCCTAAATTGCAGTACTTGTGCTTATATTTGTCCTACCTGTCATTGTTTTGATATTGCCAATGAGGTAAGGGGAGAAGATGGTACGAAAATCCGCTGCTGGGATTGTTGCATGTTTGATGAGTATACCAAAATGGCTGGAGGTCACCAACCACGTCCCGGTAAAAAAGAACGGGTTAGAAACCGTTTCTTACACAAGCTGCGCTACTTCCCAGAAAGGTACAATATGCTCCTTTGCACTGGTTGTGGCCGTTGTGTAGTAAAATGCCCGGTGAATCTGGATATCACTGCAGTAATTAAAAAGATCAGTGAAACAGTGTAACAGTGAAATAGTGACTTCTTTCATAGCAATCGACCACTGACTATAAACAAAAGACGATTCGACGAATAGGCGATTAAACGAATAAACGATTGGAGGGAAAAAAGTGGCGGTAACCGTTGAAGATGTTAAAAAAATTAACCCTTTAGTTCCCATCAAAGCCAAGGTTATTAAAATAGTTCAGGAAACCCCTGATGTTAAAACCTTTCATATAACTACAATGGATGAACAAAAGCCCTTTGATCCGCTGCCTGGCCAACTGGGTATGCTATCTTTGCCCTTAGTGGGAGAAGGTATGTTTTCCATCACTAATAAAGGGGAAAACCATATTGAAATGGCGATTAAAGAAGTCGGCCAATTGACTAATGCTTTACATGAAATAGAAGTAGGTCAGGAAGTGGGAATTAGAGGTCCTTATGGTAATGGTTTTCCTTTAGATTATTGTAAAGGGAAAGATCTACTTTTCATCGGTGGGGGTATAGGCTTAGCACCTGTGCGTAGTCTAATTATGCATTGCATAAAAAATAGAGAAGACTATGGCAAGTTAACCGTTGTTTATGGAGCTAGGTCAAAGTCAGACCTTTGCTTTCAGGAAGATTTATTTGAAAATTGGGCTAAGGTTCCCAATATGGATGTTCGAGTAACAATTGACCGTGAAGAAGAAGGCTGGGATGGTCATGTAGGTTTTGTTCCTGCTTATGTGGAGGAACTTGCTCCAAAACCTCAGGTTACTGTTTTATGCGGTCCACCTGTAATGATTAAATTTACCTTACCAGCTTTACAAAAAATGAACTTTAAAGACCAGGATATTATAACTACCTTAGAGATGCGGATGAAGTGTGGTATTGGTAAATGTGGGCGTTGTAATATAGGGTCTTGTTATGTTTGTCTTGATGGCCCGGTATTTACCATGGAACAATTGAAAGACTTGCCGCCGGAATATTAATGCTCTTAGGTAAAAATTATTTTCGGCTCTATGTCAATAGTTGGGGTGGGTATTTCTCGGAATACCTACCCTTTACTTATGTTATTGGCATTTTTGTCATAGTAATCAGTAGTGATTGATGTATCAACTTTTTAGGCAAGACAAAAAGAGC